>CAZMGD010000253.1:0-1506 GCA_964565705.1 uncultured Ilumatobacteraceae bacterium | reverse complement strand
GCCTCCCCGCCAGCCCCGTCGATCAGATCGTTCGAACCAAGCCGTCACCGTCCTGAGCGCCGGGAGTACCGCCCACGTTAACGATCTGCGCGCCTACATCGCTGTCGACGGCGCCGGTGCGCAGATTGTTCACGAGAACGGCCGCGCCGGCGGCCTCGCCAAGATCAGTGTTCAGTGACCGCGTCGGGAGTGTCGTCGAAGGCGAGGACCGCCTTTCGGCCGCCATCGAGCAGGGCGGACACCGTCGCGATGCGTTCAGGGACGTCATCGCCAACCACTCGGACTCGCTCACCGATCTGGACAACACGTTCGCGCTTGAACAACGGCACAGTGATCCGCTTCGAACGGCCGTACCGGCTGTAGTCGATCTCGATCGTGGTCATGGTCTTCGACGTGGCGATGGGTTGGAGTCTACTTGTGAAGCCGGGGGCCGAACAGGGCGAGGAGCCGCTCCACGTGCGGTACCAGGTGCTGACGAGCTACGACCTCCAGATCTTGGTCGTCCAGCGGGTCGAGTTGCGCCAGTCGGGGATCATTGAGTCCGGGAAGAACGATGTCGAAGTGCACGCGCTGGATGGCGGCGACCGCTGGATCGAGGTCGCCGTCGTAGAGCGACGTCGGCAGTAGCTCGAATGCTGCCGACGTCACCACGCCGGCCGTCCCGCGAGGAGATCGCCGCGCGGGCGGTCGCGGATCGTGACCCGCACGTGATCAAGCTCGCCAAGGTCGCCCTCGTCGAAGAGCAACGCACCACCGACGCCCTCTATCGCTACACCGCCGCCCACGCCGTCGGCCTCACCCCACCACTCCGCCAGGTCGTCGGTCGAGCAGTGGCACCCTCCTGTTAGCTTGAGGCCATGGCGATCCGGCAGATGGACGATCACCTCGCTTCCGTGATCCGACGGAGTCGCGTTCGAGCGGCCGAGCTCGGGGAACTGACGCCAAAGGTGTCGGGGCCGATCGAGTCAGCATTCTCGCCCGAAGCGCAACGCATTCTCCGCGACTGGCTGAGCGATGGCGGCTACGCGCGAGCGCTGACACTGGTCGCGATGGACGATCCCGAACTCGCCGTTCAGTAGCGTCGCTCTACTCCTCGACGCTCAGCTCCCGGGCGAACGGACCGCCGATGGGGTGCCTTCGGCCACCGACTTTCTGCTCTACGACCTGCCGCGTCTACGCGATCTGCTCGCGAGCGATTTCGAACGGAGCACCCAGCCAGTGCAGGCGGCCGAACCTGTCCGCGTGCTTGTTCAGGCAGGGACGTTGGTCCGTGGCGTCGCGTTGTAGCGTCGGCCGTGTTGGAGTCGGTGTTCGACGCTCATGCTCGTGGCGGGGCCGAGCTTCGTGACGACGTCGGCGTGCTCGACGAGCGTCGCCAATCACCCTGCACCTGGTGACCGGCGCCCGCGCGGCTGATCGCCGATGGCTGCCTGCCTTGCAGCGAGGACAAGCCTCACCACTGCCATCGCCGGCTCGCTGTAGCCTCGGCGTATGGGTAGCGACCGA
>CAZMGD010000252.1:0-1510 GCA_964565705.1 uncultured Ilumatobacteraceae bacterium | reverse complement strand
GTCATGAAGCGTCACAACTTCAAGGGCGTCAGCGCGAGCCACGGTGCCCACCGCAACCACCGCAAGCCCGGTTCGATCGGCGCGTCGTCGACCCCGAGCCGCGTCTTCAAGGGCATGCGCATGGCCGGCCGTATGGGCGGCGAGCGCGTGACCGTCCTCAACCTCACGGTGCACGCCGTCGACGCCGAGAAGGGTCTGCTGCTCGTCAAGGGCGCCGTCCCCGGTGCGCGCGGCCGCATCGTCTACGTCCGCAACGCAGTGAAGGGGGCCTGAGCACATGGCTGACTCGACTCTCGCGCTCGACGTCCGTGGCGCTGACGGCAAGAAGGCAGGCTCTGTCGAGCTGCCCGCCGCGCTCTTCGACGTCAAGACGAACATCCCGCTGATCCACCAGGTCGTCGTCGCACAGCGCGCGGCGGCTCGCCAGGGCACCCACTCGACCAAGCGTCGCGGTGAGGTCTCGGGCGCCGGCCGCAAGCCCTTCAAGCAGAAGGGCACGGGCAACGCCCGCCAGGGCTCGATCCGCGCGCCGCACATGACCGGCGGTGGCATCGTCCACGGACCGAAGCCGCGCAACTACTCGCAGCGCACGCCCAAGAAGATGATCGCCGCCGCCCTGCTGGGTGCGCTCAGCGATCGGGCTCGTGGCGAGCGTCTGCACGTCGTGGAGACCTTCGGCATCGAGGGCGCGCCCTCGACGAAGGCCGCCGCGTCGGTGCTGTCCAGCCTGAACGCGACCAAGAACGTGCTCGTGGTCATCGACCGCGACGACGAGCTGACGGTCAAGAGCGTGCGCAACCTCGCGTACGTCCACGTTCTGACCTTCGGTCAGCTCAACGCCTACGACGTGCTCGTCTCCGACGACATCGTCTTCACCAAGGCCGCCTACGACGCCTTCGTGACATCGAAGACGGATGCCGCGGCATCCACTGATTCCGCCACCGAGGAGGTCTCGGCATGAGCACCATCGCCGCCAACAAGGACCCGCGCGACATCATCCTGAAGCCGATCGTCTCGGAGAAGAGCTACGGGCTCATCGACGAGGGCAAGTACACGTTCCTCGTCGACACCCGTGCGACGAAGACCGAGATCAAGCTCGCGATCGAGAAGATCTTCGGCGTCAAGGTCGCTGCGGTCAACACGCTCAACCGCGTCGGCAAGGCCCGCCGCACCCGCTTCGGCACCGGCAAGCGCAAGGACACCAAGCGCGCCATCGTGACCCTGAAGTCGGGCACCATCGACATCTTCACGGCAGTCGGCTGACGGTCGGGATAGAGGACAACAGATATGGCTATTCGCAAGTACAAGCCCACGACCCCCGGTCGTCGCGGCTCGTCGGTGGCGGACTTCGCTGAGATCACCCGATCGACGCCTGAGAAGTCGCTCCTTCGCCCGCTGTCGAAGACCGGCGGCCGCAACAACCAGGGCCGCATCACGACCCGTCACATCGGTGGTGGCCACAAGCGCCAGTACCGCGTGATCGACTTCCGTCGCAACGACAAGGACGGCG
>CAZMGD010000251.1:0-1517 GCA_964565705.1 uncultured Ilumatobacteraceae bacterium | reverse complement strand
GTGCTAGCTCGATCTGGGCGGGGATGACGTCACGGGTGGGCGGTGATCTCCAGGCGCTCCAGGCCGTGGATCACGAACGCCGGGTGGTAGCGGGGTGGCTCGACGGCATCGATCCGTGAGAGGTGCTGGGCGAACTGGGCGACGCTGACCTCCAGCTCCAGGCGGGCCAGCGGGGCACCGACGCAGAAGTGGATGCCGCCGCCGAACCCGACGTGGCTGGCGTCGCCCCGCCCGGCGTCGAAGCGGTCGGGGTCGGGGAAGTGCCGTGGGTCGCGGTTTGCTGCGCCGAACAGCATCGCGATCTCGTCGCCGACTGCGAGTTGTTGCCCGGCGATCTCCACGCCGTCGTCCAGCACCCAGCGCTCGAACAGCTGGAGCGGAGCGTCCCAGCGCAGCATCTCCTCGATCGCAGTGCGGGCTGCAACGTCGCCCGACGTCACGCGTTCCCATTGTTGCGGATGCAACCAGAAGGCGCGCATGCCGTTGCCGAGCGTGTTCACGGTCGCCTCGTGCCCGGCGTTGAGCAGCACGATCACGGTGCACACGATCTCATCGGCCGTGAGGCGGGTTCCCTCCTCCTCCACGGCGACGAGCTGCGACACCAGCGCGCCGTCGGGGTTGCGGCGCTTGTCCGTGATCAACGCCTCGACGTAGGCGACGAACTCACCCGCCGCCCGGTTGGCGGCGAGGCGCTGCTCGTCGGACGTGTCGAGCTCGTACATCTTGACGATCGCATGCGACCAGTCGAGCAACAGTTGGCGATCCGCGAACGGCACGCCGAGCCATGAGCAGATGACCTCCACCGAATACGGCTGCGCATAGTCGGCGATCACGTCGAACGTGTCGTTCGCCAGGCAGCCCGCGAGCGTGCGGGCGGCGACCTCCTCCACGTCCGTACGGAGCGCGTTCACCGATCGCGGCGTGAACACCTTGGACACGAGGGCTCGGATCCGGGTGTGGTCCGGCGGCTCGAGGTTCAAGAGCGACCACCGCTCGGAGGTCGCGAAGTCCGCCCAGCGCGGGTCGGGTTCGGTTCGGCCGAACTCGGCGGACGTGTAGCGGTGGTCGTAGGCGCGGCCCATCCGCCGGTCGCGCAGCGCGGCGTGGACGAGGTCGTAGCGGGTCACCAGCCACTGCCCGGTCGGCTCGTAGCGGACGATCGGGGCCTCGGCCTGCAGCGCGGCGAGCTGCGGGTACGGGTCGGCCAGGAACGCCGGATCGCCGAGGTCGATCACCCGCCCCACTGTAGGGGTGTTGCGTCCGCGTGAATCCCGGGCGGATCGCTTGGCGGGTGCCCGGCAGGTGTGGAAGCGTTCGATCGTGAAACTCGGAGCGTTCTTCTTCGGCGGCGTCGAGATGTCGGATGCGGGCGCCGGGCCGCCGAACCCGATGGATCGGCGGTACTCCAACGAGGAGGTGTGGGCCGGCACCATGTCGTACGTGGAGAGCGCGGTCCTCGCTGATCGCCTCGGCTACGACACGTTCTGGACCACCGAGCACCACTTCCAGTACGAGGG
>CAZMGD010000250.1:0-1526 GCA_964565705.1 uncultured Ilumatobacteraceae bacterium | reverse complement strand
AACGCCATGTTCCGAGCCCGCATCCTGGATGCGGGTCGCCGTGACGGTCGCTAGCTCCTGCCCGCCAAGACATCGTTCCGCTTGGGGTGAGGTGGTTGGGCCGTCAGGACATCGTTCCGATCGCTGAGGCCGGTTTGCGCAGGGACATCGTTCCGGTTATCGCAGTTCACGGGAGAGGTTGAAGTCGGCGTGGTGGATGATCTCGCCGTTGGTGTCGATGACGATCAGCTTGCGTGTTCGAACTTTGATGATCGCGGTGACGTACTGGTGGATGTCTTTGTCGGCGAGGGTGACGCGCTTACCGAACAGGGCGAGTTCACGGTTTGATCGGATGTAGCGGACGACTTCGATTCGGCCCTTGGCGGGCAGCCGTGTCGGGGGCTGGTAGTCGACGGGCAGGCTCGGGCAGAGCCGGTTGAGCCACACCTGGTTGGGGGTGGCGCCGGCGTGGGCGCTGTAGCGGTGGTGGGTGTTGTGGAACTCGACGAACGTGGCGTTCTCGGCGCGCAGGTGGTCGATGTCGGTGAACACTTCGGTGCGGAAGAACGACTTGTCCCACACGTCGTTGAAGTGCTCGACGACACCGTTGCGCCACGGCTCGCGCACAGGGATGAAACGGGCGGTCACGTCGAGATCGAGACAGGCCGCCACGATCGGGGAGAAGTACTGCCATGCCGGTGGGATCCCGCCACGGAAGTTGGCGTGGTTGTCGAACTGGGCCACAGCGGGCACGCCGACACGTCCCCAGATCCTGCACAGCGCCGCTACGAGCACGGCGGGGCGGGTCTCGGTGACGATGTCGTTGCCGACGCGGTGTGAGCCGACGTCGATCAAGTTGAGGGTGTGGAACCGGGCGGCGCCGAACAGATGCCGCGGGCCGATCATGTCGATCTGATGCGTGGTCCCCGGCTCCGGGGCGAGCCGGCTCGGGTACGGCACGTTCTTGGACTGATACTGCTCGGGTCGTCGCCGGCGGGGCTGCGCGACACCGGCACGTTCGAGGACCCGCTCGATCGTTCGTGCCGGTGGGATCGGCTCGACGCCGACACGTCGCAGATCCCACTGGATCGCCAAAGACCCGTACTGGGCTCGAGGGTTCGCGACCAGCCGGGCCCGTGACGCCAAGATCTGTTCTTCGACCTCGCGTGGTGTCCTCGTCGGCGAGGTGATCGGCGCCCGAGACCGCGACTGCGCCCACTCGTCGCTGTGGCCGTCGTCGTCGTGACGGGCCACCCACTTACGCACCCAGCGCGTCGTGCGTCCCAACGCCACCGCAATCTCAGTCGGGGACTCGCCCGCCAACCGGCGACGCACCGCTTCCACCCGCAACTCCAGCTCTGACACATCGGCTCCCTTGCTCGATCACCACGAACAAACAAGCGAACCGGAACGATCTCCCTGCGGAACCCAACCTCACCGACCGGAACGATCTCCAGACGGTCACAGCGGAACGATGTCCTGGCGGCCCTCACCTACGCTGCAACCGACAACCACAGCTGCTCGTACGTGGCGGTTGCGTTTGGTGA
>CAZMGD010000249.1:0-1543 GCA_964565705.1 uncultured Ilumatobacteraceae bacterium | reverse complement strand
CGCGGTGTCAGAACGGCAGAGCCAGCGACCTGGATCACAGTCCCCGACGTTCTGACACCTGCCGGTCAGGGGTCGGGGGTGGTGAGCGCGTCGACGAGGCGGCGTCGCAGGTCGCCGTGCTCGGCCTCGGGCACCTTCGTCGCCGGGCAGCCGGTCCGGACGTAGAACACGTCGACCACCTCGTGGCCGAGCGTGGCGACCTTGGCGTGGGCCAGGTCGAGACCGGCCTCGAACAGGGCGCTCGCCAGCCGGTGCAGCACGGCGATGCCGTCGGGAGCGCGGACCTCGATCACGGTGAACGCCGACGACGCGTCGTTGTCGACGAGCACCTCGAGCCTCGGTGCCGCTGCCGCTTGAGCCTTGTGGGCGCGGGCGTACGTGCGGGTACGGCCGGCGAGCTTCGTCGGCAGGTCCAGCGCGCCCGACAGTGAGCCGCGCAAGTCGTACTCGACCCGCCGCCAGTCGGTCTCGCCGCCGAGGCGGCGCACCACGTTGAACTCGTCGACGGCGGTGCCGTCGTCGGTCGTCCAGACGTCGGCGCTGATCACGTCGGCGCCGTGCAGCGCGAGCGCGCCGACGACGTTGGCGAACAGCCCAGGACGGTCGGGCGCGGCGATCACGCAGGTCGCGATCTCCCCCGTCGAGAGCACCTCGAGGTAGGCCTCGCCGTCGTCTCGCGTGTGCTCGATCACGTTGGCGTGGCGGGCCGCGGGGAACCCGGTCACGTCCGGATACTTGCGGCCCTCGAGCTGGGCGGCGGTGCGGGCGACGAGCTCGTCGATCAGGTCGACGCGCCAGCCGGTCCAAGCGGTCGGTCCGGTCGCCCGCGCGTCGGCCTCGGTGAGCGTGCGCAGCAGGTGCAGCTGCTCGATGTCGCCGACCGCCTCCGCCACCATCTGCGCGGTGCGCGGATCGCTGAGGTCGCGACGCGTCGCGGTCTCGCCGAGCAGCAGGTGGTGCTGGATCAGGCCGGTCACCCGTGCGCTGTCCTCGGGGTGAACCCCGAGCCGGGCGAGCACGACGTCGGCCATGATCATCCCCTGCTCGGTGTGGTCGCCGGGCTGGCCCTTGCCGATGTCGTGGAGCAACGCGCCGAGCAGGAGGAGGTCCGGGCGCGAGACGTCGCGGGCGAGCGCCGCGGCGTTGGACACCGTCTCGAGCAGGTGCCGATCGACCGTGTAGCGGTGGAATGCGTTGCGCTGCGGGCGGGCCCGCACGTGCTGCCACTCCGGGAGCACGATCTGGAACAGGTCGTAGTGGTCCAGCTCCTCGACCGCGCCGATCAGGCCCCGCCCGGCGCTCAGCAGGTTGAGGAGCGAGCGGCGGGCGTGCTCGGGCCACGGCTCGGGGATCGGTCGGGCGATGCGGGCCAGCTCGACGAGCGCCTCACGGCTGATCGGCGCGCCCGCCGCTGCTGCTGCGGCGGCGACGCGAAGCAGCACGACCGGATCCGCTCGATCGAGATCGGCGGTGAGCACGACCTCGCCGTCGGCGAGGCCGACACCGTGCGCGATACGGGTGACGTTGCGGCGGACCAGCCGTC
>CAZMGD010000248.1:0-1554 GCA_964565705.1 uncultured Ilumatobacteraceae bacterium | reverse complement strand
GGGTGGCTGGCCCCACCCTCCGGGGGGTGGTACGCCTCGCTCAGTAGGAGCGCGGCAGGCCCAGGTGCTGCTCGCCGATGCGGTTGCGCACCATCTCGTTGGTGAGCGGGGAGAAGCTCCACAGCCGGCCGTCACGGAAGAGCCGCTGGAGCGGCACCTGCCGCGTGTAGCCCATGCCTCCCATGAGCTGCATGCCGGCCAGGCACGCCTGCTCGGCTGCCTCAGACGCGACGAGCTTGGCCATCGCCGCGAGCACGTCGGCACGGCCGCCGGCCACCTCGATCTCCGCAGCGCGCACCATCAGGCTGCGGGCGCTCTCGAGGGCGACCGCGGCGTCGACCAGGCGGTGCTGCGGCGCCTGGAAGGCACCGATCGGACGGCCGAACACCTCGCGATCGCGCACGTGGGCGAGCACGACTTCCAGCGCACCCCGGCCGACACCGATGCACGCTGCGGCCGCGTTCAACCCTTCGCGGTTGATCGTGGCGAAGACCTGGCGCATGCCCTGGTCGACCTCTCCGAGCACGGCGGTGGGCGCGAGCGCGACGTCGTCGAGGAACACCTCGCACGTCGACATGCCGTGGATGCCGAACGTCTCGATCTCGCGCACCTCGACGCCGTCGGCGTCCGCTGGCACGAGGAACATCGTCACGCCGTGCACCGGGCTGCGGTCCCACGGTGAGGTGCGCGCCAGCACGACGATGTGGCTGGCGATCGTCGCCCCGGAGGTCCACATCTTCTGGCCCGAGACGCGCCAGCCACCGTTCGGTTGCACGTCGGCCCGCGTGCGCATCACGCGCGCGACGTCGGTGCCCCCGGCAGGTTCGGAGAGCGCGAACGACAGCTTCGTGCGGCCGTGGAGGAGGTCGCCGAGGATGGCGTGGTGCTCGTCGGTGCTGCCGTACGCGGCGAGCACCTGGGTGACCGCGTACTGGGCGATCAGGAACGCGGCCATCGACGTCGGCCCGGCGGCGAGCTCCTCGACGATGACGAGCTGGTCGCGCACGTCGCCCTCGCCGCCGACCGTCGCTGGCGCGCCGACGCCGAGCAGTCCGAGCTCGGCGAGTGCGCCATGCAGCACGTCGTCGAACTGCTCGGCCTCGTCCAGCGCGCAGGTGCGCTCGGGCGGCGAGACGTCGGCGACGAGGCGGCGCACGGTGGCTCGCAGCGCGGTCCGTTCGGGGGAGTCGGCGATCGGGTCGCCCGGCAGGAACTCGGTCGCGTCCATGGGAGAGGGACCGATCGGTCAGCCGCCGATCGTCGCGCCGGCATCCACGACGTGCTCGCGCCCGGTGATCTGACGGGAACGGTCCGACAGCAGCCAGACGACGGCCTCGGCCACGTCGGCGGCGTCGGTGACCCGGCGCAGCGGGAGACGTTGCTCCACCTGTTCGTACGCATCCTGGTCGAACGTGCCGGGGAACATCGTCGTGCCCATCATCGCCCCGGGGTGCACCGAGTTCACCCGGATGCCGCTCGGGCCGAGGTCGGCGGCGCCGTACTTGGTGAGGCCCCGGATCGCCCACTTGCTGACGCCGTAGCTGGCGAGCCCGA
>CAZMGD010000247.1:0-1595 GCA_964565705.1 uncultured Ilumatobacteraceae bacterium | reverse complement strand
TGGGTGAAGGAGTCGACATCGTGAGCCGCTACGAGTGTGTCGCTGACCAGAAGGCAGCCGGATTCCCGGTGACCAAGGCGTGCGAAGTGGCGGAGGTGTCGACGTCGGGGTTCTACGACTGGTGCACCCGTGAGGCGGCCGGGCCGACCGAGCGGGAGATCGCCGAGGCCGACCTGGTCGAGTTGATGCGCGAGATCTTCGACGCTGCCGACGGCAACTACGGCGTCCCGCGGATGCACCGCGAGTTGCGCCGCGGCGGGGTCGTCGTCAACGAGAAGCGGGTGCGACGCCTGATGCGCAAGCACGGCATGGCCGGGCGTTGCATCCGTCGCCGGGTCCGCACCACGTTCCCCGGTGCCGACGGCTACACGATCCCAGACCTCGTCGGCCGGGCCTTCAACCCCGGCGCACCAGATGTGGCGCGGTGTCAGGACATCACCTACATCGCCACCGGCGAAGGCTGGCTGTACCTCGCGTCGGTGCTCGACTTGGGCAGCCGCCGGCTGCTGGGCTACTCGATGGCCGACCACATGCGCACCGAGCTGGTCCTCGACGCGCTCGCCATGGCCATCGCCGCCCGCGACGGCGTCGTGGCCGGCGTGATCGCTCACGCCGACCGCGGGTCGCAGTACACCTCGAACGACTACCTCGACTTCTGCGGGACCCACCAGCTCCGGCCCTCGGTCGGTCGGGTGGCGACATGCTTCGACAACGCCGTCGCCGAGTCGTTCTGGGCGTCACTGAAGCGCGAATGCCTCCAGGGCCGCGTGTTCGCGACGCGCGCCGAAGCCCGCCGGGCGATCTTCCGCTGGATCACCTGGTACAACTCCATCAGGCTGCACTCGAGCCTCAACCACATCCCACCCACAGCGTGGGAACAGCAGTACCGTCAAGCGTCATAACCACCCGTCCGCCCAACGGGGAGATGCCCACACCGGTCACCGCGTCGACCACGCCGATCGTGTCGCCCGCCCAGTCCACCAGCATCGCCCGGCCCGGCTCGTGATGCAGCGTCGCCACCAAATCGTTCCTGCGTACGTAGTCGGCGAACAGTGCGCAGAACTGCGAGTACCCGTACTTCTTCAGGCCCGGGCTCGTCGCGTCGGCGTAACGACGCCACCCCAGCAACAACGTGTAATGCCGGTTGTGCTTCATCGACGCCAGCACCCGAGCGAGGTCGGGCTGGTCGTACTCGTCCGACACCCGCCGACGCCCATCAGGGAACCAACCCGCCAGGTCGGCATCGCTCACCTCCGACGCCGCCGTCACCCCGTGCAGCCGGACCGCTTCTCGCACCCGTGACACGTCACGATGCGAGCACCCCACGATCTCCACGACATCGCGGTAGCTGCGCCCCTCGAGCAACAACACCAAGACTCTTCGGTAGTCGACCATCAACTCCGCCCTTCCAAGACGAGAAACGACGACACCCATGTGCCGTCGACGTCTCAGCAGAGCACCCCCACCGGGCCGCTACCGCTTGCCCGGAACCGCGCTACCAACTACATGGACTCGCGCTACCAAGAAGCGCTACGCGCCACGTCGACGAGATTGAGCTGAATCCACGGGGATCCTGGATGCTGGACATGCGAACC
>CAZMGD010000246.1:0-1610 GCA_964565705.1 uncultured Ilumatobacteraceae bacterium | reverse complement strand
TGTTGGACATGGACTTCCTCCTATACGAAGTGTCCGTCCAACGGGGGGATGCTCAGTGAGATCACCCGAGCGGTGTTGTTCGTGGCGGTGTTGCCGTTCTCGGGAGTCCTGTTCTGCCGGGCCTATGAGAACATGCGCAGCGAGGCATGGTTGGACGCGCACGTGCGCGCGTTCTGCTTCGTCGCCGGGGTCCCCCAGATCGTGGTCCCGGACAACCCCGCGACGTCGACACACCTGGCACGCAAGGGCGACGCGGAGCGGGTCGTGAACGGCCGCTATCAGCAGTTGGCGGATCATTACGGCTGCGCGATCGTGCCGGCCCGTGCCCGCCGACCGCGTGACAAGGCAGCGGCGGAGAACGCGGTGAACGTGGTCAACAAGCGGGTCATCGGCTATCTCGAAGATGACGTGTTCACGACGTTGGCCGAGCTGAACGACGCGATCGACGAACGGGTGCACGAGATCAACTGTGATCTGCGCCGCGCCGATGGCACGACCCGCTGGGAACGGTTCACCAACGAGGAAGCCGGACTGCTCGGCCCGTTGCCCGACAGCCGCTTCGAGGAGGTGACCTGGAAGGAATTGAAGGCCGGCCGGAACTATCACGTCACCGCCGACACGCAGCGCTACTCGGTGCCATGGACGCTGGCCGGACGGCTGCTGCGTGTCCGGTTGACCGCCTCGACAGTGACGGTGTTCAACGAACATGACGTCGTCTGCGAGCACCGACGGCTGCATGGCCGCAAGGGCCAATACTCGACGTTGCCCGAGCATGTGCCGCCGCAGCATCGTGACGTCGACGGACTCTGGTCGAGACGTTGGTTCACCGACCGGGCGCGCAGCTTCGGACCGGCGACCGTGCAAGTCATCGAGCAGATCCTGGACCGGCATCAGATCGAAGCGCAGGGCTACCTCGACTGCCAGAACATCTTGAACGGGCTCGGCAAACGCAACCGTGAGCGCCTCGAAGCCGCCTGCCAGGAACTCGTGAACCGCCACGGCCAAGCGACCTACACGACGATCAAGCGGATCATGGCCGGCATCGACAGCGACACCAAGAAACCCCGGCCGATGACCCCGGCGGCATCGACGCGCAAACGCAGCGGCGCAACAACAGTCGGCCCGGACGTGTTCGTTCGTGACGCCTCCCACTACGCCACCCAGATCGGCGAGGAGGGCGGCCAATGACGTTCACGAGCATCGACTACGACAAGTTCCGTGCCCTGCGCGTCACCCACGTCGCGACCCGCTTCGAAGAGCTCATCGCCGATGAGGCCAACGACATCCTCACCCCCGAGCAGTTGTTCTTGACCGCGGTCGACGACGCCCTCGAACTCCGACGGGCACACAAGGTCGACAAGCTCATCCGCCACGCCCGATTCCCGATCCCGGCCGCGTCGATCGGCGAGTTCGACTACCGCGACGGACGCGGCATCACCCAAGTCCGGATGCGCCGCTACGCCGCCCACGACTGGCGGGCAGACCCGATGAACCTGCTGATCATCTCCCCAACCGGAGGCGGCAAAACCTACCTGGCGTGCGCGCTCGGGATCAGCGCCTGCCACAACGGCCACGCCGTCACCTACGCCCGCATGGACGACCTCGCCCGA
>CAZMGD010000245.1:0-1615 GCA_964565705.1 uncultured Ilumatobacteraceae bacterium | reverse complement strand
GGTGTCGAGCAGGCGGTGCCACGCGCTGACGTCGGGCCCCGCACCCACGGCGGCGAGGACGACGAGCGCGCTGATCGGTACCTGGCGGGCCGCCGGCGCCGGCAGCCGGAGCACGAGTTGGGCAAAGCCGAGCGAGACGGCGACGAGGCCTGTGATCGAGACCGCGTTCAGGCCGAGCGTGTCGCTGACCCCGACCGCGAGCAGCACGCCGAGCACGACGCCGGCGCTGCGCTGCAAGGCCGACAGCACCGACGCTCGCACCGACACCTGCACGATCACGATCGCGGTGAGCGGCGCGAGCACCGGATGCGGCACATCGGTCAGCAGCGTGGCGGCGGTCCACGCCAGCCCTGCACCGATCGCCGACTTGATGACGACGCCGATCTCGGTGGAGGTCGGGGTGGTCCACGAGATCGCCTCGACGATCGCCCGCCAGCGAGCCCGCAGGCGCGAGCGGCGCGGGTGCTCAGCGACCTCGTCCATCGATGCCCCCAGCGTAGATCCTCGCCGGTCCGCCGTCCGGCGAGGATCCGCTGGGGCCGCGCTACGCGGCCCGGGTCAACACGACCTTGAGCGCTCCAGTGTCGGCGGCCCGGCCGAAGACGTCGTAGGCCTCCATGAACTGGTCGAGCTGGAAGTGGTGGGTGACGAAGTCGCCCGCCGCCGCCTGGCGGTTGGCGACGAGCTTCAGCAGCGTCGGGGTGGAGTAGGTGTCCACCAACCCCGTCGTGATCGTCACGTTCTTGATCCACAGCCGTTCGAGGTGCAGCGTGGCGGGCGTGCCGTGCACGCCGACGTTGGCGACGCGGCCACCGGCACGGACGAGGTCGGCGGCGAGCTCGAACGTGGCCGGCACGCCGACCGCCTCGATCGCGACGTCGGCGCCGAGCCCGTCGGTCAGCGAGCGCACCACGCTGAGCGGGTCCTCGCGGCCGTTGTTGACGGTCACGTCGGCACCGAACTGCTTGGCCGCCTCGAGCCGGCTGTCGGCGAGATCGATCGCGACGACGTGGCTCGGGCTGAACAGTCGGGCACCGCTGATCGCGGACAGACCGATCGGCCCTGCACCGACGACGGCCACGACGTCACCAGGCTGCACCCCGCCGTTGAGCACGCCGACCTCGTAACCGGTGGGCAGGATGTCGGCGAGCATCAGCAGCTCGCTGTCGCTCACGCCATCGGGGGCCAGGTACGTCGACGTGTCGGCGAACGGCACGCGGACGTACTCGGCCTGCGTGCCGTCGATCAGATGGCCGAGGATCCAGCCCCCGCCGCCGAGGCACTGTCCGTAGGCGCCCTCGCGGCAGTAGCGGCAGGCGCCGCAGGCGGTGATGCAGGACACCAGCACCTTGTCGCCCGGCTTCACGTTCTTGACGGCGGAGCCGACCTCCTCGACGGTGCCGACCGCCTCGTGGCCGAGGATCCGGCCGTCGGTGACCTCGGGTACGTCACCTTTGAGGATGTGCAGGTCGGTGCCGCAGATGGTGACTGCATCCACGCGGACGATCGCGTCGGTGTCGGCGAGCAACGACGGCTTGGGGACCTCCTCCCAGGACTTCTTGCCCGGGCCGTGGTACACGAGTGCTTTCACGATGGACCTCCTCGGTCGAATCAC
>CAZMGD010000244.1:0-1619 GCA_964565705.1 uncultured Ilumatobacteraceae bacterium | reverse complement strand
CGAGCACCCTCGGCGAGCCCAGGCGCAGACAGCGAGCGCAGCGAGCCAGCATCACGGCAGCGAGCTACCCGAACACAACGGACGCCGCCACGAACCTGCGCCGCAGCCGACCCACGCGAGCGAAGCGAGCACCCTCGGCGAGCCCAGGCGCAGACAGCGAGCGCAGCGAGCCAGCATCACAGCAGCGAGCCAGCATCACGGCGGTTACACAAACATGCCCTTGGGGATGCCGGCGTGGCAGCCGATGGTGCCGTCGACGACCTGGGTGACCCCGAGATCCATGGCCACGGAGGACAAGGAGTAGGCATCGTCGCGGGTCATCTCGTAGTGGTCCTGGAGGAACCACAGCATCTGCTCGGCGGCCATGCGCATCGCCGCGTCGAGGTCGGCACCGAAGCCGTGGGTGTACCAGTGGGAGGCGGTCTCCAGGAGTGGCGACGTGTTGCCGATGCCCTTGGCGACGCTGACCTGGATGCGTGCGCTGAGCGATGCCTCGATCGCGGTTCCGCAGATCTCGCCGTCGCCCTGGGCGAAGTGTGGGTCGCCGACGTACAGCAGCCCGCCCTCGGCGAACACCGGGTAGGCCATGGTCGCGCCGGGCCCGATGCGCCAGTTGTCGACGTTGCCGCCGAACACGCCCGGAGGGATCGACGACAGCCGTCCGCTCTCGGCCGGGGCGACGCCCATCACGCCGAAGTGCGGCCGCACCGGCACTCGCACCGCCCGGCCGAACGGCTGCCGCGACGCCAGGTCGGGCTCGGAGATCACACCGGGCAGGTCGTAGACGGGGCGGGCCGTGAAGTCGAAGCCGAACTCGGGGTGCGCGGTCGCCGGGAAGTTGGCGCCACCGGCCTCCATGTCGAGGCCGTAGATCGTGATCCGTTCCTTGCCGAACGTGTCGTACAGCAGGCCCCAGTTGGCGGCGCAGTTCGATCCGTACGGCAGGCGGGGCGTCATGTCGAGGATCTGGACGAGCAGCGAGTCGCCGGGCTCCGCGCCCTCCACGAAGATCGGTCCGGTGAGGATGTGCACGCCGGGCCCGCGGGTCTCGGGGGCGATCGCCGACCAGATCGCGCGGATGCCGTCGTCCATCAAGAGGTCGGGTGCGTCGCCGGCGTGGTGCGTCACCGCCTCGATCTCGATGACGTCGCCGCTCTGCACGATGAGGCACGGCGGCTGTTCGCGATCGATGTAGCCCCAGTAGCAGGTGTCGGGGGTGGCAGGGAGGTGGTGGGTGGTCGTCGGCAGAGGCTGGGCGAGATCGAGTGCCATCGCCGCAACGTACGAATCGCTTGTGAACGCATCGTTTCCAGTCGTGGACAAGCGCGTGCAGGTTGCACGCGCTCGGCTACTGGCCGGCGGCGGGCGACGCGTGCGCGACGGACGACGTAGCGGCCGACTCCATCAGCGCGATCAGCCGGCGGCGCCACTCGACCGACGCCTTGTCGGCCTGCACGCTCACCAGCGTCGTGTTGTCGAGCGGCATCAGTCCGTGCACCTTCTCGAGCATCCGCTTGTCTTCCGCACCGATCGCCAGGTCGAAGCGGATGACCTCCTCGGCCGACACGGAGAAGTCGTCGTTGCGCCAGATCACGAACGTGAAGTACGAGGTCACGTCG
>CAZMGD010000243.1:0-1668 GCA_964565705.1 uncultured Ilumatobacteraceae bacterium | reverse complement strand
GCGAGCGAGACGATCTTCATGAACTTCTTGTCGCGAAGCTCACGGCCGACCGGGCCGAAGATGCGGGTGCCGCGGGGCTCCCCGTCGCTCTTCAGGATCACGGCGGCGTTCTCGTCGAACTTGATGTACGAGCCGTCGGGACGACGGGTCTGCTTGACAGTGCGGACGATGACCGCCTTGACGACGTCGCCCTTCTTCACGTTGCCGCCCGGGATCGCGTCCTTGACGGTCGCGACGATGACGTCACCGAGTCCGGCGTAGCGACGGCTGGAGCCGCCGAGCACGCGGATGGTGAGCAGCTCCTTCGCGCCGGTGTTGTCGGCGACCTTGAGGCGGGACTCAGTCTGAATCACTTGGCCTTCTCCAGGATCTCGACCAGGCGCCAGCGCTTCGTGGCGCTGAGCGGACGGGTCTCGTTGATGAGGACGAGGTCGCCGATGCCGGCGGTGTTGCCCTCGTCGTGCGCCTTGACCTTCGACGTGCGACGGATGACCTTGCCGTAGAGGGGGTGCTTCACGCGGTCCTCGACCTCGACGACGATCGTCTTGTCCATCTTGTCGCTCACGACGTAGCCGCGGCGGGCCTTGCGGTAGCCGCGGGCGTCGGCGTCGCGGACGTCGTGCTCCGACGACTCGTGGCCCTTGGCCTCGACGACCTCGGGGGCCTCGGGGGTCTCGACCACGGGGGCCTCGACCTTCGCGGCGGCCGGCTTCTTGGCGGCAGGCTTCTTGGGCGCAGCCTTCTTCTCAGTGGTCTCAGCCATCACTCGGCCTCTTCCTTCGTGGCCGAGTCAGCGGCATCCGCCTTCTTGGCCTTCGTCTTCTTCGCCTTCGTCGCGGTCTCGACGGGCGCGGGCGTGGCACGGATGCCGAGCTCGCGCTCACGGATCACGGTGTAGAGCCGCGCGATGTCGCGCTTGACCGCACGGATGCGGCCGTGGCTCTCGAGCTGACCGGTGGCCGACTGGAAGCGCAGGTTGAACAGCTCTTCCTTGGCCTTGCGGAGCTCCTCGACGAGGCGCTGGTCTTCGAACGTGTCGAGCTCGCTCGGAGCGAGCGTCTTGGTGCCGATCGCCATTATGCGTCGCCCTCCTCGCGCTTGATGATGCGTGCCTTCAGGGGCAGCTTGTGGATGGCACGGGTCAGGGCCTCGCGAGCGAGCTCCTCGCTGACACCGGCGACCTCGAAGAGGACGCGACCCGGCTTGACGTTTGCGACCCACCACTCGGGCGAGCCCTTGCCCGAACCCATGCGGGTCTCGGCGGGCTTCTTCGTGAGCGGACGGTCGGGGTAGATGTTGATCCACACCTTTCCGCCACGCTTGATGTGACGGGTCATCGCGATACGAGCGGACTCGATCTGACGGTTCGTCACATACGCGGGCGTGAGGGCCTGGATGCCGAACTCGCCGAAGCTGACCTTCGTGCCGCCGGTCGCGTGACCGGAACGGCCCGGGTGGTGCTGCTTGCGGTGCTTGACCTTACGGGGAATAAGCATTACGCCGATGCTCCTTCTGCCACGGGGGCCTCGTTGCGCGGGCCACGACGGCGGTCGCCGCCACGGTCGTCACGACCACGGGGTGCCTTCGGTGCGTTGGCCTGCTCGCGAGCGAGCTCCTTGTTGGTGAGGTCGCCCTTGTAGATCCAGACCTTCACACCGATGCGGCCGA
>CAZMGD010000242.1:0-1673 GCA_964565705.1 uncultured Ilumatobacteraceae bacterium | reverse complement strand
GCGCTCGGGGTGGACGAGGCGCGGGTGTTCAAGACGCTCGTCGTCGCCGCCGACGGGAGGCCGGCGATCGGGATCGTGCCGGTGGCGGGCCAGCTCTCGCTGAAGGCGGTCGCCGCGGCACTCGGGGCGAAGAAGGCCGAGATGTGCGACGTCGCCGTCGCCCAGCGCGTCACTGGCTACGTCGTGGGTGGGATCAGCCCGTTCGGCCAGAAGAAGCGGCTGCCGACCGTGCTCGACTTGTCCGCGGAGGGCTTCGACACGATCTTCGTCAGCGGCGGCCGCCGCGGCCTCGATCTCGAGGTCGGGCCTGCCGCGCTGGTGGACGTGCTCGCCGCCGTGGTGGCACCGATCGCGGCGATGTGACCGCTACGCCGACGCCACGAGGCCGAGCTCGAACGGGTCGGCGAGGAGGGGATGGGTCGGGAACGCGCGGACCGCGCAGCCGTGTGGCCCGGCGACGTCGACCTCGTAGGTGCCGACGTAGGTGACCGTGCCGTCGTCGTTCGTGATGGTCAGGTCGGGCAGCAGCACCAGCGTCTCGGGCGATCCGACGATGTCGCCCTCCGAGTCGAGCGGCCCGTGGATCAACTGCACGGTGAGATCGTCGACGCTCAGCGGGCCGATCGCCAACCGGGCCCTGACCGGCCGCTTGACGCCAGCGGTCACGACGTCGGCGCCCGGCGCGTCGACCTCGACGAACGACACCATCGGCCACGCCGAGCGCGCTGCCTGCTTCCACGCGGCGAGGGCCCTGCCCGGCGCGTTGTCGGGCCCGTCGACGGCCACCGCCTGCGCCGCGGCTGGCTCGTACAGCTCGGTGACGTAGTCGCGCACCATCCGGGCCGCGGTGACCTTCGGACCGAGGCTCGCCCAGTTGTGCTTCACCTTGGCGATCCAGCCGTGGGGCAGCCCGCGCCGCTCGCCACCGTAGAAGAGTGGAACGATCTCGCGCTCCAGGAGGGCGAACAGGCTGGTGGCCTCGCGGGCGTCGCGGCGGGCGTCGTCGGGATCGTCGTCGGCGCTGTAGATCGCCCAGCCGTTCTCGCCGTCGTACCACTCGTCCCACCAGCCGTCCCGGATGCTGCAGTTCAGCGCGCCGTTCAGCGCTGCCTTCATGCCGCTCGTGCCGCACGCCTCCATCGGCCGGCGGGGGTTGTTGAGCCACACGTCGCACCCGTGGTACATCGCCCGCGCGACCCGCATGTCGTAGTCGGGCAGGAACACGAACCGATCACGGATGTCGAGCTGGCGGCTGAACAGCTCGATCTGGCGGATCATCTCCTTGCCCGGCTGGTCCGCCGGGTGCGCCTTGCCGGCGAACACGAACTGCACGGGCCGCTGGGGGTCGTTGAGGAGCGTGCGGAGGCGGTCGGGTTGCGACAGCAGCAGCGTCGCCCGCTTGTAGGTGGCGAAGCGGCGGGCGAACCCGATCGTCAGCGCGTCCGGGTCGAGCACGTCGTCGCCGAGCCGCCCGCGCACGAACTCGACCAGCTCGGTGCGGCCGGCCTGGCGCACCTGCCACACGGCGAAGTCGTCGATGTGGTGGGCCCGCTGCCACGTCTCGTCGTCGGCGCCGTCCCAGACCCCGTGCACGTGCTCGTCGAAGAGCCGGTCGACCTCGGCCGACACCCAGGTGTGGGCGTGCACGCCGTTGGTGATCGAGCCGATCGGCA
>CAZMGD010000241.1:0-1837 GCA_964565705.1 uncultured Ilumatobacteraceae bacterium | reverse complement strand
CCGCCGCCGACGCGCAGGAACAGGGCCAGCAGCGAACCACCGAACCCGAAGCCGACGAGGATCGCCGAGCTCGTGTTCTGGAAGATGATCATGATGATCGTGGCGCCGATGAGGCCGAGCCCGACCGTGAACATGCCGGCGACGCCGCCGGTGCGGAACGCGACCGTCAGCGCCGGCGCCATCTTGCCGTCACGTGCAGCGGCCGCGGTGCGGACGTTGCCACGGGTCGCCAGCGTCATGCCGATGTAGCCCGTCAGGCCGGACATGATGCAGCCGGCGATGAACGCGAGCGTGCGGAACGTGCCGCTCTGCACGAACGACAGCGCCTCGCTGCCGTCGGGCTTCTCGATCGCCACCGACGTGATGAACACGATGATCGCCAGTGGGATGAGGATGACGGCGATCGTGCGGAACTGGCGCTTCAGGTAGGCCCACGCGCCTTCCTGGATGGCGAGTGCGATCTCCTGCATCTTCGCCGTGCCGGCGTCGGCCGCGAGCACCCCCTTGACGAGGTAGAAGCCGACGGCCAATGCGAGCAGAGCGGTGAGCGCCGATCCGATCAGGATCACCCACTCTCCGCCGTGCAAGACGAACTGCTGGTAGCCGCCTTCTGAGGCGAGTAGTGATGACAAGGTGGATTCCCCTGGATGTCGAGGGGCGCGGCCGTGGGCGACCGACCCCGTGATACAACGGCCGAGAGTGTACGTACAGGCGACCTGAACAGACGGGGTCGCGAGTTTTTGGCGCGTGACCTTGGGCAGTAGCGTCGGCGCCGATGGCACGAGCAGTGACCGAGCGCGGTCCGGTAACGGGTACTGCAGTTGCACGAGCGAAGAAGAAGCGCAAGCCCTTCCTCCTCGACCTGTACTCCACCGCGCTGGGCAAGAAATACGTGATGGCGATCACCGGGATCATGTTGATCGGGTTCGTCGTCGCCCACATGGTGGGCAACCTCAAGATGTACCTCGGCCCCGAGGACTTCAACCACTACGCCGAGTTCCTCCGCGAGCTGCTCGTGCCGATCCTGCCGCGCACGTTCGCGCTGTGGATCATGCGCATCGGCCTGATCGTGGCGTTCGCGCTCCACATCCACGCCGCGTACAGCCTGACGATCCTGAACCGCAAGGCCCGAGGCACGAAGTACCAGAGCGAGCGCGACTACGTGGCGGCGAACTTCGCCAGTCGCACGATGCGCTGGACGGGCATCATCGTCGCCCTGTTCCTGCTCTGGCACCTGGCCGACCTCACGTGGGGCTGGGTCAACCCGGACTTCGTCCGCGGCGACGCCTACGACAACGTCGTGGCCAGCTTCGAACGGGTGCCGGTGTCGATCCTCTACATCGTTGCCAACATCGCCCTCGGCATCCACCTCTTCCACGGCACGTGGAGCCTCTTCCAGTCGATGGGGTGGAACAACCCGCGCTTCAACCGCTGGCGCCGTGAGCTCGCTGCCGGCGTCGCCGCGATCATCGTCGTCGGCAACGTCTCGTTCCCGATCGCTGTCCTCGCCGGCATCGTCGGCTGACAGGAGGAACCGCGTCAATGTCAGTGCTCGACAGCAAGATCCCCGACGGGGACATGGCCGAGAAGTGGGCCAACTACAAGCAGGACGCGAAGTTGGTCAACCCGGCCAACAAGCGCAAGTTCAAGGTGATCGTGGTCGGCAGTGGCCTCGCCGGCGCGTCGGCTGCAGCGACGCTCGCTGAGCTCGGCTATCAGGTCGACGTGTTCACGTTCCACGACTCGCCGCGCCGCGCTCACTCGATCGCCGCCCAGGGCGGCATCAACGCCGCCAAGAACTACCCGGGCGACGGCGACTCGGTGCACCGCCTCTTCT
>CAZMGD010000240.1:0-1884 GCA_964565705.1 uncultured Ilumatobacteraceae bacterium | reverse complement strand
GGCGATCACCTGCTCGCGGGCGTCGGGCTGCGACGGCACCCGGAACTCGCCGTACTGCTCGAAGCAGAAGCCGGCGGTGGCGACGGTGTCGCCGGCGACGGCGGGCAGCCGAGCCAGGATCTCGCCGAGCGGGCGCACGACCGTGGCCATCATGAAGCGGGCGCCGCGCATCGCGCGGCCGAGTTGGGATTGCCGCAGCTGCTGCGCGTTCGGTTGGTCGCGCGCCGACCAGTCGAACGTGTAGGTGTTGGCGAGCAGCAGCCACAGGGCCCGGTAGGCGCGGTTGGCGACATCGGCGACGGCGACGGTCGCCGGCGCCGTGAGCCGGGTCGTGTCGGCCTGGTCGGCGCGCGTCGTCGGGTTGGCGACGCACGGCCAGGCGACCGCGTCGCCCGCGGGCCCCAGCGCCTGCAGCCGCTGGGCCATCCGTTCGAACCGGCCCCAGTGCCCGTTCTCCGTGGCGGTGACGGCGCCCTCGCCCTGGGCGACGATCGAGCGCAGTGACGCGATCGCCGTGGCGGCCGGCACGACGTCGTACGTCGCGAAGCCGAGGGGCAGCGGGGCGTCCGACGTCACCCCGACGCCGAGGAATGCCGCGTCACCGAGTCGCTCGAGCGCGTCGATGACGGCGCGGTACAAGTCGCCGAGGTAGTCGAACCGGATCGGGTCCGGCGGCTGGATCGCGGCGTGTGGCGGTTGCGGCGGCGGTGACTCGGTTCGCACGAACCGGTCGACCGTCGCCGCATCGAGGCGCGTCAACTCGACGTCGAAGGGCAACGACCCGCCTCGGACCGGGAGCGGCCAGGCGTCGGGCACGGGTGGCGCGCCGAGCGCGGCGAGGAGCATCTGCACGGCACCCAGGTGATCCATCTCGTCGTGGGTGATCGCGTAGAGATCCCTCGCCATCGTCCACGACGCCAGTTGGACCGGGGTCGAGAGGGTCGAGTCGGCGGTGCCACGGCAGGAGAACGCCGCGTAGAGGTACTCGAGCAGCACGACGTGCTCGACCTGGGCGGCGACGGAGAGGGCGTCGATCAGCTCGGTGCGCGTCCGGATCTCGAAGCTGGTGTCGGGCACGTTCGCCCTCCCTCATGCTCGCCCCGGGCAGTGGCCAGCGCTGCCGGGGCGAGCGTAGCTCGGCCGAGCGGTCAGTCGCTCGGGAGTGGCGCGCTGAGATCGTCGACGATGCGATCGACCTGAACCAGCATCGCTGCGTAGTTCAGCCACTCGCCTTCGATCGGCTCGGCATCCTCGCCGTCGTGTTCCATCGCCAGCCGCGCCTGGCGCGCCGCCGAGGCCACACAGCTCTCCCGCCGCACACGAACCTCGTCGAGGGCCGATCGGAGTGCGGTCTGCGACGGATCGAGCACCTCGTCGACGAGCGTCCGCACCGCCTCGGCCAGCGCGTCGAGGAGCGCGCCCATCGAGCGCATCGGCCGGTGGGTCTCGCCCGAGAGGTGGGCGTGGTCGTCGAGGCCGCGCGAGATGACCGAGACCCCGATCGCGGTCCGCTCCAGGCGAGGCAGCACCTCCTCGTAACGGCCGAGCACGTCGACGTGGCGCCGGTCGCGGATGTTCCATCGTGCGGCCTCGCGGCTGTTGCCGACCGCTTCCACGGCCTGGCGCAGGACGCGGTCGCGCGTCGTGCGCGCCCGGCGCCGCCAGTCGCTGGTCTGCTCCACGGTCCACTCCGAGCGGAGGCCCTCGCCCATCGACTCGAGGACGCCGGCGGCGTTGCTGCCCAGCCGGTGGATGGTCTGGCGGGCGTCGACGAGGCGTGATGCGGGGAACGCGAACGACACGAGCACACCGACGGCGGCACCGATCATGGTGTCGAGCAGGCGGTGCCACGCGCTGACGTCGGGCCCCGCACCCACGGCGGCG
>CAZMGD010000239.1:0-1937 GCA_964565705.1 uncultured Ilumatobacteraceae bacterium | reverse complement strand
GTCGCGCTTGAGCTTGATGACGAGCCGGGTGCCGGTCTTGCCAGATGTCTCGTCGTTGGCATCGGCGATGCCGTCGAGGTCGCCGCCATCGACGAGCTCTTGGATGCGGGCCAACACCGCTGAGCCGCTGATCTGGTACGGCAACGCCGTGACGACGACCTGGAACCCGCCGCGCGGCCCCTCCTCGATGGTCGCCGTGGCACGCATCTTGATGCTCCCGCGACCGGTGCGGTAGGCGTCGATGATGCCGGCGCGACCGAGGATCGAACCGCCGGTCGGGAAGTCCGGCCCCTTGACGAACTGCATCAGATCATCGGGGGTCGCGTCCGGGTGGTCGATCAGGTGGACGGTCGCGTCGATCACCTCGCCGAGGTTGTGCGGCGGGATGTTCGTGGCCATGCCCACGGCGATGCCCTGGCTACCGTTGACCAGCAGGTTCGGGAAGCGCGCGGGCAAGACGGTGGGCTCGGTGCGGCTGCCGTCATAGGTCGGCGCGAGGTCGACGGTGTCCTCGTCGATGTCGGCCAGCAGCTGCATCGCCAGGGGGTGCAGCCGGCACTCGGTGTTGTGGTTGACGAAGGCGCCGGCGAGGAACGAGTGATCGTCGCTGTCGACGCGGATCGAGTACACGGGCGCGGGCTCGCATTCATCCACGGAGACGATCTGCTCGAACCGGTAGCCCGAGTCCATGATTGGCAGGATCGTGGCGAGGATGTCCGGATCCTTGATGTGATCGATGATCCGAAGACGTTCGGTGTCCCACCGCTCGACACGGTCGAAGTTGTGCGTGGTCAGCCACTTGCGGCCGTTGCCGCGTGTGTCGAACGGCAACTCAGATCGCACGAAGTCCGCGACGTAGGGCACATGATCCCGGCTCAGCCGATGCGGCCGAAGCGGGGCACGCCGCAGGAGATCGGCGAGCTTGGCCTGCTTGGTGGCGAGGAAACCGACACGCTCGGCGAACGCCTTGACATTGCGGAGCCCGGAGATGATCAACCGATGCTCGACCGCACCGCTGGTACGGGTGTAGCGATGACGGGCAGCGATCACGCCGAACTCGGCGAGCAGCTCCTGCAGCTCCCGACCGAGCCGCTCGCTGTGGGTCGTGTACTGCACCGTGAACCCGTCGGGTGCCGCCCGCGGACCACCATCGCCCTCGAAGCACGCCATGAGGAACGCCCGCTTGACGCCGGGCCCGCCTGCCCAGACGGCCTCGGGGACGAACTTGTCAGCGGCGCGCTTGCCGATCAGCTCGGCGAGCGGTGACGCCGAAAACTTCTCCATCTGCTGCACGTCGAGCTCGTGGATCTCCTTGCGGTCGACCCGCGTGTGCCGCGACGAGAGGTAGCGCTGGCCGCCGACGATCGCGTCGTACGCGTACACCACGTCGTCGAAGAACGACTTGTCGGTGTTGTTGAAGCCGGCCCGACCATCCGACGCCCAGCCCTCCGACACCCACGCGCCACAGAGGACACCGAGCATCGATTCGCGCGCCGTCGGCACGACGTGCGTCCAGGCGTTGCGGGCGATGCACACGACCGTGCCCGGCGTGACCTCGTCGAGCTGCAGCCACTGGAACATCGGCACGCCGGCGACGGGAACGAGGCAGAGCAGCGGGTGGTTGTAGCTCCCGCGGATGGTGAAACCCGACTTGGTCGTGACCCGCTTGGTCGGGTGCACCCCGGAGTTGAAGGCCTTGGTGGCGCGAACGGACTTGCCGTCGCGGTCGAGCACCTCGACGTCGATGTCGCGCTCGCTGTCGAGCGGCGAATCCACGAGGTCGGCCATCGCGACGCTGGATCCGTCGGCGAGACGCACGCGCGTGTCGCCGGTCACGCAGTAGCGCGACGCTGCCGGGCCGAAGTCTGGACTCCCATAGTTTCCGTGGAAGTCGATCAGCGGGTGGCGCAGGGAGAACGGCTGGGCCATGCGCACCA
>CAZMGD010000238.1:0-1952 GCA_964565705.1 uncultured Ilumatobacteraceae bacterium | reverse complement strand
GGAGGTCGCAGATGAACCCGATGGGCCAGCGAGCGTTGGAGCAGCACCGACGGCATCGTCCGCTGGAGCACATGCTGTTCGACGACCCAGCGAGGACGTTCTCCCGGGTGGGCGAGCAGATGGAGGGGGAGATCGGCTTAGTCTCCCGCCAGATCGCCGGGGAGCAGCGTCCGGGCGAGTCGCTGGTGGAGTGGGAGACCCGGTTGCGTCAGGCGAAGGTGATCGCCGAGGAGATCGTGGTCGCGGATCACTGGGCGTTCCAGCCTCAGGAGCTGTCCGACTCGGAGCAGGACCAGGAGCTCCTGAACGATCCGCTGATCGGGGAACGGGTCCGTTTGGAGACGGAGATCCTCGACGAGATGCAGCGGATCGACCAGATGAGCGACGAGGAGTTCGACGAGGCGTTCCCGGAGACCCGCACCTAGAGGGTCCGGGGCGTTTCGTCCCTTCGTCTCAAGAGGATCTGGCCCCGGCGAACCCGACGGCGAAGTTGGCCGCGAACCTTGCCGCGCTGCGAGTCCTCGCCGAGCTTCAGGAGTCGGCGCGTCCCGCGTCGATGGCCGAGCAGCGGGTGCTGGCACGGTGGTCTGGCTGGGGTGCGATCCCTGCGATCTTCGACGACGCCCATGACCGCTGGGCGACCCAGCGGGCGGAGCTTCGGGATCTGTTGAGCACTGAGCAGGCGTGGGCGGCGGCGCGGCGCACCACCCTGAACGCCCACTACACGCCGGCGTCGGTGGTGTCGGCGATGTGGTCGGCCGCGGTGGAGATGGGTGTACCCGGCGATGCTCGGGTGCTGGAACCGGGCTGCGGGTCGGGGAACTTCTTGGGCCTCGCCCCTGAAGGGATGCACCTGGTCGGCGTCGAGATGGACCCGACGACAGCGGCGATCGCCGGTCACCTGTACGGCAGCTCAGCGACGGTGAAGGCATCGCGGTTCGAGTCGTACTCCGACGACGCGGGATTCGACCTGGTGATCGGCAACGTCCCGTTCGCCAAGGTGTCGCCGCACGACCCGGTCCACAACCGAGGCCGGCACTCGTTGCACAACTACTTCTTGGTGAAGAGCCTGGCGATGACCCGCCCGGGCGGGCTGGTGTTGGCGTTGACGTCGCGGTACACGCTCGATGCCCGCACCGCCGGAGCTCGCCGCGAGCTCTCGGCGCTGGGGGATCTCGTGGGGGCGGTCCGGTTCCCGACCGGTGCGCTCGCCGCGTCCGCGGGTACCGACGCGGTGGTGGACCTGGTCGTGCTGCGTCGCCGACCTGATGGAGTGCCAGCGACCGATGTGTCGTGGGTCAACGTCGTCGAGCGTAACGTCCCGGGCCCTGGCGGAGCGGTGTGGTTGACGATCAACCCGGTCTTCGCAGCGCATCCCGAGCGCGTCCTGGGAACCCTGTCGGCGGGTCGCGGCCTATACGGCGACGACGAGCTGGTGGTGGAACCATCCGGGGATCTTGACGCCCAGCTCAAGACAGCTCTCGGCCAGCTCGTCGCCGAGGCACGAGAGCTCGGCCTGGACCATGACACGACCCCGTCGCGTGCAGTGGAACCGGTGCGGACTGTGGAGGTGCCGGAGGGCCTCGATGAAGGGACGCTCGTCGCGGTCGATGACGGGTTCGCCCGCATCGTTGACGGTGTGGGGGTGGAGTATGCGCCTCGGGTGGCGCGGGATGTGCCCGAGCTGGCGGCGTTGATCGGCCTGCGCGACGCCACGAAGGCGGTCCTGGCCGCCCAGGTCGCCGACCCTGACGACGACATCGCCGAACTGCTCGGTGTTCTGAACCGCCGCTACGACGACTACGTGGCGGCGTTCGGGCCCCTGAACCGGTTCAAACTCGTTCGCACCGGCAGGTTCGACCCGGACACGGGCGAGGACGTGATGCGTCGGGCTACGCCACGGATGGGCGGGTTCCGTGAGGATCCGCATTGGCCCCTGGTGGCGTCGCTGG
>CAZMGD010000237.1:0-2020 GCA_964565705.1 uncultured Ilumatobacteraceae bacterium | reverse complement strand
TCTGGCCCGGCAACTGACCGGCGGCCGTCACCCCTGGGTTCAGCGCGCGGCGAGCAGCGCTGCCACCTCGTCGTCGCTGGTGGGCGAGAAGTCCACGTACGCCTGGCCCACGGCGGCGAAGTCGGCAGGACTGTCCAGGCACACGATGTCGTCGACTTCGGGTCGCAGTCGCTCGAGCGTGTCGGTGGCAGCGACGGGTACGGCGAGCACGATCCTCGCTGCTCCCCTCGCCCGGACGACCTGGCACGCAGCCGATGCGGTGGCACCGGTGGCGATCCCGTCGTCCACCACGATCACGACCCTGCCAGCGATCTCCACCGGGGCGCCGCCTCGCCGCAGGAACCCGAGCCGGCGATCGAGCTCGCCGCGCTCACGCGCCTCGACCGCGCGCACAGCCGAGCTCGAGACGCGGACGAGACGCAGCACCCGTTCGTTGAACACCCGGACACCGTCCTCGCCGATCGCTCCCATCGCCAGCTCGGGTTGGCCGGGAACACCGAGCTTGCGCACGACGATCACATCGAGCGGCGCCCCCAGCGCATCGGCGACCTCGGCGGCGACGACGACCCCGCCGCGGGGCAGCCCGAGCACGACCGGAGCCACGAGCTGGAGCTCGGCCACGGCGAGCGCGAGGTGGCGACCGGCGTCGGAACGATCGGCGAACCTCATGACGACGACCAGTCTGCCGATCCGGCGCGTCCGATCAGCCCGGTGCGACTCGATCCCAGTAGCGCATGGCGCGCGCCGCGGCCATGAACGCGTCGACGCCATCGGCGAGGTCGACGTAGCCGTCATCCATCTCCGACTCGAGCCCTGCAGCGGCGAGCAGCGGGTTCGCCGCCTCGACGTAGCCGACGAACTTGGCGTGGGCGTGCGCGTCCGTGACGAAGTCCTTCGCTGCCGGGTCGGCGGCCAGCGCTGCGCCCCCGTCGGGCCCGGGCAGCACCACGACCGCGTCGTAGAGCACCGATGGACCGCCACCGACCTTCTGCCCGGCGGTGAGCCGCCGTCCGTCGTCCAGCGCGACGCCACCGATCTTCGGTGCGATCACCTCGACGGTCACGCCCTCCGCGTCGGCCGCGTCCTGCAGGGCGCGCACGGTCGCCGCAGGCGAGCCGTCGGTGACGAGCACGCCGATCTTCCTGCCGGCGAGCGTCGAGGGCCCGTTGGCCAGGATGCTCAGCGCAGCGGACGGTGGGAGGTCGCTGTCCGTCGGGCGCGCGGCCGGTGACGCGTCGGGAAGTGGCAGGCCGAGGCCGTCGGCGACCGCCTGGGCCAGGTCGTCCCCGACGTTGCGCAAGTTGGCGACCATCCGCTCGCGGATGTCCGGGCGTTCCACCTTGCTGAGCTCGAACACGAACGCGTCGATGATGTGCTGCTGCTCGACCGGCTGCTGGCTGGCGAAGAACTGGCGGGCCTGGCTGTAGTGGTCGGCGAAGCTCTCCGCCCGCAACCGTCGCTTGGGACCGGCCTCGTCGGCGGGGAAGGTGTTGAACCCGTGTGCGGGATGCTCGCGCGGCCCGCGATCGTCACCGGTCCACGAGTTCGGCTCGTAGTTGGTCCGCCCGGCACGGTGCTGCACGGCCATGTGGCCGTCCTGCTGGAAGTTGGCGAACGGGCACTTCGGCGCGTTGATCGGGATGTGGGTGAAGTTCGGGCTGCCGAGCCGCTTCAGCTGCGTGTCGAGGTACGAGAAGTTGCGCCCCTGGAGCAGCGGGTCGTTCGTGAAGTCGATGCCGGGCACGATGTTCTGCGTGCAGAACGCGACCTGCTCGGTCTCGGCGAAGAAGTTGTCGACCACGCGGTCGAGCACGAGCCGGCCGACGCGCCGCACCGGCACCAACTCCTCGGGGATCAGCTTGGTGGCATCGAGCACGTCGAACTCGAACTCGTCGGCGAACGCGTCGTCGAACACCTGGAGCCCGAGCTCCCACTCGGCGGGCGTGCCGCCCTCGATCGCGTCCCAGAGGTCGCGGCGGTGGAAGTCCGGGTCGGCGCCGTTGATCTTCACGGCCTCGTC
>CAZMGD010000236.1:0-2053 GCA_964565705.1 uncultured Ilumatobacteraceae bacterium | reverse complement strand
GAACTCCGGATGGATCGCCACGTCGCCCAGCTCGGCCGGGACAGTGATGTTGTTGTTCATGATGTTCTCCTTGTTGTGTTGATGGATCGGGTCTCGCGATCCCCGAGAATTTTTCGGAGAGAGAGACGGAAAGAGCGGGGTGCAGCGTCGGGGGCACCTCGCAGAAAAGATGGGCTGACCTGGTGTTATGCGTCATTGTTGGTCGTTTCGGGGTTGCGGCGGAGCGCGCGGCGTTGACGGGCGGAGAGCCCGCCCCAGATCCCGTGGTTGATTCCCTCGTCGATGGCGAATGCCAAGCAGTCCGCACGGACGGGGCAGGTCGAGCAGATCGCGACGGCGGGTGCGGTTGGCTGGCCGCGCAACGGGAAGAACAGATCGGGGTGAGTGTCGAGGCACGCGGCGTCGGCATGCCAACGAGGGATGAGCCCGTCGAGCAGGTCGGCGAGCATCAACGTCGGCTCTTGTTCGAGTCGCTATTGGCGGATTCGCCAATAGCGGTGAGGTGTTCGGTGAGCGCTTCGATGAGGCGGGCGCGGGCTCGCTGCGGGAGGCGGATGCGGCAGGCATCGAGGGCGTCGTCGACGGCGCGGGCGATGTGGGGCTGGACTGGTCCCCGGTGGTCCCCGAGGTGGTCCCCGATCACGACTGCGCCTCGCGTTGAGCGGAGTTCCACGGGCACCAGTCGTCGTGGTGAACGTTGCAGGTCCACACGCCGGCTTCGATGGCGGTGACGGTTTGGTAGGCGTTGCAGTGGTCGCAGCCGCCGGGGATGCGGGCACCGTCGAGCGGGCCGAGGGCGTCGACGAGGGCGCGGCGGAAGGCGCGTGAGTTGCTCATCAGAACAGGCCTTCGTCGTCGGCTGGCAAATCGCCGTCGCCGTCATCTTCGGGGCTCACATGGCCAAGCACGGCGTTGGCCATCTGACCGTCTGGGGGCAGCTTCCACCACCATTTCCGGTCCCGTTGGTAGGCGATGACACCGATGTCTTTACCGGCTC
Source organism: uncultured Ilumatobacteraceae bacterium (assembly GCA_964565705.1). Lineage (GTDB taxonomy): Bacteria > Actinomycetota > Acidimicrobiia > Acidimicrobiales > Ilumatobacteraceae > CAZMGD01. The sequence continues at coordinate 1,056 of CAZMGD010000236.1, read as the reverse complement.
TACGCAGGGTCTTTTCGGTGATGTCATGACCGTCTCGGGCGTCGGTGATGACATCTCGGCTCAGATGGCCAACCTCTCCACCAGACTTCAGATGGCCAAGCAGCCACTCCCGGGCGATTGCGAGCGACGACCGCTCGGCCGGGTCGCCGGTCGCCATCAACGAGTCGGCCGAGTGAGTGCTCGTTCCTGTCCATTCGATGCGGCCGACTTCGTGGTCGTCGTCGGTGACGAGCCGGTAGCCGAGCGAGGGTGGCATCGCGGCCAGGTTCGATTTGGTGACGGCCAACACGCGGCGTTCGCCGGTGTCGTCGTCGGGATCGAACGCGGCGATCAGGCCGGCGCGGGCCACGCCGATGATGCCGATCGAGCCGCCACCGGAGTACATCGCGGAGCCCCGCGACTTGCGCAGGTGACGGATCAGCACCACGCAGGCGCCGGTGCGGTCGGCGATCTCGCCGAGCTCGGCGAGTGCCCTTCGGACGTCTTGATCTCGATGCGAGTCGGCTCGACCCGACAGGTAGGCCATCAACACGTCGACCACGACGAGCACGGCGCCAGTGGCGACGATGAGCGCCTCGAGCGCTGCCAGGTCGTCGGGGATCGTCGGCGGTTGCCAGTGCTCCACGCCGTTGTCGTCGACACGAACCACAGCATCGAAGTGATGCACGAGCGCAGGGTCGGCTCCGGCGGCGTCGAGGCGTGGGCGGATGGTGTCGGCGAGTCCGTCCTCGGCGGCCATCAACACGACCGCGGACGCCGGCACCGTCGCCAGCGTTTCTCCCGGCATCGGACGCGCCGTGGTCACACGTGCGCCGAGATCGAGCGCGAGCGTCGACTTGGCGATGCTCGGGTCGCCGTCGAGCAACACGATCTTGCCGAGCGGTAGACGCCCCGGCCACAGCCACGACACGCGCTCGGCGGACACGTCGGCCAGGCGAGTGGAGCGGTACCGCGGGACAAGCTGAGTCATCTGACTCTCTTCGCAGCAGAACTCGCAGCTGCCGCATGGCGCGGACGGTCGGCACTGATCGACGCTCAACATGACTGCTCCCCAAT
>CAZMGD010000235.1:0-2084 GCA_964565705.1 uncultured Ilumatobacteraceae bacterium | reverse complement strand
CGAGCGACGCCTCGTGCATCCAGACGTGGCACGGCGTCCGTGACGCCAGGTCGGCAGCGGCCACGTGGCTGGGTGAACTGCCGAGCACCGCCACGAGGTGATCGAAGTCCCACGGCTTGTGGAAGCGCCCGATCGACCGCGCCGGCCACCGCACCGCCGCCCCTGCCGCCCCCGCAGACGTCGGCGCCTCAGAGGTCGATCCATCGACGAAGACCGAGATCTCAGGCCCACCCGCCCGGCGAGCAAGCGCCGCCAGCACCCCCTCGTCGTACGGGCCGATCGCCGACGCGGATCCCTCGACCGGACCGACGATGGCGACGCGCGATCGGGGCAGCCCGAACGTCCGGCTCCATCGAGGGCCGAGGCTGGCGAGGCCGTCGATGGTGTCCTTGGCCACACGGCGCCACGTCCAACGGTGCGTCGCCCACTCGCCCGCTGTGAGGAGCACACCGCGGTACGCGTCGTCGGTCAACCCTCGCTCGATCGTCCGGGCGATCGAACCGGGATCGCGGGGATCGAAGCAGGCGGCGGGCTCGTCGAGCACTTCCGGCAGGGAGGTCAGGTTCGAGCAGATGACCGGGACGCCACACGCTGCCGCCTCGACGACCGGCAGCCCGAACCCCTCCTCCAACGAGGGCATCACGGCGAGGCGGGCGCCCTGAAGTATCGACACCATCTCGTCGTCGGTGACCGCACCGGTGAACACGACGCGACCGGTGACCCCGGCGTCGGCTGCCCACCCCTCCCATCGTCGTAGCACCGCGGGCGAGTGGGCGGTGGCGATCACGAGGTGATGCGACGTCCTCAGGGCTGGATCAACCTGCCCCCACGCGCGGAGCAGACCCTCGGTGTTCTTGCGCTCGTCACCTCCCGTGACGGCCACCACATACGGCCCCACGCTGGCGGGGAGCACGCGATCGGCGCGTGGGAGCGGCCGGATCGCGGACGGCGCGAACTGCGGCTCGACACCGGCGCCGATCATTGCGACCCGGTCGAGTGGGTACTCGAGTTCCTCGGCCGCGGTCGCCGCCGCGAACTGCGAGATGGCGAGCAGGGCGTCGCACGTACGGGCGAGCGGGGCACGGAGCTGGGCCTGGCGGCGTGCGCTCGGCTCGACCTGGTACTGCTCGGGAAAGCGGTACGGGATGACGTCGTACATCACTGCAGCGACGGGGAGGCCCGACTCGGTGATCACGCGCGGGATCGGGTCGAGCGGCACCGGATGGAGCATCAGCTGAGTGGCGACGTACCACGTGCCGGGCTGGGTGTGACGACGCACGACCTCTGGGCTCCACCGCTCCAGGGGCAGCTCGGGAATCGCGTCGGCCAGTACCTCGGCCTCGATGTCCGATCCGTACAACGCGTGGACCGGCGCGTCGATCTCGACGAGACCGCGGAGCAGGCCGGTGACGTACCGCCCGATCCCCCGCTGGCGAGCCGTCGGATGATCGACCGGCCGGGCATCGACGAGCAGGGTCGAGACCCGACCTCGCTCGTTCGGGGACGGTTCGTTCGGGGACGGGGCCGGAACGAACGGGGCTGCCGTGGGCGAGACGGTCAACTCGGCTCGGCCCCGGAGCCGGCCGCCGCGGCGAGCCGGTCCTCGAGGATCGCCAGCTGACGCTCGATCACCTGGGTCGCGCCGATCGCGGTGTCGGCGTCGAGACGCAGCCGTTCGGAGTAACCGAGGAACAACGGGAGTCCACGCTCGGCGCCCGAGCGGATGTCGTGGTTGAGCTCGTTCACCGTCGTGCCGAGTTGGGTGACGACGTGGTTGATGTTGAGCACCACCTCGCGCAGCGCCGCCACCTCCGCCGTGAGGGCGGCGACCTGATCACCGCGCACTCGCCCGACGAGTCCCTTGATCGACGCCATGCCGGCAGGTTACCCAGGCCGATCAGTAGCCTCCGGCTCCATGCCTGCACGTCCGGAATTTTCCTCCGTTGACCGTCAGCCCGTTGTGAACTATGGTTGACAGGTGGTTGAGATCGTCAAGAGCACGACCTTCAACCGGTGGCTGCTCAGGCTGAAGGATCGCCGAGTCGTTGCCAGAATTCTGGTCAGGATCGACCGGCTCGCGGCAG
>CAZMGD010000234.1:0-2097 GCA_964565705.1 uncultured Ilumatobacteraceae bacterium | reverse complement strand
GCGGGGGGCCGGCGGGACCTGGCATGAGCGGCGTGCACACCGCGATGACCAACACGAAGAACACGCCGATCGAGGCGCTGGAGCGGGCGTTCCCGATGCGAGTGCTCCGCCAGCGACTGCGTCGGGGGAGTGGGGGTGCGGGTTCGGCGCCGGGCGGCGAGGGGATCGAGCGCGACCTCCAGGTGCTCGTCGACGCCACCGTGTCGCTGATCAGCGAGCGGCGGGTGTCTCAACCTTGGGGCCTCGCCGGCGGCGAGCCGGGAGCGGTCGGGGAGAACTGGCTGCTGCCCGCCGGCGACGAGGAGCGGGCCGAGCGCCTGCCCGACAAGTGCACGCTCCGGATGGACGCAGGTGACGTCCTGCGCATGCTCACCCCCGGCGGAGGCGGGTGGGGCGTGCCATTCGACATCGTGCGCTGACGTCGGTTGGCGAGCGGGTCGTGAGCGTCGGACGGAGCGTATCGAGTTCCGTCTGCCGATGACCGGACGTACTGTTCGGTTCCGACCCGGGTCCGAGGTCGACGAGGAGCACGGGATCCACGAAGTCAGGTGGAGGAGTTCAGTGGCCGAGGTTCCGTACATGCGTGATCCCGCGGAGTATCGGTTCATGCCGGACCTGGGTCGGCCGGTGCTGGCGCCGGTGCGCTACGCGCATGGACCGGACTCCGAGCGGCATGCAGGCGTGCCAGTCGATGAACTGATCGAGCGCAGATGGAACCGAAGCCGGGTGTTCCCAGGTACCGAGCGCCGCTACTGGATCTACGTCCCGGCGCAGTACCGCAGCGACGAGCCGGCGAGCCTGCTCGTGGTCCAGGACGGCTGGTACTACCTCGATCCCGACAGCGACATCCGTTCGGCGATCGTCCTCGACAACCTGATCCACCAGGGCGAGATGCCGGTGACGATCGGCGTCTTCGTCGATCCTGGTGAGTTCGCCTCTGAGACCGACCCCGTGGCGAAGCGGAATCGGAACGTCGAGTACGACACCTACAGCGACGCCTACGCGACGTTCCTCCTCGAAGAGATCCTGGCGGACGTTCAGCGTGAGTACCGCATCACGGATGATCCCGACCGCTGGGCGATCGCGGGCGGGAGCTCCGGCGGGGACTGCTCCTTCACCGTCGCCTGGATGTGCCCCGACCGATTCCGCAAGGTGCTGATCTTCGAGAGCAGCTGGCCCCAGGTGCGTGGAGCGGACTACGAGCAGCTGATCATGGGCACCGAGGCCAAGCCGCTCCGCGTGTTCATGCAGGCGTCGACTCGTGACATCGGTTGGTGGCGGCCCACCCTCAACTGGTTCAGCTCCAACCTCCGAGTAGCGGCGGCGCTCGCCGAGCGTGGCTACGACATGCGGCTCGTTCTCGGTGACGGCCCCCATGACCCCAACCACGCCGGCGTGATCCTTCCCGACGCACTTCGTTGGCTCTGGCGCTCCGATGCCGAGGGACCGGCTGCCTGCTGAAGCGGTACGAATCCGGTGCTGTCTTCGCGGTGGCGCCGGTCGAGGGGTCGATCACGGCCGACGCGCACCAAGACCCGGCCGTGCGTCGCATCGTGTTGCGGGACGCGCGGGCGGTGCTCGGGTGGGAGGTGGTCCGCGAGGTGGACGGGCGGTTCGGGGCTGTGGTGCTGCGCGAGGTGGACGGGCGGTTCGGGGCTGTGGTGCTGCGCGGCGCCCTACGCAAGGTGATGACCGCCGGTGTCGTGCAGCGACAGCCCCTGCGGCCGCTGTCGCTGCTGTTGGCGGGAGCGCTCAACGATGGGTGCCTCTACGTGGCCGACGCCGAGGAGCCAGCCGCTGCAAGCGCCGAGGTCGCGTCGCTGGTCACCGCACTGCTCTCGGGGCTCCGTGTTCCCCAGACGGCGTCGACGTCTGAGCGGATCGGGTCCTGTCTCGCTCGCCGACCCCGATGCTGACCGACGACGAAGCAACCGGAGGTCGACGCTCAGATCCTGGAACCTGCCGGTGCGCCGCCAGCGTGCGTGACGCTGGGTTGGCCGATCGGCCAGCGGCGACGGATCGCCTTGTGGATCTCGATGGTGACGAGGATCGTCATGGCGACCGGGACGATTCGCATCCAGGCATCGGCGCTGATGG
>CAZMGD010000233.1:0-2132 GCA_964565705.1 uncultured Ilumatobacteraceae bacterium | reverse complement strand
CTCAAGCTGGAGGTTGACGGGTTCAAGAACCTGCTCGGCTTCAGCGCGGAGTTCGGTCCTTTCACGTGCATCGCCGGCGAGAACGGGGTGGGAAAGTCGAACGTGTTCGACGCCATCGAGTTCCTGTCGCTCGTCGCTGACAATCCACTGCTCGAAGCAGCGCGACGCGTGCGATCGAGCCGCGAGGACGGTGCCGGGGAACCTGAGCATCTGCTCACCGTCGGGGGAGACCACCAACGCATGCACTTCGCTGCCGAGATGGTCGTGCCCAGCCAGGTCGTCGACGACTTCGGCACCGTCGTCGAGCCATCCATCACGCTGCTGCGGTATGAGCTCGAGATCGGCTACCAACGGGCAAACGGTGCGGCGCGAGTTCCGCAACTCGTGGTCGAGCGCGAGGAGCTTCGACACATCAACCGTGGTGATGCGCACAAGCACCTCCGGTTTCCTCTGAGCGTCGGTCGGTTCCGGAACGGGATCGTGAAGGGCGAGCGCCGCGGCGGCGCCTTCATCTCCACCGAGGCCGCCGAGCAGCGCATCAGTGTTCACCAGGACGGAGGGAGCCGCGGGCGGCCCAAGCGGCAGCTTCCGATCCGTGCGGGAACCACCGTCGTGAGCACGGTCAACAGCGCCGATGCCCCGACCGTCCTGGCTGCGCGTCGTGAGATGCAGTCGTGGCGGCGCCTCGCACTCGAACCCAGCGCGCTTCGAGCGGCCGACCGCTTCGTCGACCCGGACGTGATCGGCAGCGACGGTCGCCATCTCGCAGCTGCCCTGTACCGGATCGCACACGACTCGACTGGTGAACGGGCTGACGACGTGTACGCCCGCGTCGCCAATCGGGTGGCTGCGCTGGCTGGTGTCGACATCCGCTCCATGACCGTCGATACCGACGAGGTGCGCCAGCTGTTCAGCATCGTCGTCACCGACGGGAGTGGGCGTGAGCTGCCAGCCAGGTCGCTGTCGGAGGGAACGCTCCGCTACCTCGCGCTGTGCGTGCTGCTCGAGGATCCGACAGTCACCGGACTGATCACGATGGAGGAGCCGGAGAACGGCATCCACCCAGCCAACCTGCAGCAGGTCGTCGACCTGGTTCGCGAGCTGGCAGTCGATCCGAACGAGCCGCCCGGGGCCGACAACCCGGTGCGGCAGGTCGTCGTCAACACGCACTCGGCGGCGGTCGTTCGAATGATCGGCGTGGATGATCTGCTGTTCGCCAGGCAGGTCATGGTCGTTGGAGCGGATGGCACGCCACGGCGGGCGCTTCGCCTGCTCGGCATGCAGGGCACGTGGAGCGACGACGGATCGGGACCGGTCGCGACACGAGCCGACCTCATCCCGTACCTCACCGTCGCGCCCGGGGCTCAGCTGCCGATGTTCGACGTCGCATGACGCGGGCGCTTCAGGGGATCTTCCTGGCTGACGGCTCGTCCGACTTGCCTCTCGCTGCACACATCGAGCGGATCTGCCTCGACCTCGGCAGCTCAGTGGCGCTGACAGCGATCAATCCGTCCAATCTTCCGCCGCGTGTCCGCCGGACGGTCGCAGGACGGCTCCAGTTCTTCAGACAGAACGACATCCGGTTCGACATAGCGTTCGTTCATCGCGATGCGGAGGCGCAGGATCCTGACTTGCGGTTTGCGGAGGTGCTTGCGGGCAGTGTCGCTGCTGGCGTCGAGCAGCCCGTCGTGGCCGTTGTGCCGATCCGCATGACGGAGGCGTGGTTGCTGCTCGACGAAGCCGAGATCGGCGGGTCGCAGGGCGGCCCGGCGGCCGAGTTCGACTCGATCTGCCGCGCGGAACCGCGGTCGAACGTGTCGCCGACCCGAAGTCGGTCCTGCGGGAGGCGTTGGCGAAGGCCAGCGAGACGACCGGTCGTCGACGGGTCAGCTTGGTCAAGGCTTTCGATCGACATCGTTCCCTCCTCTTGGAGCGGCTTGACCCAAGTGGCGCGGTGAGTCACTTGGGCGCGTGGCAACGCCTCATCTCCGACACGCGCGGAGCGCTCGCGACGCTGACGTAGTGGGCCAGCTGGTTATTCCTGGTTGTCACATCGACGGTCTCCAGTTGCTGGGGGCCTCGGCACTCATCGGCATCCCCACGCGTCCGCGGGAGCCTGAGCCATTCGGTCG
>CAZMGD010000232.1:0-2151 GCA_964565705.1 uncultured Ilumatobacteraceae bacterium | reverse complement strand
ACGTCGCGAACGCCGTCGCGTTCCTGTCGAGCGACCGTGCCGCCCAGATCACCGGCGTCGTGCTGCCGATCGACGGCGGCACCACCGCCGGCCCGCCGATCGCCCAGACGAAGCTGATCATGTCCGCCGCCACGAAGACCGACTGAGCGCACCGGCCGCGGCGCCGGAGGTCACGTGCTGAAGTACACGACGTCGTCATGCGGGCTGGTTCGGCTCCCCTGGTGTCGGGTACGGATTGACGAACCAGCAGCTCTCCTCGACGAGGTGTCTGCTCTTCCACCCGACGGACCAGTCCACCAAGTGGACGTCCTTATGGTTACGCTACCATTCCGGACGTGAGCGATACGAGGGGGGATCTCCGTACAGCACCGGCCACGACCATCGGCGTCGACTTCGGCACGCTGTCGGCCCGCGCGGTCGTCGTTGACGTCGCGGACGGCTGGGTGCTCGGAGCAGCGTCGAGCGACTACCCGCACGGGGTCGTCGACGAGACGCTCCCCGGCCGGGAGGAGCGTCTTCCTCCCGACTGGGCGCTCCAGGTTCCGCGCGACTACGTGGAGTCGATGGTCGATGCCGTTCGTGGTGCGCTGGTCGAGGCCCGTGAGCGCCACGGGGTCGAGCCGACCGACGTGGTCGGCATCGGGACGGATTTCACGGCGTGCACGGTGCTGCCGACGACGGTCGACGGGACGCCGCTGTGTGAGCTGGCCGAGTTCGTCGGTCGGCCGCACGCGTACGTCAAGTTGTGGAAGCACCATGCCGCGCAATCGCACGCGGACCGGCTCAACCGCGTCGCCCACGAACGAAGCGAGGCATGGATCGGCCGCTACGGCGGGCTGTTGTCGTCGGAGTGGGAACTGGCCAAGGCGCTGCAGCTCTTGGAGGAAGACCCGGAGGTGTACGAGCGGATGGACCGCTGGGTCGAGGCCGCGGACTGGATCGTGTGGCAGCTCTGCGGCACGTACCTGCGCAACGCGTGCGCTACCGGGTTCAAGGCGGCCTGGCAGGACGGCGCCTATCCCTCCCCCGCCTACTTCGCCGCGGTGAACCCCGCGTTCGAGCACTTCGTCGCGGAGAAGGTCGACCAGCCGATCGGCGCACTCGGCGCACGGGCCGGCGGGCTCACCGCGGAGATGGCCGGCCGGCTCGGCCTCCCGGCAGGCATCGCGGTGTGCGTCGGCAACGTCGACGCCCACGTGACCGCGCCAGCGGGCGGCGCCGTCGGTGCCGGCCAACTGGTGGCGATCATGGGCACCTCGACGTGTCACGTGATGAACGGCGCCGACCTGCGCGACCTCGAGGGTGTCTGCGGTGTCGTCGACGGCGGGATCGTCCCCGGGCTGTGGGCATACGAGGCGGGTCAGAGCGGCGTCGGCGACATCTTCGGCTGGTTCGTCGAGCACCAGGTGCCGCCGTACGTGCACGCCGAGGCCGAATCGCTGGGCCGGTCGGTGCACGAACACCTCACCCAACTCGCGCTCGGTCAGCGCGTCGGCGCCCACGGACTGGTCGCGCTCGACTGGCACAGCGGCAACCGCTCGATCCTGGTCGACCACGAGCTGTCGGGACTGATCGTCGGGCTCACGCTCGCCACTCGGCCCGAAGACGTCTACCGGGCCTTGATCGAGGCGACCGCGTTCGGCACCAGGGTGATCGTCGAGCAGCTCGAAGCGGGCGGCGTGCCGGTGCTCGACGTCATCGTCGCGGGCGGGCTGTTGAAGAACCCCCTCGTGATGCAGGTCTACGCCGACGTGTTGCGCCGGCCGCTGCACGTGATCGGCTCCGACCAGGCACCCGCGCTCGGCTCGGCGATGCACGCCGCGGTCGCCGCGGGCGCGCATGCCGACATCGTTGCCGCCGCCGATGCGATGTCGTCGCTGGAGCGTGACGTGTGGAAGCCCGACGCCGATCGCGCCGACGCGTATGACCGCATGTTCACCATGTATCGCACACTGCACGACTCGTTCGGCCAGAACGCGACCCTGATGCACGACCTGCGCGCCCTGCGCAACGAGGCGCTGACATCGTGAGTGCCTTCGATCCTTCGACCAGGGCCCACGTCGACCGGCTGCGCACCGAGCTGGTCGGCCTGCACCTCGAGCTGGTACACAACGGGCTCGTCGTGTGGACCGGCGGCAACGTGTCGGCCCG
>CAZMGD010000231.1:0-2207 GCA_964565705.1 uncultured Ilumatobacteraceae bacterium | reverse complement strand
GTGGTAGTTGCAGACGCAACCAGGCTGCTTCCAGCTCGGACATCCGGAAGTTCTGCGATACGTCGACGTGGCGGTACATCTCGGTCATCCCGTGGACGCGCAGCCGTCGCACCCGGGCGGCGAGATCGTCGTCGTCGGTGCACACGGCGCCACCGTCGCCGATCCCGCCCAGGTTCTTGGTGGGATAGAAGCTGTACGCAGTTGCCCGCGACGGGCGTGGCCCGGGTACTGCACCGTGGGCCTGGGCGGCGTCCTCGATCACGGCGACGGGCGATGGGAATCCCATGTCTGCCGGCCTGCCGTAGAGGTGCACCGGCATGATCGCCGCGGTGCGGTCGGTGACCGCAGCGACCGCGCTCGCCGGATCCAGCGTCCCCGTCGCGGCATCCACGTCGGCGGGGACCGGCACGGCGCCGAGGGCGCACACCGCAGAAGCGGTGGGGACGGCCGTGAAGGCCGGCACGATCACCTCGGCGGTCGGCCCGACACCAGCTGCCGCCAGCGCCAACTGCAGGGCGCTCGCACCGGAGGCGACAGCGATCGCGTGCCGTGCGCCCGCCCAGGCGGCGAACTCGACCTCGAACGCTTCGGTCTCGGGCCCGAGCAGCACCTGGCCGGATGCGAACACCCTGGAGACCGCTTCCTGGAAGTCGGGTTGTGCGGCGGCGAGACGGCGCGTCAGGTCGACGACAGGTACCACTCGTGCTCCCGGTAGAAGGCGACCGTGCGCCGCGCTCCAGCGGCGAAGTCCACCGTCGGCTGCCAGCCCAACTTGTGCCGGGCCTTGGCGAAGTCGCCGTGGAACGAGCCGATGTCGATCCGCTCGTGCTCCTCGGGCCACGGCACGAGCTGCAGCGTGCCGCGCCCCGCCGTCTCGATCAGCGTCGTCGCCACGTCGTGCAGCGTGACCGCCTCCGGATGGCCGAGGTTGAACACCTCACCAGCCGCCGTCGGCGTGGTCGCAGCGAGCAGGAGCCCCTCGACGACGTCGTCGACGTACAGGCAGTCGCGCAGCTGCTGGCCGTCGCCGTACAGGTCGATCCGTTCGCCGTTCATCGCCCGGCGGACGAAGACGGGGAGGAAGCCCAGGCCCTCGCGCTGGAGGTTCTGCCGCGGCCCGTAGACGTTGGTCAGCCGGAGCGAGGTGATGGCCAGGCCGTGCACCCGGGCGTAGAGCAGGTGGGCCTGCTCGCCGGCCAGCTTGGCGATCCCGTTGACGTCGACGGGCTGGGTGGGGTGCTCCTCGTCGACGGGCAGGTAGCGGGGACGACCGTACACCTGGCGGGTGGAGGTGTGCACGACCGTCGCGGTGGCGTTGTCGTGGCGCAGCAGCTCGAGCAGGGCGAGGTGGCTGCGGGCGTTGAGGTCGAGGTCGGCGATCGGGTCGGCCATCGAGGCCAGGTGGCTGACCTGCCCGGCGAGGTTGAACACGTACCGCGCGTCGATCACCGCGTCGGCGATCTGGTCGATGTCGTCGATCCGGGCGACGATCACGTCGACGCCGCCGAGCCCTTTCACGTTGCGAGGGTCGCCGCCGTGGGTCGGCACGAGAGCATCGATGACGGTGACCAGGGCGCCGGAGCGGTGCAACGTGTGCACGAGGTTCGATCCGATGAACCCGAGCCCACCGGTGACGACGCAGCGCTTGCCCCGGAACCGGCCTGCCGTCGGCGTCACGGGACCCATCCGTAGCGGGTGATGAACACGCTGTAGATACCGGTGACGAGCAGCAGTGCCACGAACGTGACCGCGAGCAGCACGCGCCGCCCGGCGGCGAGGGCGGCGATCGCGATCGGCACGGCAAAGGCCTGCGCGCTGTAGCGGACCATCCCGACCATGCCGAGCGCCATCGACGGCGCGATGCAGAGCACGGCCTGCGTGGTCCACGCCGGCGGGTGGCGGCGCACGAACCAGAGCACGACGCCGAGACCGGCGACCCCGACCAGCAGTTGGAACGAGGCCTGGCGCCCCCCGCCGGTGATCCACTCCCACACGGTCGTCTCGTGCCACGCCCGCTTGGCCGTGAGGTAGGCGAGCGGATCGCCCGTCCAGCGGTTCATGTTCCAGCTCCACACCGCGAGGAACACGACCGAGGGGAGGGACATGATCGCGATCGCCCGTAGCCGCTCGGGCCACGGTGTCCGCCCGTCGAGATCGCTGGGCCAGGCGGTCAGGCTGGCGACGGCGAGCGACACGAGGATCAGCGC
>CAZMGD010000230.1:0-2256 GCA_964565705.1 uncultured Ilumatobacteraceae bacterium | reverse complement strand
TGGTCGACGAGTCCGGTCGGGGGCTGTCCGGCTCCACCACGACCGCGATGCTCGCGGTCAACGTGCTGCGTCGCCATCCCGGTGCGACGATCTTGCACAACCTGATCTGCAGCAGGTCCGTCCCCGAGGTGATCCGCGAGCACGGTGGGATCGCCATCCGCACGAAGGTCGGCCACAGCTACATCAAGCAGGTGATGGCCGAGACCGGCGCTGTGTTCGGCGGCGAGCACTCCGCGCACTACTACTTCGCCGAGAACTACCGGGCCGACAGCGGCCTGATCGCGACGATGCTGATGCTCGCCGAGCTCAGCCTCGTCGACCAGCCCCTGTCGGTGATGCGCAAGCCCTACGAGCGGTACTCGTCGAGCGGTGAGATCAACACGCACGTCAACGATCCAGCGGCCGTCATCGACCGCATCGCCGCCCACTACGACGGCGCCACCCAGGATCGCCTCGACGGACTGACGGTGGATTTCGGCAGCTGGTGGTTCAACCTCCGCCCGAGCAACACCGAGCCGCTGCTGCGCCTCAACCTCGAGGCCTCGACGCGCGACGCCTGCGATGACCACGTGGTCGAGGTACTCGCCCTGATCACCTCCGACTGAAAGCGAACGTCATGGCGCTCGACCCGCAACTGCTCGCCATCCTCGCCTGCCCCGAGGACAAGGGCCCGCTGTACTACCTCGACGCCGAGGATGTGCTGTACAACCCGCGCCTGCACCGCGCCTACCCCATCCGCGACGGCATCCCGGTGATGCTGATCGACGAGGCGACGGCGCTCGACGACGCGGCGGCGGCGAGCTACGACGAGATCGTCAAGGAACGATCCGTCGCTCCCACGTTCCGCCCCTGACGGGCGACGCACCGTGGTGGTGCACTAGGTTGTCCGGGTCCGCGCGGGCGACAGAGGAGCAACGTGACCGCACACCCGACGAGAACCAGGCGTCGAGCCGTCATCGCCGGCCTTGCCCTGCTGGTCAGCGTGTTCGTGCCCGTGGCCTCCCAGGCCACCGCGGCCGGCTTGAACGCCGGTGGCGAGTTCCATCCGCTGCCACCCACACGCATCTACGACGACGTGAACGTGCCGCTCGACGCCGGTGGCGGCCGGGAGACCACGGTCCAGCTCCTCGGTGCAAGCGGCGTGGTGCCCGCTGACCCGAACGCCGTGCTCGCGGTCCTCGCCAACGTGACCGTCGATCGGGCGCCGAGCGCCGGCTACCTGAACTCGTACCCGGCCGGCGTAGCCGACCCGGGCTCGTCCAACCTCAACTTCCGCCCCGGCCAGCCCGTCGCCAACGTCGTCCTGCTGCGGCCGGGCACGAACGGGCAGACGACGTTCAAGCTGGTCGGCGGCGGGCCCGGCAGCGCCCGGCTGATCGTCGACGTGTTCGGCTGGATCTCGTCGAGCTCGTACACCGATCTCGGCGGGCGCCTGATCTCGACCAGCCCGTCGCGCATCCTGGACACCCGCGCCGGGGCGCCCGTCGGTGCCGGTCAAGCGATCCAGGTACCGATCCGTGGAGCCGCGCTGCCCGGGGTCGGCAGCATCCCCAATGACCCCAGCGTCACCGGCGTCGTGCTCAACCTGACCGTCGACAACGGTCGCGCCGACAGTGGCGACACCTACGTGTCCGTGCTGCAGGCTGCACCGGGCGGGCCGCCGGCCACGTCCAACGTCAACGTCGGCAAGGGCGGCGTCAAGGCAAACCTCGTGTTCGCCCCGATCGCCGACGACGGCACGGTGTGGATCTACAACTACGCCGGCACCACGAACCTGATCGCTGACGTGCTCGGCTACTTCCAGGAGGGTGCCGATCCGGCGACCAAGGCCGGCCGCGTCGTCCCCCTCGACGCCGCCTTCCGCGCGCTCGACACCCGTCCGGCTCCGCTCGGGCCCGGCGTCGCCGAGGACTGGGACTTCGCCCCGTTCGTGCAGTCCGTGAAGATCTGCGACACCGACGCCAAGCCGAGCTGCAACCGCTCGAACATCGCCACCGAGGGCACGTCGCCCGGGAACATCGGCTCGCTGATCGCCAACCTCACCGGCACGGCGCTGACCCGGCAGTACGCTGGTACGCCCGTGACGACGTACCTCACGGTGTACCCGAGCGACATCACTCGGCCGGAGTCGAGCAACGTCAACTTCGGCGAGAACATCGACGTGCCGAACATGGCGATCGTCAAGCTCGGCGCGGGTAGCAAGGTCCGGGTGTTCAACGCCTTCGGCAACGCCAACTACATCATGGACGTCGCCGC
>CAZMGD010000229.1:0-2278 GCA_964565705.1 uncultured Ilumatobacteraceae bacterium | reverse complement strand
CCGATGGTGGATCATCGCGCGGAGCGCGCGAATCCCTTGGAACTATTCATCTAGGTCACACGATGCCTGGCTGAACAGTTCGGCGCGCAGTGGTACTCGTCGTCTGTCCAGCGGCCCGCTCCGGGCGGAAGTACGACCTCGCACCGTGAGCACCGCATCGCCAACCCATCCCCGCCGCTAGCGCTATCGGCTTCATCGTCGACCTTCTGCGCGGTCTCATCCGCCGAGTTCGTTGACTCGCTGTCGTCCGACTCACTTGCCGGCGCGTCCGAGGGCTTCTTCTGCTGAGGAGCCGGCAGCTGCTCTTTGGCATCACGGACTGTGGCGCTGTCGAGAATCTCGTCCTTGTCGTCTTCAGGTGCCACGACGTCGGTGAGCGGACAAGTCGGCACGACCTGCTTGGCGATGGTTCCGGACTCGGTGCGGGGGATCACGTCTTGGAACTCGTCCTCTGCCCACCAGCGGATGGCGTCGAGGTGAACGGGTGGCAGCGTTCCGTGTAGCAGCACCGCCTGCCCCGGATACATCTGTCGGATCGAGTGGACCGGAGCGAACTCCTCGCGCTGCGTCGACTGGCTGACGCTTCGCCGCCCATGAGCGTTGCTGCTCCACATCGACGGAACGTCGTGGCTCTTGCTGAACCGTGCAACCTGTTCATGCCCGAGCAACCCCGTCAGGTAGCGAGTCGTCGCTGGATCGTCGACGCCAGCAAAGAAGCACTTCGTCCGATGACCCGACAGGACCGCATCGGCGAGCGTCCCGTAGCGATGGTTGATCTGGGCGAGGTTCTGCCAACACGTGACGAAGAACGCACCGAGCGCTGCGATCGTCGACACCTCGGTCGGCAGCCACCCGAGCTGGAGTTGGGCCGCCTCGTCGATCACGATCAGGAGTGGCTTCTCCAGCGGTCTCCCCGCGATGTCCCAGGTGTGAATCGTGTCCTTGATGTCCGCCAGCAACCCGCCAAGAACCGGCGACAGCCGTTCGAACTCCGCCGACGGCGCGGCGAGATACAGGGTGTTGGCACGCTCCTCGCCGCCGCCCATCAGCCACTCGAGATCGACGAACCTCGGAACGTGGTCGTACGCGTCCTTGCTGGCGTAGCGATGACGGGCTGAGTTCGTCGCCGAGTGGGCGACCGACGGCTCCAGCCAGGGCTTCAACGCCAGCACCGCGGTCGAGTACACCGACGAGCGGATCTTGTGATCCTCCTTGCCGATCCCGATGAACGTGACCGCCGCATGTCGCGCCAGCAGCTGCACCTCGATCGACCTGCGCTTGTCGAGCCCGCGCCGGAGCAGGCTGTTGATGGTCGGTTCGGTTGCGCCGGCGATGGTTCGGACCCACGCAGCGAGTTGCTCCATGCCGACGTGCTTGAGCGGGCTGCCGTCCGCACGAGTGAGGAGCCGAGACAATCCGGCGATGCACATGAACGCGCCGAGGAGCGCCTCGCCGTGCTCGGCCCAGTAGTCGGCGTTCGTCACGCCGCCCCTCGGGATGGCCTGGGCCAGAGCTCGTCCCGTCCGCAGTGCGCCCGACGACGTGACCGTCGATTCGAGCGGCGACCAGCGTGCGGTCGGCAGGCCTGTCGCTCCGCCGGGGTCGAACACGGCGATGCTTCCCTTTCGGGCGCGGGCGGCGACGGTGGTGTCGTAGAGGTCCCGCTTGACCGAGACGGCCACCACCGGCCCGTCCCAGGTGGCGATCGCCGATGTGGCGAGTGCCGTCTTGCCAGATCCTGTCGGCCCGACGAGAGCGACTGAACCACGGTTGCCTTGGCGGCGAGCGTCTCGCCCTTCGAGCGGATGTCGTTCACGGTCTTCGGTGGCCAGCAACGGTCCGCCACCCGACATTCGCCCGAGGAGCATCCGGCCGGTTGGCGGGACGACCGAGTCGACGATGAGTGGCCCCACGTCACGTGGCAGCGCCTCGCGGGCGTCGGTGTCCTGCCCGAAGCGGACCCGACGACCAGACCGTGGAACCACTCGTCGCCAAACGACCACGCCACCAACGACGAGACCGGCTGCAGCGGCCAGAACGATCCCCGTGCACAGCCAGTAGACGACCGCGTTCGGAAGTGCGCTTGCCTCCTCGCCCCACGCGTCCGCGGGCGAGTGACCACCGGCAAGTCGAACCGCTGCGACGAGCCACTCCCCCAGTCCACCGCGCACTGCTCCGCCGGAGAAGAGCGCGGCCAGCTTGGCGCCGAGCCACGTCACGACGCCGATCCCGACGACACCGCCGCCGACCGCGATGAGTGCGTACTCGCCGCCGGCGA
>CAZMGD010000228.1:0-2290 GCA_964565705.1 uncultured Ilumatobacteraceae bacterium | reverse complement strand
GCTCGTTCCACGGCCACGGCCGAGCCAACCGAAGCGCTTCGTCGATGGGCGCAACAATCAGATCAGGAACCTGATCATGGTGAGCCGCGTCGGACATCCCAGCACCGTATCCGCTGGCTCGCTGACGGGGGATCAGATGAGGGAGACGGCGTGGGCGGCGGTGTAGCGGTAGAGGGGGTCGGTGGTGCGTTGCTCTTCGACGAGGGCGACGTTGGCGAGCTTGATCACGTGCGGGTCACGATCGGCGATCGCGCGTACGGCGATCTCCTCGCGCGACGGCAACGGGTAGCGGCGGAGCGCGTCGAGCTCGGCCGCGTCGAGCAGCGGCGGGGCACCGACCGCGGCATAGGCGACCGCCATCACCAGCACCATGTGCGCGGCGAGCCGCGACGCTGTGTCGTCGTCGAGCCATCCGCTCACCGCGCGCGCAGCGCGAGCACCGGTCACGAGGTGCAGCGTGATGAAGTCATCCGCCGCCAAATGAGCGGCGAGCGCGAACGACGACACGTCATCAAGCGTGCGCTCATCGAGCGCCACCCCGTCGAGCGCCGCCCACAGCTCGGGGCGGCGGGCGACACCGTGCAGATCGAACGTGTGCGACCACATCCCCGACGGTCGGCCGGCGAGATCGGCAGCGACGTCGACGAGACGGCGCGAACCCGGCATCGGGAGGGGGAGCACGTCGTGGCGACGCTCCCAATCGAGCAACGCCGCGGCAACCTGGCCCTCGTGGCCGACGTCGAGCGCGTAGGCGAGCCGGATCATCGGGTGGAACAGCGCGGTGCCCGGCGCATCGACCAACGCCGCGGTACGGGAGCGCACGGTGGCGGCGATGCCGTCGCGTGCGACCTCCCGGCGGCGCTCGTCGAGCACGTTGACGTCGTCACGGCGTTCGGCCTCGCCGCGAGCGTGCGCGTCGAACACCGACTGTAACACCTTCGGCGCCGCACCGAGCTGATCGAGCGCGACCAACGCCATCGCCAGATGGCTGCTGAAGTAGCCCTGGAAGCTCGGCGAGAACACCAGCTCGTCATCGAGGAGTCGAACCAGCGTGGGCGAGATGCGGGGAGTGGTCTGCGTTCTCATGCGACCGACCGTACGACCTCAAGTCGGCTTGAAGTCAAGCACCGAATGCGGGCCCGAGGTGACGACCCGATCAGCAGTGCGAACCCGCTTGGACGGTGATGGCGCCGTCAGCGCTGACGTCGTGGGACTCGGAGAGACGACGAGGAGACCGCCCTCGGTGAGGGGCGCTTCCGGCGTCGGGCTGGTGGTCCCATCGACGGGGTAGCTCGCGGGGATCGATGTGGTCTCGAGCTGAGCGAAGTACGACTTGACCGCGGTCGCCATCACACGCCGGTCCTCGTCGCAGCTCACAATCTCGCTCTTCCCGCTCAGCCCTCGCACGACGACGACCGTGACGATCCCGATGATGCCCAGGACCACGGCCACGATCAGCAACTCGATGAGCGAGAAGCCCGCTGGCGCGAGGCCGGGCGTCGACCGGGCGATGCATGCCCGATCATTCGGCGCCCGGTCGTCCACCTTGAGTTGAGGTCCGGTCAACATCGCCGAGCGGATCGGGTCGGCCCTCAGCACGGTCGCCCCCATCCTCAATGCCGTCACGATCTCGGTACCTGATATCCCACGATGAAGTCATCGGTTTCACCGTGCGTCGGCGGGTCACCATTCCAACGGACGTACTGCCAATTCACTGCCCGTTCAGCCGGCAGCTCCGCCTCCACGCTTCTGCGCAACCCCGTCACCGAGACGCAGTGGGCACGAGCTTTCGAACTTCGATGACCACAGCTCGAGAGCACTCACGCCCTCTTCGCCCGACGGGCGCCGCCACGCGTACAACGCGGAAGATCCCCGCCGGCCGAAGCCGACGGGGATCCCACGTTGCGATTCCGGTTGGATCAGTCGTCCGTCGGGGCGCACTTGCCGGTCGCGGTCGGGGTGACGACGCCGGCCGCATCGACATCCATGTTGCTAGACACATCGACGAGCAACTTCACGTTCACCAGCGTGTCCTCCGGGGTAATGCCAGCCGCGAACGGGGGGACGTGCGAGGTCATCGAGACCGGGGCAGCGACAGGGTCGTCGCCGCCCGTGTGGGCGATCGCTGAACCACCGAACTGCGCGAAGTAGGCCTCCGAGGCAGTCTGCATGGTCTTCTGATCAGCGTTACACGCCGAGGTCTGGCCCTGATCGGTGATGCCACGGACCGCGAACACCGTGATGGTGGCGAGGATGCCGAGGATGACGATGACGATGAGGAGTTCGACGA
>CAZMGD010000227.1:0-2308 GCA_964565705.1 uncultured Ilumatobacteraceae bacterium | reverse complement strand
CGGTGCCGTCGAAGGTGCCCAGGTGCCCGCGAGCGCCGTTCGAGGACCAGTCGTTCGGCGAACGTCGCGATTTCGTCGGGCGACCCGCTCGGCCTGTTCCCAGTTCGGGCTGTGCCCGGCTCCGTCGCAGACGACGAGCTCGGATCGGGCGATCACCGCCAGCAGCGATTCCTGCTCCACCCGGGGTACCAGAGCGTCGCGGTCGCCCCAGAGCAGCAACGTCGGCACGGTGATGCGGCCCGCCGCTTCGGATGCGCCGGAAGGGAGTCGAGCACCCTCGCGAAGGAGTACCACGAATCGGGTCAGCCGTGGATGAACACGAGTGCGGCCGGCGACGGCGCTCCGACCGTCGCGTAGTGCAGCTCGACGCCCGAGTCCAACGTGTGTGTCTGCGTTGCGATCGTGCTCACGGCGCGACCTCGGCGGTGGCAGCCGCGAACCGGTCGCGGTGCACTCCTCGACCGAGCACTGGCAGCTCTGCACCGAGGCGACCGGACAGCCAGCGGGCACGCAAGCCTCCGGGCGCGAGCGCGAGGTCGGCGATCTGATCAGTCGTGCAAAGGGCCGCAGAGCATCGCCTCGTGATCGGTGCGTACGTCGGACGGAGTGCCGGCGCTTGGTGCTATGCCGGCTGGTGTTGGGCGCGGGCTCTGGTGGCGATCGCGGATGCTTCGTCGGGTGTCATCGGGGGACCGACCGGTCGCAGGTCGTGGTTGCCGGCGACGCGCATCAGCTGGTCCATCGGCGGGAAGGACGGGGTGGGCGGCGGCACGCGCTGGGCGGCAGGGGCGCTCAGCTCACGAACGAAGTCGCGGAATGTCGAGTTGTCGTGGACGACCAGGATCCGTGCCGCCTGGTCCCCAACGACGCGGAACCCGTGGGGGACGCCGCGTGGCATGGACACCCAGCAGCCCGATTCGATCAGGAACTCGTCGTCACCGCACCGGGCGGCCATCTGGCCGTGCAGGACGTACCAGTTGTCATCCAGGGTGTCATGGATGTGCAGCGCCGGGGCGTGGCCGACCGGCAGCGTCATCTCCAAGACGATGCCGGTCATCTCTTCAGCGCGCCGGTGCTCGACGACGAGCGTGTCGAGGAACCACCAGGCCTCCGTCGACGCGTTGTCGGGGCCGTCGATCACAGCTGTGTCCATGTCGTCCGTCCTCTCCGGGCCCATTTGGACCCCAGATCTGTCAGGCATCCTGACGCATATCAAAGTAAGGTATCCTGACGATCATGTCAAGCGGAGGAGTTGAGCGCAGCCGCTACGTCGGCGCGTCGATGCGGTTGGTGTGGCAGTGGGTGTGGGCCGAGAACTACGAGGGCGTCGTCCGCGCCGGGTACGAGGATCTCAACCCGGCCCACGTCGGACTCTTCCGACATCCCACGCTCGACGGTCGGCGGCTGACCGACATCGCCCAGGAGATGCAGATCACCAGGCAATCCGTGCACGAGCTGGTCGGTCACCTCGAAGCGCGCGGCTATCTCGTCCGAGTGCCCGATACGGCAGACCGCCGGGCCCGCATCGTGCAGCTCACCGCCAGGGGCCGACGTCTGGAGACCGTCATCCGAGCACAGGCCCGCCAGGCCGAAGAGCGGATCGCAGGCATCCTCGGACCGCACCGCTTCGCGGCGTTCCAGCGGGCACTCGAAGCGCTCATCACCGAGTTCACCCCGACCGACGCCGCGTGAGCCCGCGCGGCGGACGTCACGCTCGGATTCAATCGGGACTTCGTCTGCCAGCATCGGCCGTTGAGCCCGCCCACCTCCACGGCCAAGCTGCGCGCAGCGCTCGCCGTTCGGGGTTGTTGCTCGGACAGCGCGGATGGTTCGAGCGCTTCCCGACCCGGATCGACGCCACCAGGTCCACGGTCGGGAATGAGCCACGACATCTCATTCGAGAAGCGGTTGTTCCATCGCGCTGCCAGCGCCGGAGCGCTCTTCGACTGCCTCGCTGAGCCGCTGCAGTGTCTGTTCCATGCCGACGCGCAGATCGGTCCGGCGGTCCTTGCGAGCGAACAGCACGCCGAGATGAACCACCCGATCGGCGTCAGCGGCTTGGTCACCTCCTACGACTCGGTCACGAGCGTGCCGTCGCCGTCGGGAGCGAAGTCATACGTCCACTCGACGGTCCCGGCGAAGGCTTCGGTACGGGCGAAGCGGAACCGGCGCCCGGCCTCGACCGCTGTGATCACCGGCTTGTTGTGCTACGCGGGCCGATTGGGCACCTTGCCACGGGCCTCGAAGCGGACACCGACGCCGGGACCAGTCGCACCATCGAGCCAGGTGCACTCGAGGATCTCGGGAC
>CAZMGD010000226.1:0-2333 GCA_964565705.1 uncultured Ilumatobacteraceae bacterium | reverse complement strand
CAGCGTGCTTTCACTACCGCGAAGCCGAAGGGCGCCTCGAAGTCGACTACGTCCTAGAGACCCGAGACGGTGATTGGGTAGGAGTGGAGGTGAAGCTCGGCGAAGGCGCCATCGACAAAGCGGCCACTTCGTTGCTGCGGCTGGCAGACCGCGTGTCCCGCAAGCCGAGAGCGTTGACGGTCATCACCGGGACCTCATTGGCGTACACCCGACCCGACGGCGTCCACGTCGTCCCGCTCGGCGTCCTCGGGCCCTGAGAGTCGATCGAGCAGAAGCAGGTCATCGATGAGGTACGTCGCCGTCGACTGCTACTCGACGGCGACGTCTCGTGGTCGTCGGCGAGTAGGTCCATCAGCGGCGGAATGTCGTATGCGAGGAGGTCTGTCCGAGACGGTATCCCGGTCGCGGATCGAACGGCAGGGACCTGGGCGTTGAGACTCTCGAAGAACTCGTCTTCGAAAACGACTCTTCGTCTAGCCATTCGGCCGGCGGCGACGTTCGACGTCGGCAGCCCGAGCTTCGATGCGCTCTCGCAGCCCTGGGTGCGTTGCGCTTCGGGCGAGAATGCTGACTCGATCGGCCCCGGCACCTTTGGCGTCAGTTCCCCGAGCTCGGCCGCTCGAACGCGACTCCGTCGGATCACGGAAGCGAGGTGATCGTCCATCTGCCGGATCGCCATGTCCTCAAGCCAACAGGAGGGTCGCGCTGCTCGACCGACGGCCTGGCGGGGTGGTGGGGCGAGGGAGACGGCGTGGGCGGCGGTGTCGTGGTAGAGGGGATCGGCGGTGCGTTGCTCTTCGACGAGGGCAACGTTGGCGAGCTTGATCACGTGCGGGTCACGATCGACGATCGCCCGCTCGGCGATCTCCTCGCGCGACGGCAACGGATGCAGGCGGAGCGCGTCGAGCTCGGTCGTGTCGAGCAGCGGCGGGGCACCGGCGGCGGCATACCCGACGGCCACCGCCAGCACCATGTGCGCGGCGAGGCGTTGCGCCGTGTCGTGGTCGAGCCACCCGCTCACCGCCCGAGCGGCGCGGGCGCCGGTCACGAGGTGCAGAGTGAGGAAGCCATCGGCTGCGAGGTGGGCAGCGAGCGCGAACGACGACACGTCATCGAGCGCCACGCCGTCCAATGCAGCGGCCAGCTCGGGACGGCGGGCGATCCCGTGCAGGTCGAATGTGTGCGACCACGTACCCGACGGATGTCCGGCGAGATCGGCGGCGACTTCACGGAGCAGGCGCGAACCGGGCGCGGGCGTCGGGACGGGGGAGTACGTCGTGGCGGCGCTCCCAATCGAGCAACGCCGCGGCGACCTGGCCCTCATGGCCGACATCGAGCGCGTAGGCGAGCCGGATCATCGCATGGAACAGCGCCGTGCCCGGCGCATCGACCAACGTGCAAACTCGGGACTGCACGGTCGCAGCGATCCCGTCGCGGGTGATCTCCCGGCGACGTTCGTCGAGCACCTCGACGTCGTCACGCCATTCGGCGTCGCCACGAGTGTGAGCGTCGAACACCGACTGCAACACGGCCGGCGAAGCACCGAGCTGCTCCAGCGCGACGAGCGCCATCGGCAGATGGTTGCTGAAATACCCCCGGATAGCTCGGCGACAACACCAACTCCTCATCGAGCCGTCGAGTGAGCGTCAGTAAGATGCGAAAGCCGGTCTGGGTGCTCATGCGAGCGACCGTACGACCTCAAGTCGACTTGAAGTCAAGCACCGCCGTCAGCGCCGACGTCATGGAACTCGGAGGCCGGGAGGAGGCCGACCGCGGTTGCGTCGGGCATCGGGCCGGCCGATCCGGTCGGCGGGGCCGTCACCCGAACGCACTGGGCATCAACTATCGAACTTCAACGACCAAAGCTCGAGAAGGACTCACACCTCCTGACTGACAGAACTGCCAGGCGTACCGCGAAGGGACCCCGCCGGCCAAGGCCGACGGGGTCCGATCAGTCCAAACGAGTTCGGATCAGGGGTTGACCATCGCCTGCCCAGCTGGGACGGGGTCACCGATGTCGCCACCACAGTTGGCGGTCTGATACGTCAGTGTGCCAGCAGGCGCAACGACGTAGTTGCCGGACGGCGCAACCAGCAGACCGCGGAGAACCAGCGTGTCCTCAGCAGTCGCTCCGGCGGCGGCCGGGCCAGGCACGGTGTCCGTGCCGATGGCGATCGTACTTCCACCATTCTGCGCGAAGTACGCCTCAACGGCTGTCTGAAGCGTCTTCTGGTCGGAGTTGCAGGCCGAAGCCTTGCCTTGGTTGGTGATGCCGCGAACGGCGAACACCGTCACGGTGGCGAGGATGCCGAGGATGACGATGACGATGAGGA
>CAZMGD010000225.1:0-2560 GCA_964565705.1 uncultured Ilumatobacteraceae bacterium | reverse complement strand
GTCCATGTAGTTGGTAGCGCGGTTCCGGGGACGCGGTAGCGGCCCGGTCGGGGTGACCGGGCCGCTGGCGCTGTCATTCCCAGTAGGTGTGGTGGGTGCGGGCGTGGTCGTGTCGGAGTCGGCGCATGTCGATCTGTCCGAGGTTGATCGTGCGGGCGTGGTTGGCGAGCCGGTTGACGATCGAGTCGGCTGCGACGCGGTCGGGAAGCTCGCCGACCCAGTGGGCGGGTCCGGTCTGGGAGGCGATCATGGTGGGTAGCCGGTGTTCTCGGTTGGCGAGGATCGCGAACAGGTCGCTGGCTGCGTCGCTGTCGATGCCGACGGTGAGGAAGTCGTCGAGGATCAACAGATCCGTTTCGGACAGCTCGTTCAACAGTTGCTGGTGCCTGATGCTGTCGGTGCGGGCGATGATGAGCCGTCGGGCGAGGTCGTCCATGCGGGCGTAGGTGACGGTGTGGCCGTTGTGGCAGGCGCTGATCCCGAGCGCGCACGCCAGGTAGGTTTTGCCGCCGCCGGTGGGCGAGATGATCAACAGGTTCGTGGGGTCTGCCCGCCAGTCGTGGCCGGCGTAGCGGCGCATCCGGACCTGGGTGATCCCGCGCCCGTCGCGGAAGTCGAGTTCGCCGATCGACGCTGCCGGGATCGGGAATGTGGCTTGGCGGATGAGCTTGTCGACCTTGTGTGCCCGTCGCAGTTCGAGGGCGTCGTCGACGGCGGTCAAGAACAGCTGCTCGGGGGTGAGGATGTCGTTGGCTTCGTCGCCGATGAGTGCTTCGAAGCGGGTCGCGACGTGGGTGACGCGCAGGGCACGGAACTTGTCGTAATCGATGCTCGTGAACGTCACTGGCCAACCTCCTTCTCGTCGATGTCGGCGCTGGTGGCGTAGTGGGAGGCGTCGCGCACGAACACGTCCGGGCCGACCGTTGCTGCGCCGCTGCGTTTGTGGGTCGACGCCGCCGGGGTCACCGGCCGGGGCTTCTTGGTGTCGCTGTCGATGCCGGCCATGATTCGCTTGAGCGTCGTGTAGGTCGCTTGGCCGTGGCGGTTCACGACCTCTTGGCAGGCGGCTTCCAGGCGTTGACGGTTGCGTTTGCCGAGCCCGTTCAAGATGTTCTGGCAGTCGAGGTAGCCCTGTGCTTCGATCTGATGGCGGTCGAGGATCTGCTCGATGGCCTGCACGGTTGCTGGTCCGAAGCTGCGCGCCCGGTCGATGAACCAGCGCCTCGACCACAACCCGTCAACGTCACGATGCTGAGGCGGCACATGCTCAGGCGACGTCGAGTATTGGCCCTTGCGGCCATGCAGCCGCCGGTGCTCGCAGACGATGTCGTGCTCGTCGAACACCGTCACGGTCGAGCTGGTCAACCGGACACGCAGCAGCCTCCCCGCCAGCGCCCACGGCACCGAGTAGCGCTGCGTGTCGGCGGTGACGTGATAGTTCCGGCCGGCCTTCAACTCCTTCCAGGTCACCTCCTCGAACCGGGCGTCGGGCAACGGGCCGAGCAGTCCTGCTTCTTCGGTGGTGAACCGCTCCCAACGGGTCGTGCCATCAGCGCGACGCAGATCACAGTTGATCTCGTGCACCCGTTCGCCAATCGCATCGTTCAGTTCGGCCAACGTCGTGAACACATCGTCTTCGAGATAGCCGATGACCCGCTTGTTGATCACGTTCACGGCGTTCTCCACCGCTGCTTTGTCGCGTGGCTTGCGGGCCCTGGCCGGCACGATCGCGCAGCCGTAATGATCAGCCAGCTGCTGATAGCGGGCATTGACGACCCGCTCGACGTCGCCTCTGCGGGCCAGGTGCGTCGACGTCGCTGGGTTGTCGGGGACCACGATCTGGGGAACACCGGCAACGAACGCGAACGCTCGAACGTGGGCGTCCAGCCACGCCTCTGATCGCATGTCGGCATAGGCCCGGCAGAACAGCACCCCGGAGAACGGCAACACCGCCACGAACAACACCGCCATGGTGATCTCGCCCGTCACCGCGTCGACCACACCAATCGTGTCGCCCGCCCAGTCCACCAGCATCGCCCGGCCCGGCTCATGATGCAGCGTCGCCACCAGATCATTCGTGCGCACATAGTCGGCGAACAAGGCGCAGAACTGCGAGTACCCGTACTTCTTCAGGCCCGGACTCGACGCGTCGACGTAACGACGCCATCCCAGCAACAGCGTGTAATGCCGGTTGTGCTTCATCGACGTCAGCACCCGAGCGAGGTCGGGCTGGTCGTACTCGTCCGACACCCGCCGGCGCCCATCAGGGAACCAACCCGCCAGATCGGCATCGCTCACCTCCGACGCCGCCGTCACCGCATGAACCCGCACCGCTTCTCGCACCCGCGACACGTCACGATGCGAGCACCCCACGATCTCCACGACATCCCGATAGCTGCGCCCCTCGAGCAACAGCACCAAGACTCTTCGGTAGTCGACCATCAACTCCGCCCTTCCAAGACGAGAAACGACGACACCCCATGTGCCGCCGACGTCTCAGCAGAGCACCCCGACCGGGCCGCTACCGCGTCCCCGGAACCGCGCTACCAACTACATGGAC
>CAZMGD010000224.1:0-2613 GCA_964565705.1 uncultured Ilumatobacteraceae bacterium | reverse complement strand
GCGGGCCATCAGCTCAGTGCCCGCTGATCTCGTCCGGTGTGATCATCCCGTCACCTCAGTAACCGTCGCTGCCGCTCGGCGGAGCGTGCGCTCGAGGAGCAGCGCATCCCCCAGTCGGCGTCGTAGTGCGAACTCCAGGCCGGCGATCGGATACAGGTTCTGTGGCGCCCTCGGGTCCTTGTGCGGCTCGCTCGCGAACCTGGGCAGCGTCCGCGAGACGAGGTCGGCCCGCACGGCAGCGTCGGCCACGGCGCCGACCGCTGGCAGCTCGCAGCGAACGACGCCCGACAGCGGCTGGCTGCGCGGGCCCGGGAGGCGCAGGTACCAGCTGTAGCGGGTGACCCCCCGGCCTCCGACGAGGAACAGCGGTGTGCGCTCGCCATCATCCAGACGCCCGATCACCGGCATCAGGTCGTCGGGGAGGTACTGCACGTGCTGGGTCTTCACGTAGCCGACTCCGACGGGATCTCGGCGTCCGCGCAACGGGCCGTCGAACACGACCAGGTCGCCCGAGCATCGCGACGCGATCTCGACCTCGAGACCGGTCATCAGCTCATGGATCGCGAGGTACACCGACTCGGCGTCGTCACCGACCGTCGGAACGAAGTCATAGTTGGCCAGCGCTGTGTCGATCGCCGATGCGCCCGAGTCGGCGGCGGCGAACACACCCCGGCGCACGAGCGGCGATTCCACCCGCGCGCCGGCTCGGTCGCAGATCACCATGCCGGCAGCGACGGACGCGCACACTCCGGCACGCACCCGATCGCCGGCGTGGATCCAGATCCGGGCGTCGATCCGCCGTACGCCGTCCACGAACACGATCCGCTCCGGCGCGTCGCCGACTGCGGGAACGATCGGCGACCAGTCGGCAGCGGCGTGTTCGATGTCGACCTCGACGGTCTCGCCGCCCTGCTCGAGCAGCTCGGCGTCCGCGGCAGCGCCGTACTCGGGGGCCCAGGTCTCGATGCTGAAGCGCACGCTCAGGCCTCGACTCGCACGATGTGGGCCGAGCCGCCCGCCTTCGTGACCTCGAGGCGCACCGGCATCCGCTCGGCGAGCTCGCGGATGTGGGTGATCAGCCCGACCAGGCGGCCGCTCGCGCCGAGCTCTTCGATCGCCGATGCGACCGAGTCGAGGGTCTGAGGATCCAGCGTTCCGAAGCCCTCGTCGAGGAAGATCGATTCGAGCTCGGGCGCACCCTCGGGCGCCAGGGCCGCGGTGGCGTCGGACAGCGCGAGCGCCAGGGACAACGAGGCCAGGAACGTCTCGCCGCCCGACAGGGTCTTGACGCTGCGCAGTTCGTCGGCGTTGGCGTGGTCGCGCACCCAGAACACACGGTCCTCGATCACCAGCGAGTACTGCCCACCGGACAGCTCGTGCAGCCGCTCCGTGGCCCGCTCGACGAGGCCTTCCAGCGCCTCTTCCATCAGCCACGCCTCGAACCCGTCGGCTCGCAGGAGGTTGGCGAGGGCGTTGGCGACCGCCGCCTCCTCCGCCAGGCGCTCCAGCCGCTGCTGCGAGGCCACCAGCTGCGCCAGCCGCTCGTCGAACGCGGCGATCGCCAGCTCGGTCTCCGCCTCGCGCCTGGTGAGGGCCGTGTCCATCTCCGCCACGGTGGGCGGCACGGTCACGAGTGCCCGTTCACACGCCGCCCGCATCGACAGCAGCGCCGCTTCGGATGCAGCGCCAGCATCGTGCAGCCGCGTGCGCAGGTCCTCCCGCTGCGCGACCGTCACCGCGCGCAGCTGCACGGTCCAGTCGATGAGCGCATGCCAGCCGTCGGCAAGCGAACCACGCGGCAGCGGCGGCGGGGACAGCACCACAACACGGTCGCGTGCGTCGTCGAGGGCGTCACGCGCCGTGGCGATGCGAGCCTCGACCCGCCGCAGTGCGTCGGTCGTGCGCATGCAGTCGGCGTCGGCTCGCTCGAACGCCTCGGCGGCAGCGGCCGATGCCTCGCTCAATCGGACGGCCACAGCCATCGACGCCGTCAACTCGGAGCGGCTCGCCACGCCCTCGAGGCGGGCCCGCACGGCGGTCAGCTGGCCGCGGACCGTCGACTCGTTGCCGCTCAGGCCGGCAAGCGACAGCCGAGCCGCGTCCGCTGCGTCGATCAGGGCGCGGTTGACCTCGGCGCCACGATGATCCTCGGCCTCGACCTCCGCTCGGCGGCACGACGTCGATGCCGCATCGAGCGCCGACGTCAGCACCTCGACCTCGGCTCGCCGCCCCTGCAGGATGGCGACCGGCTCCAAGGCAGCGGCCTCGCCGGCGAGCACCTTCCCCGCGCGTTGCGCCGCGTTCGCCAGCGCGGTGGCGTTGCGCAGCTCGACGTCGGCGGCCTCCCACTCCTGCATGGCCTGCCGCTCTGCCGCCGTCGCCGCTGTCAGCGCCTGGTCGCAGTCCTCGACCTCGTCGTCGACGGCGTGCGCAGCGACCGTGTGCACCTCCTGCAGGCACAGCGGGCACGGCTCGCCGACCGCGAGCATCGAGGCGTAGGCGGCGATGCCGGCGCGTCGACGGGCGGCGTCCAATGCATCCCGGGCCCGCTGCGTCGAGGCCACCACCTCGGCGCGGCGTGCGGTCAACGGCTCCAGCGCCGATGTCGCGGCG
>CAZMGD010000223.1:0-2691 GCA_964565705.1 uncultured Ilumatobacteraceae bacterium | reverse complement strand
GGGTGGGCGGGTGCGGACGCCGACGGTTCACGACAGCCACGACGCGCCGGCCAGCGCGGCCGACTCCCACCAACGCAGCTCGTCCTCGTCGCCGACCGCCTTCTCCCACGCGATCGTCGCCATCATGCCGGCGAGGCACAGACCCAGCTGGCGCTCGAACCAGTCGCTGGTATCGACACCGCGCGCCTCGAGCGCGGCGCGGTAGGCACCGATCGTCGCTTCCTTCGACGTCGGGATCCGGCTCCGGTTGAGCGCCAGGTACCACGCCAGCTCCCAGCACGGCGGGGCCTCCCCGGGATAGGCCCAGTCGAGCAAAACGGTCCGGCCGTCGGGCCGGCGTCCGAGGTTGCCGAGCTTCCAGTCGCCAGCGACGAACGTGTGGGGCGTCTGCGCCAGCGCCGCGACGAGCACGGTGGGATCCTCGTGCACGGCGCGCACGAGCCGGTCGAGCGCGGGCGCGCGCTCGGCGAGCCGTCGCCATCCCTGCTCGGCGACCACGATGGGGCCGGGTGGATCGACGCCGGCGCGGGTGGCCATGGCCAGCTCCGGCTCGATGGTGGCGGGCGCGAAGAAGAGCAGCCGCCGCGCCATGTCCTGCATGCCGATGGTGTCCGACCAGCCGAGGAAGCCGGCGTGGAACGCGGCGAGATGGTCGATGAACGTCGTGTGGTGCTCGACCGGCAGCAGATCGTCGCCTTCGGGCACCAGGTCGGCGCCGCGGTCGTGCATCAGCATCGCCAGCCGCGTGCACCCCCCGGTCCGGTCCAGGGCCATGCCCACCATCGCGTGGTCGATCTCCGTCGGTGCCGCCGCGTACAGACCGGCCTCCCACGCCTGGAGCTCCCAGTGCGTCGTGTTGCCGGTGCACCGCATGATCCAGTCGGAGTCGGCCGACAGCACCTTGAGGAAGTGCGGCCGGCCGTCGAGGCGGAGCCGCTCGAACGTCGCCCCCGACTTCGCGTCGCTGGTGCGCACCGGCACCCGGTCCGTCGCGCCGTCCAGCAGCTCCTCGATCGAGCTCGCCACCCATGGCTGATCTGTTCGCATGACCGAAGGGTGACACGGCGAGGTTGCATTCCGATTGCGACGGCCGCTGCCGCCCCGTGATCCCCTCACGTTCTCGGTCGGGTTCTGGTCGCCAGAGCGACCAGAACCCGACCGAGATCCTGGGATGGGGTCGGTAGGGTCGGGCCCCGATGAGCCGGGTGTTGCGGATGATGCGGTGGGGGGAGATGTCCGCCGCGGAGCGGGCGAGCCTGTTCGAACGCGGCCTGGAGCACTCGATCTCGCCCGAGCTGCGGGCCCAGATCGGTGAGCTGATCCTCGACGTCCGCGATCGGGGCGACATCGCCGTGTGCGAGGCCCTCGCCCGCTTCGACGGCGTGGACGTGGAGCCCGACGGGCTCGCCGTGACTCCCGACGAGTTCGCCGCGGCCGACCGCGACCTCGATGCCGGGCTGCGTGTCGCGATCGCGGACATGGTCGACCACATCACCTGCTTCAACGAGGAGCTGCTGTCACGGCGCCAGGACTGGTCGTTCGAGAGCGAGCCCGGGCTCACGGTGGGTGAGAAGATCACGCCGATCGCGTCGGCTGGCCTGTTCTGTCCCAGCGGCAAGGCGAGCTACCCGAGCGTGCTGGCGCAGCTCGGCGGTCCCGCCGTCGTCGCCGGCGTCCCGACGATCGCCGTGGTCGTACCGCCCAAGCCTGGTGCCGGTGGCGCGGTCGATCCGGTCGTGCTCGCCGTCGCCAACGTGCTCGGGATCACCCAGGTGTTCCGCACCAACGGCCCGGCCGGGATCGCCGCGCTCGCGTTCGGCACGGAGCGCATCCCCAAGGTCGTCAAGGTCGTCGGGCCCGGCAGCACTCCGGTGGTCGTGGCCCAGGTCGAGGTGCAGCGCTACGGCACGGCGACGATGATGGTGCTCGGCCCGACCGAGAGCGTCGTGATCGCCGACGACACCGCCGACCCGGTGCTGGTCGCCGCCGACCTGCTGATCGAGGCCGAGCACGGCACCGACAGTTGCACCCTGCTCGTGACCCCGAACGGCGCGCTGGCCGAAGCCACCGATGCCGAGCTCGAACGGCAGCTCGCCGTGCTGCCCCCGATCCGTGCCGAGGCGGCGCGGGCATCGCTCGGGGTCAACGGCGGCTGCGTGCTCGTCGACGACCTGCTCCAGGCCGCCGACGTCGCCAACGCGTTCGCCCCCGAGCATCTCCAGCTCGCGGTCGCCGTCGAGCACGAGGACGCGTTGATCGACGCGCTCGTCCACGCCGGCGAGATCCTCGTCGGCCAGCACACGCCGTTCTCGGCCGCCAACTTCGTCATCGGCTGCCCCGCGTCACTGCCGACCAACGGCTTCGCCCGGGTGTCGAGCGGGATCACCGCCGAGGCGTTCCTCAAACGCACGGCCGTGGCTCGGGCCAGCAGCGACGCCCTGCGGCGGCTCGCCCCCAGCATCGTCGCCCTCGCCGACGTCGAGGGCTTCCCCGCCCACGCCGCCGCTCTCCGCCGCCGGTACCGCGATGCATAGCTCGCTTCGCTCGCGAAGCCGTGATGTTGGCTCGCTGCGCTCGCTGTGGGCCCCTGGGCTCGCCGGTGGGGGCTCGCTGCGCTCGCTGGGAGCGGCTGCGGGGCCGGATCGCAGCGGCGTCCGTTGTGTTCGGGGAGCTCGCTTCGCTCGCGAAGCC
>CAZMGD010000222.1:0-2729 GCA_964565705.1 uncultured Ilumatobacteraceae bacterium | reverse complement strand
GCCCGCTGTGTTCGGGATGCTCGCTGCGCTCGCGAAGCCTCGGTGCGCGTGGCCGGCGCGTGCTCGCTGAGCGCGGCCCGCGCGGGCGCGCTACGGTGAAGGCATGGGAGCGCGTGCCGCTCGTGTCAGCGGCCCATCGCAACCCAGCATCTCGGCCCCTCTCCCGCAGAGCGCGGCCCGGTACGCATCTCGGGGCATCACACCGTCCCACCTCACCATCTCGAAGGAGTTCCCGCATGCTCGAACAACAGCCGGTGTTCGGCGGCGTCGCCGTCGCCCTCGTCACGTTCTTCGACGAGAAGGGCCAAGTCGACCTTGAAGCGACCGCCAAGCACGCGAGCTCGTTGGTGGAGCGCGGTGTCCGCGCCGTGGTCGTCGCCGGGAGCACCGGCGAGGCCGGCCATCTCTCGATGAAGGAGCGCCTGCACCTGTTCGACGCGGTGCGCGCCGCGGTGCCGGCCGACCTGCCGGTCATCCTCGGCACCGGCGACCTCGCTGCCGGCGTCAGCATCCCCGACCTGACCCGCCGCGCTGCCGAGCACGGTGCGAGCGCGGCGCTCGTGCTGTCGCCCCGGCTCGGCGACGTCCGCTCGTTCTACGCGGAGGTCGTCGCCGCCGCTGGCTCGATGCCGGTGTTCGCATACCACTGGCCCAAGGTGTCGCCTCCGGGCATCGAGCTCGACGATCTGCTCGCAACGAAGGTCGCCGCGCTCAAGGACTCGACCGGCGACACGGCGCGGATGCTGGAGACGCTCGCCGTGTTCAAGCGCCCCTTCTACTCGGGCAACGCGACGGTCATCGCCTATGCCGGCCAGCTCGGCGTGACCGGTGCGATCCTCGCTGCCGCCAACCTCGAACCGGAGCGGTGCATCGACGCGTTCGCCGGCGACATCGGCGCACAGAAGGATCTGATCAACGCGCACCGGATCGTGGCCAACTACGGGGTGAAGGGGATCAAGGAGGAGTTGGCTCGCCGGCACGGCACCTCCACCGTCTGCCGGTAGTGCTAGGAAGCACGCCATGGCAGAGACAGCACTCCGCGGCAATCCCGTCCACACGTCGGGCGACCTGCCGGCGATCGGGTCACCGGCGCCGTCGTTCACGCTGACCAAGTCCGACCTCGGCGACCTCACCACGGACGACCTGGCGGGCACCAAGGTCGTGCTCAACATCTTCCCGAGCATCGACACGCCGACGTGCGCGGCGAGCGTCCGGCAGTTCAACCAGCTCGCCGCCGGGCGCGACGGCACCACCGTGGTGTGCGTGTCCGCCGACCTGCCGTTCGCCCAGAGCCGGTTCTGCGGCGCCGAGGGCATCGAGAACGTCACGTCGGCATCCGCGTTCCGCAGCGACTTCGGCACGGCCTACGGGGTGCAGATGGTCGACGGTCCGCTGTCCGGACTGCTCGCCCGAGCGGTCGTGGTGCTCGACGAACGGGGCACGGTGACCTACACCCAACTCGTTGCTGAGATCGCCCAGGAACCGGACTACGACGCCGCACTCGCCGCGCTGGACTGAGGCCCACGGTCCTGACGGCTACTCGAACCAGCCCATCACGTCGACGATCAGGTCGGCGTGATCCTGTGAGCAGTAGCGCACGCGGGGCTCGGCGGTCTGGCCCAGCGTCGTGAACGCCAGTGCGGGACGGTCCTGGTTCGCGTCGCGGGCGTTCTGGATGCTGACGTCACCGCCGGGCCAGGGGTTCGGCGTGGCGCAGATCCAGCCCGGGGCGTGGCTGACCATCGTCACGTTCTGGACCAGCGCGCTGGCGCCTGCAGGCACGCCCGTCGGCTCCAGGGTGACCTGACCACCGGGGGCGAGCGGCGGCACACCGATCCCGTTGCGGCTGTCCGCGATGCGCGTGGGAGCGACCAAGCGAAGGCGACCCGCCGTTCCCGGCAGGTCGGTGCCCGACGTGATCCAGCCGCCCACGTCCACCACCACGTCGGCCACCTGGTAGAGGTAGAGCTCGATCGTGCCGTCGGCGCCGACGGGGACGAGCGCGAGGTTGGCGCGGGTGTCGCCGCTGCCGCTGTGGTTCACCGTCGATGTCTGGGGCATCGCGGTGCCACCCGCGAACGCGGTCACGTAGCCCGCCGCGTCGCTGCCCGGACCGATCGCGGTCACGGTCAGCGAGACGGTCGTGGCGTTCGGCGGCACCCCACCGCGGCCCGCTGCCGCCATGCGGACCAGCGAGGTGTTCCCGGCGTCGGCGCGGGTGTACTCGTTGGCACTCGACGGCGCCTGGCGCGTGTCGACGAGGCGGGCGGGCGTCAGCTCCTCGAACCGGCCGGCCGACACCGCCCCGCTCGCCGAGGAGTAGTAGCCGAGGACGTCGATGATCACGTCGACATCGGCGTACACCTGGATGTTGGCCGCACCCGCGGCGTCGACCTGCACGATCGCCGTGTTGGCAGCGACGTCGCACGAACCGACGTTGGCGTTCGACGTCGAGGGCATCGCGGTACCCGGCTGCCAGGCGACGAGGTAGCTCGGTGGGCGGCACGGTTCCTCGGGATGGCTGCCGTTGTCGAGCGTGATGTTGACGAGCGCGGCGCCGGCCCCAGCCACACCGAGCGGGATCGTGCGGGTCTGCCCGCCCGCCACACGCCCGATCGACCCACCGACCCCGTTGCGCGAGTCGAACACGCGCTGCGCCGCCGGGTAGGCAGTGAACGCGTAGGTCTCCGGCGACGGGGCCGGCACCGGCGGCTGCGGTGGCGTCGGCG
>CAZMGD010000221.1:0-2732 GCA_964565705.1 uncultured Ilumatobacteraceae bacterium | reverse complement strand
GTGCGCCGGTCGACGTCGGTGACCGCGCCCTCGTGGTGGCCGCCGACCTTGATGCCCTCGGTGAGGCTCGGCAGCCCGTACCGAAGGCCGGCGTCATGATGGATGAACGAGGGCCACACCTGCGACGGGTCGACGGCGGGGAAGTGGGTGATGGTCTCCTGCGTGATCGTCAGTGGAGGCAGTTCCGGTCGGACCGCCGCGGGCGCCACGGTTCGCTCCACCCAGGCGCCCGCGGTCACGACGGCGCAGCGGGCGCGCACGGTCTCGCCGGCGACGTCGACCTCCACGGCGCCGTCCGACGTGGCGACCAGGCAGGCCGGGCTGTCGAAGCGCACGTCGGCGCCCAACGCTGCCGCCCGTGTCTGCAGCGCGGTCAGGGTGCGGTCGGCGAACACCCGGCCGCCGTCGGGGTGGAACAGCACGGGCGTCTCGAAGTGGAACTGCGGCCAGCGGTCCATCGCTGCCGCCGCGGTGAGCAACCGATGTGGCGCGTCGGCCTCGTTGAGTGCGGCGGTGATCGCACCGAGGGCAGGTTCGGGTCCGTGGTCCACGCAGCCGTCGAGCTCGAGGAGGCGCAGTTGGGCGTCGTCCTCCAGCTCGCGCCAGAGGGGCAGTGCCTGCTGCGCCATGCGGACGTAGTGCACGTCCGGGTAGGCGAAGCGGAAGATGCGCACCTCGCCGTGGCTGCTGCCGCGCACGTGTCCGGCGGCGAACTGCTCGGCGAGCAGCACGGAGCGGCCGCGGCGGGCCAGCCACCACGCGGTGGAGGAGCCCATCGCCCCACCGCCGATGACGACGGCGTCGATCGGCGGCCGCGAGCTCATCGACGGTTCAAGGTAGCGGCACCGGTCAGGGCGGCGAGCCCCGCTCCCGCGGTCACCAGCGCGACCCCGCCGAGCACTTGGAGGTGCTCGCGGGCGATCTGGGGGACGACGTTCACCCACGGGCTGCTCGTCGTGTTCGGCACGACGTAGACGGGGACGAGGTACCCGAGCACCATGAGGACGCCGGCGACGATGAGCAGGCCGATGCCGAGGCCACGCAGCGAAGCGGCCTTGTCGGAATCGACGAGGAACGACAGCACACCCGAGACGATCGCGACCGTGACCGCCATCGGCACGGTGCTCTCCAGCGTCTGGTCCAACCACGAGATCGGCGTCACCTCGGGCACCGGGATCACGATCGGTTGGAGGTCCGCGGCTGCGGGGCCGAACATGCTGACGAGTTGCTTCGTCGAGATGGTCACCGGAGCCGTGCTCTCACCGATCACGCGGCGGTGCGCCTGCGTCACGAGATCCTGCAGGAGCGCGACCCCACTGGCCGTGTGAGTGTGCTGGCGCACCACTTGCTCGATCGTCTCGTCCGGGATCGGTGCGCCGGCTTCGGCCAGCCCGGTCGAGATGTTGGCGGTGATGATGCGGACCAACTGGTCGTTCACGTCGTCGTTGGCGAGCACCGGGCCGGCGATGTCGTCGGTGATGTCCGGGTTGAACGCCGTGTGGTTCAGCCACCAGCCGACGAGCGCGAAGCCGAGGGCCAGCATGGCGATCGTCATCAGCATCGCGGCGAGGGCTCGGCGCATGGGGCGTCAGTCTCGCGGCTGCGCGAGGTCCGAGCGGTGCACCCCTGTCCACTGCGCTTGGGGGGTCGGTCGGTGGCAGGCCTACCCTTCGGCGATGCCCACTGCACCCGCCGCCGCCAGTGGGCCGAGCTTCTGGCTGATGCTCCGCCGCGCGCTCCTGCGCCGCTGCCCCTGGTGTGGCGACCACCAGGCCTGGTTCCCGAAGGGCGTGCGTGGATGGTTCGGGCGCGAACCCAGGTGCCGCAGGTGCGGGCTGCAGTGGGACCGCAACACCGACGGTCACGAGCTCGGCGCGCTGACGATCAACATCATCTTGATCATGGGGATCCTGATCATCGCCATGGTGGTCGGGATCGTGCTCACCGTGCCGGACGTGGCGGTCGTCCCGCTCGTCGTCGGGCTCGGGATCGCCGGTCTGATCGGGCCGGTCATCGCCTACCCGTTCGGCTACACGATCTGGATGGCGATCGACCTCGCCACGCGTCGCCCGACGATCGAGGAGCTGAACGAGAACCGCGCCGCCGTCGCCGCAGACTGAACCGTCGCAATTTCCTTCCAGAAGTGCTTGCTTCGAACGCCCGTTCGAAGTTACGCTCGTGTCGTTCGCCGCCCGCCGAAACCCTGTGACACCCCCTCCGTACGGTGCAACACAGGTTCCGACCACCCGGCGGCACCCGGTTTCGGCCCCCCAGTGGGCCCGCCAGCACGAACAGGTACCGCGGGCCCTTCGGAGGGCACCCGCAGAGGCAGGAAACGAGGATCCGATGTCGACAGAGCGTGAGAAGGCACTCGAGCTGGCACTGGCCCAGATCGACAAGCAGCACGGCAAGGGCTCCATCATGCGGATGGGGGAGAAGACCACGATGGCGATCGAGGCGATCCCCACGGGCGCACTGGCGCTCGACATCGCCCTCGGTGTGGGCGGCCTGCCCCGCGGCCGCGTCACGGAGATCTACGGCCCGGAGTCGTCGGGCAAGTCCACGCTGGCGATGCACGTCGTCGCCGAGGCCCAGCGCAACGGCGGCATCTGCGCCTACATCGACGCCGAGCACGCGATGGATCCGGTGTACGCCAAGGCGATCGGGGTCGACATCGACCAGCTGCTGATCTCCCAGCCCGACACCGGTGAGCAGGCGCTCGAGATCGCCGA
>CAZMGD010000220.1:0-2744 GCA_964565705.1 uncultured Ilumatobacteraceae bacterium | reverse complement strand
CCTTCTGGATGGCGAGGGGCACCTCCTTGGCCTTGCCGTAGCCGAGGCCGACGCGACCGTTGCCGTCACCCACCACGACCAGCGCGGTGAAGCTGAAGCGACGGCCGCCCTTGACGACCTTGGCGACGCGGTTGATGTGGATGACGCGGCTCTCGCGCAGACCACTCGGATCCGTGGACTCGGCGTTGTAGTTGCCACCACGGGGCTGGTTGTAAGCCATCAGAACTCCAGACCGGCTTCACGGGCTGCCTCGGCGGCAGCAGCGACACGACCGTGGTACTGGAAACCACCACGATCGAACACGACCTTGTCGACACCGGCGGCCTTGGCCCGCTCGGCGACGAGCGTGCCGAGCCGGGTGGCGGCCTCGACCGTGCCGCCGCTCTGCGGGCGGAGGTCGGCTTCGATGCTCGACGCCGACGCCAGCGTGACGCCGCGGTCGTCGTCGATCACCTGTAGCACGAGGTGCTTGTTGGAACGGAACAGGGCGAGGCGCGGACGCTCCGCGGTGCCATGGATCTTCTTGCGCACGCGCACGTGGCGGCGCTTGCGGCCGACGAGGCGCTCGTTGGAGATGCTGGACATCAGATCCTCACTTCTTGCCGGTCTTGCCGGCCTTGCGCAGCACGCGCTCGCCGAGATAGCGGACACCCTTGCCCTTGTACGGCTCGGGCTTGCGGATCGAGCGGATGTTCGCCGCCACCTGACCCACGGTCTCCTTGTCGATCCCACGGACCACGACGCGGGTGTTGGTCGGCACCTCGAACGTGATGCCGTCGGGCGCCTGCACGACGACGGGGTGGGAGAAGCCGAGGGCGAGACGCAGGGAGGTCTGGCTCTGGGCCTCGGCGCGGTAGCCGACGCCGACGATCTCGAGCTCCTTGGCGAAGCCGTCGGACACGCCGACGACCATGTTGTTGACGAGCGTGCGCGACAGGCCGTGCAGCGAGCGGTTCTCGCGCTCGTCGTCCGGGCGCTCGACGAGCAGTTGATCGCCGTCGGCGCGCACGGTGATCGCTCCGGGCAGGTCACGCGACAGCGTGCCCTTCGGGCCCTTCACGGTGACGGTCTGCTCGGCGATGGTCACGTCCACCCCGGACGGGACGGTGATCGGAGCCTTACCGATTCGAGACATGGTTGCTCCTCCTCACCAGACGTAGCAGACGACTTCGCCGCCCACCTTGCGCTGGCGCGCTTCACGGTCGGACATCAGACCCTTGCTGGTGGACAGCACGGCAACGCCGAGACCGCCCAGCACGCGGGGCACCGAGGTGGACTTGCGGTACACCCGCAGGCCCGGCGTCGACACGCGCTTCAGACCGGAGATGGTCCGCTTGCGGTCGGCGCTGTACTTCATCTTGATCGTCAACACCTCGCCGGGGCCCTTGGTGGATGGCGCCACGGCGAAGCCGTTGATGTAGCCCTCCTTCTGGAGGATCTCGGCCAGCGCGAGCTTCTGCTTCGACGAGGGCATCGGGACCTCGTCGTGCATCGCCACGTTGGCGTTGCGGATCCGGGTGAGCATGTCTGCAATGGGGTCAGTCAGCATGGAAACCTCTCACCAGCTCGACTTGGTCAGGCCGGGGACCTCGCCTTGGTGGGCGAGCTGACGCAGGCACACCCGGCAGAGACCGAACTTGCGGAACACGGAGCGCGCACGCCCGCAGCGACGACAGCGCGTGTAGCCACGCACCTTGTACTTGGGCTTCGCGGCCGCCTTGTTGATCAGTGACTTCTTCGCCATCTCTTCAGTTCCTCGTCACTTCTTCTTGCCCTTGTGGCCACCGCGCTGGGGGCCTCGACGCTTGCGCTTCGGTTCGGTGATCGCCGTTGGGTCGTCGCCGCGCTTGAACGGGAAACCGAACGCGTCGAGCAGGGCGCGGCCGGCCTCGTCGGTGTCGGCGCTGGTGACGATGGTGATGTCCATGCCGCGCGGCTGGTCGACCTTGTCGTAGTCGATCTCCGGGAACACGGTCTGGTCGTTGAGGCCGAACGTGTAGTTGCCGCGGCCGTCCCACGACCTCGGGGGGAGGCCGCGGAAGTCGCGGATGCGGGGGATGGCGACCGCCAGCAGGCGGTCGAAGAACTCCCACATGCGGTCGCCGCGCAGCGTGACCTTGCAGCCGATCGCCTGGCCTTCGCGGAGCTTGAACGCGGCGATCGACTTGCGGGCCTTGGTGATGATCGGCTTCTGGCCGGTGATCGCGGTGAGGTCGGTCACGGCACCCTCGAGCAACGACGGCTGCTGGGTCGCGCGGCCGACGCCCATGTTGACGACGATCTTGGTGATCGCCGGCACCTGCATCACGTTGCCCAGCTCGAGCTGATCCTTCAGCGCGGGCTTGACCTGCTCGGTGTACTTGGCCTTCAGGCGGGGGGTCGTGGACTCCAGGACGGCGTTCATCCGATCTCCTCGCCGGTGGACTTGGCGATGCGCACCTTGGTGCCGTCGTCGTTGATCTTGTAGCCGATGCGGGTCGGCTTACCCTTGTGCACGAGCATCACGTTGGAGACGTGGATCGGCATGTCCTTGTCGATGATGCCGCCCTGCTCGTTCTGCTTGCGGGCCTTCTGGTGCTTGCGGGCGAGGTTGACCCCGCTCACGATCACCTTGTCGTCCTTGGGCAGCACGGTCATGACCTCGCCCTCGCGACCCTTGTCCTTGCCAGCGATCACCACGACGGTGTCGCCCTTCTTCAACTTCATGGTCAGAGCACCTCCGGTGCCAGCGACACGATGCGCAT
>CAZMGD010000219.1:0-2863 GCA_964565705.1 uncultured Ilumatobacteraceae bacterium | reverse complement strand
GTGTCGGTGAAGCCGCTCGGGACGGCTCCGACGGGTGGCGGCGTCACCAGGCCCAGGCCGACCACCGCGGCCAGCGCAGCGAGCAGCTTCGACCTCTTGCGCATGTGATCCCCTCCGATCGGCAGGCCTC
Source organism: uncultured Ilumatobacteraceae bacterium (assembly GCA_964565705.1). Lineage (GTDB taxonomy): Bacteria > Actinomycetota > Acidimicrobiia > Acidimicrobiales > Ilumatobacteraceae > CAZMGD01. The sequence goes on along the minus strand of CAZMGD010000219.1, from coordinate 2,733 downwards.
GCAGACCCTACGGGCACGTCACGTCGCCGTGCCCGCGGCCGCCGGGCTACAAACCGAGTGCGGCCTCGAGCCCGATCGTCAGACCGGGCAGGTCGTTCACCTTCTTCGCCGCGAGCACGACGCCGGGCATGAAGCTGACCCGGTCGTAGCTGTCCTGGCGGATCGTCAGCGACTGGCCGAGCGCACCCAAGATGACCTCCTGGTGGGCCACCATCCCCCGCATCCGCACCGAGTGGAGGTGGATGCCAGCGGGTCCGGTACCGCCGCGGGCACCGGGCACGACCTCGTGCTTCGTCGGGTCGGGGGCCCAGTCCGAGGAGGCCGCAGCCATCCGCTCGGCGGTCGTCAAAGCGGTGCCGCTCGGTGCGTCGGTCTTGGCGTCGTGGTGCAGTTCGATGATCTCGGCGGTGTCGAAGAACGGCGCCGCCAACTCGGCGAAGCGCATCATCAGGACAGCGCTGATCGCGAAGTTCGCGGCGACGAGGCAGTTGGACCGGGTGAAGCGTTCCCGGAACGTCGCCAGGTCGTCGTCGCCGAGCCCGGTCGTGCCGACGACGACGTGGACGCCGTGCAGCGCGCACCAGGCGATGTTCTCGCGTGCCGCGGCCGCAACGGTGAAGTCGATCGCGACGTCAGCACCGGCGTCCACGAGGGCCTTCGGCTCGGCGGCGATCGTCACCCCGTTGCGCACCTCGCCGACCGCATGCGGGTCGACGGCGGCGACCAGCTCGAGCTCGTCGTCGCCCGTCACCGCCGCGCACACCGCGGTCCCCATCCTTCCCCCCGCCCCGAACACGCCCACCCGAATCGCCATGGCGTGGACGGTATCCCAGCCGAACAGCGACTCACCGAGCCAGCATCACGGACCGACGAGTGCCGTGACCCTCGGGCCGCACAGGATGTCGGCGGCGACAGCTGCCACCTGGTCGAGCGTGACCGCCCGCCAGCGGGCGATCTGCTCGTCGACGGGTCGGACCGACCCGGTGGTCGACAGCAGGCCGCCGAGGCGGCCCATCCGGGCGCCGGTGTCCTCCAGACCCATGACGAACGCGCCGCACAGGTACCCGACGGCGATGGCCAGCTCGTCGTCGGTGACGCCGCGCTCGGCGATCGAGGCGAGCTCGTGGTCGATGACCTCGCGCACGGTCGGGAGGTGGTGCGGTGCGGTTCCGGCGTAGATGCTGAGCGCACCGGCGTCGGCGTAGGCGCTGGCCGCCGAGTAGACGCTGTAGGAGAGGCCGCGGCGCTCGCGCACCTCGTCGAACAGGCGGCTCGACGTGCCGCCGCCGAGCGCGTGGTTCAGCACGTCGAGCGCTTCGCGCCGGTCGTCGGTCCGTGACACCGCTCGGTAGCCGACCGTGAAGTGGACCTGCTCGGTGTCGTCGTTGCGCACGCGGTCGGACGCGGGCACGGGCGCCGGGCCCCGCCGTTCGGGACGCTCGCCACCGTCGCCGATCCGGCCGAGCGCCTGTTGCACCGCGGCGAGCACGACGTCGTGGTCGCCCGGCCCGGCGATCGACACGACCATGTTGCCGGCCCGGTACCACCGGGCGAAGAACTCGCGCACGTCGTCGGCGCTGATCTCGGCGACGGTGTCACGCTCGCCCGCGGTCTCCCTGCCGAGCGGGTGGCCGGTGAACAGCGCGTCGGCCAGCTCGCGGTGCACGACGTCCTCCGGGCTGTCGCCGTCCATCAACAGCTCTTCGAGGATGACCTCGCGCTCGGTCTCGATGTCGGCGTCGCGAAGGGCCGGCCGGCCGAGCACGTCGCCGAGCACCTCGAGCCCGAGGGGCAGGTGATCGCCGGGCAGGCGGCAGTAGTACGACGTGTACTCCTTCGACGTGAACGCGTTCATGTCGCCGCCGACACGCTCGATCGCGGCGGAGATCTCGCGAGCACTGCGCTCCTCGGTGCCCTTGAAGAGGAGATGCTCGAGGAAGTGGCTGACGCCCGACAGATCGGCCGGCTCGTCGCGGGCACCGACGCCGACCCAGACGCCGGTGGCCACCGACCGCGCCCCAAGGACGCGTTCGGTGGCCACCGTCAACCCGCTGTCGAGCTGGGTGATGCGGACGTCAGCGATGACGGCGCCGACCGCCTCGCCGATCGTTGCTGCCACGACGCTCGCCACCGCGATCGTCTGCGGCCGGCGCAGCGCCGGCCGGACCGAGGTCGCCGACCACGCTGCGGATCTCGTCGTCGAAGGAGTCCTCGAAGCTGACCGACACGACGTCGCCGTCGACCGGGGCCGCTGCGGCCGTACGGCTGGGCGCCGACGACTCGGCGCCGTTCGATGCCGGGGCGGCCGCACCCTCGGAGGCCTCGGGGCCGTCGCCGACGGGGGTCAGGCTGACCTTGCCCTTGTCGTCGATGTCGTCGACCCGGACCTCGATCGCGTCACCGAGCTGCAGCACGTCCTCGACGGCGTTGATGCGCTTGCCGCGTCCCAGCTTGGAGATGTGCACGAGGCCGTCGCGGCCCGGGAGGATGTTCACGAACGCACCGAACTTGGTGATGTTCACGACCCGGCCGTTGTACACGGCGCCGAGCTCGGCCTTGGGCGGATCGACGATCGCCAGGATGCGCGCCTTGGCCTCCTCGACCTTGTCGTTGTCGACCGAGCCGATGGTGACGATGCCGAACACGCCGTCGTCGTCGACGTTGATGTCGGCGCCGGTCTCCTGCTGGATCGTGTTGATGACCTTGCCCTTGGGCCCGATGACCTCGCCGATC
>CAZMGD010000218.1:0-2988 GCA_964565705.1 uncultured Ilumatobacteraceae bacterium | reverse complement strand
TCTACGTGGCGGATACGCGCGGACCGCGCGAACCCCTTGGAACTACTCGTCTAGGGGCAGGGCCCGCTTGATCGAGATCGCTGGGGCCTCGTGTGTCACACGAGCCACGAAGCCCATTTGTAATGTCCTGTCGACGACGCTCCTTGTCTTACCCGCCACGGTTGGGCGGGCCGACCCCCGGTTCGCGAAGCCTCCCCGAAGTGCCGTGATGCGCGGAGGGCACTCAGCCGCTGGCGACGAAAGCGACGACGACGTAGGCGGCGTGGCGGTCGAAGTTCTGTCGGCGGCGGTCATAGATCGTCGTAGTACGCGGGTCGGCGTGACGAGCTGCGAGCTGAACGTCGCGCAGCGGGACACCAGCGTCTAGCGCGGCCATGATGAACGCGGCACGCAGCATGTGCGGGTGGACGGTGCCGAGACCGGCTCGCTTGCCGATCGAGCGCACCCACCGGTGCGCGGTGCGCCGGTCCAAGCGCTGCCCGTCGCGACGTTGAAGGATCGGACCTTCATGTCGTTCCCCGATCGCCAGGTCGATCGTGCGGGCGGTACGTGGAACGAGCGGAATCGTCGCGGGCTTGTTGCCCTTGCCGACGATCCGCAAGGTGCGGTGCCCCCGCTCGAATGAGAGGTCCTCGACGTTCGTGGCGCACGCCTCGGACACTCGCAGCCCGTTGAGACCGAGCAGCACGGCGAGCGCCGCGTGGGCTCGGTCGTAGTGGTCAGCGGTGAACAGGAAGCGGCCGAGTTCACCGCGGTCCATCCCGTGTTGCTCGGCGGCCTGCACCTTCGGTCGGCGCACCTACTGGGCTGGGTTGGCCGGGATCCGTCCGTCGATGTGGGCGAATCGGTAGTAGCCACAGACCGTCGAGAGCCGCCGGTCAATCGTTGACGCGGCCAGGCCGCGTTGTTCCATCGTCGAGCGGTAGATCTCGATGTGCGCCCGGGAAGCGGACAGAACGTCAAGGCGTTGATCGGCGGCCCACTGGAAGTAGTAGCGCAGATCGTGCCGGTACGCCTCGAGCGTTCGGCCGCTGTAACGGGCTAGGAATGCGGCCGCAGCGAGCTGCGCCTCGTCTGGCGGCCGAAAGTGAGCGCCGTCGGCCGTCAGACCGGTGGCAGGTGGGAGCAGTGTGGTTGTCATGGTGAACCTCCTCGGTCGAGAGGTTCCAGGCAACACCACCCCAAACCTGAGCCGTCCTGCCATGTGCTGTCGACGAATTCGGCGACGATCTCGCCGTCGTCGTCGAAGAGCTCGGTGTAGCTGGCGACGTCGCGCGAGACCTCGTCGAGCACGTCGAGGATGCTCCACCCGTCGAGTCGGGTCTCGTAGATCACGAATGTCAGGGCGTGCGCCACGCGATGCTCGACCTCGTCCTCCGTGAGGGCGATCAGCGCCGACTCCCAAGCGTTGGCGGCGTCGTCTGGCTCAGTGCTGGCGAGAGGTCGGCGGGTGCTGTGCGTGATCGACAGCGACACCTCGCCGAGTCCGGGAAGTTCGATGAACATGGCGTGTCACCTCATGTCGATGGTGGGACGATCGAGCGAATGGACGGCGCCGCGCGCGTCGAGCGTGGTGCTGACGCCTTGCGCGGAGACTTGGTAGATCCCGTCCAAGGCGTCGTCGAGTGCTTCGTCGAGTTTGGGGAACAGGTGCCCGTAGTTGTCGAGGGTGACGGTGATCGTGCTGTGCCCCATTCGTTCCATGATCGCTCGTGGGTGAGCGCCTTGAGCAATAAGCAGCGCCGCGTACGTGTGGCGGAGATCGTGGAAGCGGGTCGCGTTTGGTGCCAGCGATCGCTCAACCGCCGGCTTGAAGTGGCGCTTCATCCAGTTCGAGTAACGGAACGGTCCGCCTTGCGGGCTCTCCCACACGTAGTCGTCCTGCGGTTTGCCGGCGACCTGCACGGTGAGGTCGTCGGTCAGTGACTTGGGGATCGGGACCGAGCGGCGTTCGTAGGTCTTGGTCGGCACGATCTGAAGTTGGCCGTACGCCTCGGATGCTGACTGATGGACGTGTACCCGGCGGCGCATCAGTTGCAGGTCCTTGACGCGCAGGCCGACGATCTCGCCAGCGCGTAGCCCGGTGAACGCAGCGAAGCGGACAAACAGCCCGTACTCGGGGTAGCCGTCGGTGCGTCGTTCCCCGCGCCGATAGCGCGCTGGGGGCTTGGTGACTTCGCGGGCGAGATCCATGATCTGTTCAGGCTCGAGGAACACCATCTCGCCGCGTTGGGTCTGCCCGACCGCGACGTCCTCGACCGGATTCGACTTGAGCGCGCCGGAACGGATGGCGAGCTTGAAGATCAGTCGCATCACGTCGCGGATGTTGCGGATCGTCTTCGGCGCCACCCCGGCGGCGCGGAGCTCGGCCACGTAGGCGAGCACGGTCGGATAGTCGATCGCCGCGATCGGGGCGCGACCGAAGCGCGGCCGGAGGTGCTTGCTCACGATCGACTCGTACGACTCGCGGGTCTTCGGCTTGCGATCACCGATCGTCTCCAGCCACGTGTCGGCCCACTGGCCGAACAGCTCGCGCCCACGGTTGGGATCGATCCAGTCACCACGAACCAGGTCGGTCTCGACGGAGTTGGCGAAGCGTTGCGCGTCGACCTTGCGCTCGAAGGTCTTCTTGCGCTGCCGGCGAGTCTCGTCGCGGTAGCGGACGTCCCAGCGCGTGCCCGACGCCGAAGCGCGCTTGCGGATGTCGGCCATCAGACGACCTCCCCCGCGTGAGCTACCTCCGCGACCCGGCCAGCTCGCGGCCGGTGAACCGCTGCGACGGTTCGATCCGCGAGCGACTGATCCAGTCCTCGACGTCGTCGGGGTCGAAGCGGATGTGGCGGCCGATCTTGAAGAACGGGATCCGACGTTCGTTCACCAGCCGGCGCACGAAGCGCTCCCCGACACCCAGCCGCTCGGCCAAGCCGGCGATGTCCAACAACTGCTCGGTCGTCGTCGTGCTCATACCCCCAGACGGGAAGCAACCCG
>CAZMGD010000217.1:0-3118 GCA_964565705.1 uncultured Ilumatobacteraceae bacterium | reverse complement strand
TCACGGGGACGCCTTCTTTGATCAGAAGGCTGCCGTGGGTGTGTCGCAAATCGTGAAACCTCATCGTCGGGATGCCGGCCTTGTTCACGATCCGGCGGAACGACTGATACACGGTGTGCGGGTGCAGAGGCTCACCGTCGCCGTCGGTGAACAGCCACCCGTCAGCACGATCGAGACCTACCGCTACCGCTTCCGCCGCCTGGAAGGCGCGCCAGCCGGCGAGCACGGCGAGGGTGGTGTCGTCGAGTGCGATCGCCCGGCGGGCGGTCTTGGTCTTGCCGCGGGTCTGGTGCACCTCGTAGGCGACGGCGATCAGGCCACGATTGAGGTGCACGCGTTTGCGTGCCACGTCGATGTCGGTCCACTTCAATCCGAGGACCTCGTTGCGGCGCATCCCAGTCATCGCGGTCAGCCAGAAGATCGGGAAGAGCCGGTGTCCAGCCGCGGTGCGCAGCAGCTGGCGTAGCTCGGCCTCGGTGAGCGCGACGCCTTCGGTCCGTTGCAGCGCCCGCTGTTTCGGCGCTCTGGCGACAAGGGCGACGTTGCGTGTCACCAGTCCTCGGCGCGCGGCGTCGGTCAGCGCGCCTCGGATCACCAGGTGGATCTCGTACACGGTCGTTGGGTGCAACCCGCGCCCGGCGACGGGTTGGAGCAGCTGTTCGTAGAGCCCTTCGATCTGCTGGTACCGCAACCTTCGGAGAGCGACCTTGCCCAAAGTGGGCAGGACGTGCAGGGTGACGTTACGTTCGTAGCCGCGGTAGGTGCTGATGGCGAGACGCAGCTTCTTTGCCGGCAGCCATTGCTGGGTGAGATACGCCCCGAACGTCAAGGCGCGGGCGGCACCGAGTTGCTCGTCGGCTTTCGCTGCGAGCCGACGGGTCAACGCTTCAGCCTCACGGCGGTCGGTGCCGGCAGGGTGCCACTTGCGCAGCTCCTTGCCGGTGATCGGATCCCTGCCTTCGTAGATGACCGCGTAGAAGCGGTCACGCCTTCGAGCGACATAGCCGTTCATCATGTTTCTCCTTGTGTCGGCCCCGCCGATCGGGACCCGGAGGAACACTCGTAGGAACGCGCGGAATGCGAATGCCGCCTGCCGGCTCGACGCGCCACGTCGGGCCCGTAGGCGACGTCAGGGGAGTCGGGCTCGGTCGAACTCCGTCTGGAGTCGCGGTCGGCGTCGGTGGGTCTCGCGCAGGTCAGCGATGAACGCATCGGTGTCGCCGGCGTGGTCGGTGCCGGCGGCGAGTGTGCGCATCGTTGCCAGTCTGCGGGCGGCTTGACGGTAGTTGTGGGCGTTGGCGGTGACGAGGTCGCGTTCGACGAGCCGTTGGTGGATCGGCAGCACGGCGACCGGGTCGACCGATGCGTACGCCTTGGCGAGTTCCTCCCACGCACGGTCGTCGTCGAGGACGAGGCGGTGGGCCAGTACCCAGCCGAGTTGCGGGTCGTGCAGTGACGTGAGGGCGAACAGGACAGCCTCTGCGGGCTGGGCCGTGAGCGTGGCGAGGACCTCGTCGCGGTAGGCGGGCCATTCGTCGCCTGCGGCGCGGTGCAGGCCGGCCGCGGTGGTTGACGAGGGCCACCAGCGGAACATGTCGAGCCGCGCCCTCACGACGTCGTCGGGGTGGTGGCGGGCGAGGAGATCGCACCAGTAGTCACCCGCTTGCAGCGATTGGTGCCACGGCCCGAGTTGGGTGGCCTGACGGGCCCAGTCGACCGCCAGATCGAACTCGCCGATCTCCTCCAACGCCTTGGCCGTGTCGCTCAACCAAGCGGCGACCTTGCGGTCACGTGCATGAGTACGGATGATCGCGTCCACGTCCCGGTCGAACACCGCAAGGCGCCGGTCGTTCCACTCCAGCACCCACCGCTCATGCCGATCCGGCACCGACCATCGGTCTGCGCCGGCCGGTTCCGGGCCGAGCGAGGCGCGGATCGCGTCGAGACGCTGCCGATAGGCGCCCATCCCGGCATCGCCCAACGCCGGGGCGTAGGCGACCGGGTCGACCTCGAAGTAGTCGACATCGCCGTCGAACTGGAACTTGATCATCCAGTCGACCAACTTGGCGGACGCCACGCCCGCGGCCGCGGCGGTGTCCGGATGCAGCTCGAGCAGTCGGCGGCAGGCGTCACCGATGATCCCGCTGGAGTCGTCGGCACGGGCGATCACCTTCACCGCGCTCGCCAACGCAGCATGCGTCACCGCGTACATCTCGGCCGGATCGGTCGTCGGGATCGCGGCTTCCAACAAGTCGATCGCCGTGTGCATCTGTCCGCCGTGGGCGTTGGCGACACTCCACCGCCCCACATCGACACGCGTGCGGATCAGCGGCAACACCGCGTCAGCGAGCGGACTCACGTAGGGCGGACCGTCAGATCGGGCATGCAGAGCGGCCGTAGACGCCTCGCCTCGGCCCACGTCGATGTCGCGAGAGGCGACGCCGACCTTGCACTACGGCTCCCGGTCCATTCCGAATTCAGGACGGCGGTGCTGGTGGGTTACGGCCATGACGACGAGCGTGTTGTCGATCACCCTGTAGCGAATGGCGTACGGGAACCGATGAATGGCGATCTTGCGCTCAACGACAACGTCGTTCGTGTTCCGAAGTGTTGGCGTACCCGCGCCCGGAAAGCCGGCGGCGCGCACGACCGTCGCGTTCACCGCGTCGAGGAACCGATCGCCAAGCCCGACTTGTTGGCCCTCGTACCATGCCCACCCATCGAATAGATCGAGATCGACGAGGTCGTGATACTCGATGCTGAGGCTCACGCCCTGCGGTTGGCGCGACGCTCGGCGAACCTCTCACTGACCTCGTCCCACGTCACCGTTCGGGCTTCGCCGGAAGCGAGCATCGCGGCGCGGCGCTCGGTCTCGACCGACCACAGTTGATCGATCTCGTCCTCGTCGACCTCGTCGCCGTCCAAGCTGGCGAGCAGAGTGGAGGCGACGCGTACTCGCTCGTCGGCGGGAAGGCTGAGCGCTTCGGCCAGCACGGCGTCCGCTTGTTTGCTCACGCCGTCGAGCGTACCCACCCCGGAAGGACCTGCCATCACCGCCGGGCCGCTCCTGCGAGCGTCCACGGTCGTCTTGACCTTCGGGGCGACTCGGATGTGCTTG
>CAZMGD010000216.1:0-3205 GCA_964565705.1 uncultured Ilumatobacteraceae bacterium | reverse complement strand
CGTACTTCCACGCCAGCGCCGAGAACATCCAGATCCACGGCGGCATCGGCTTCACCTGGGAGCACCCGGCGCACCTGTACTTCAAGCGGGCGAAGTCCAGCGAGCTGCTGTTCGGCGACCCCACCTACCACCGCGAGCTCCTGGCTCAGCGGATCGGCATCTGATCACGCTAGAAGGTCAGTGGAAGGTATCCCTGCAGGTCGACGATGAAGTGCGCGCGCCCGACGCCACCGGCGTGGACCTCGACGGCGTTCTCCCCGCCGATCGCGGTCAGCGCGGCGTTGGCGAGCGTCTGGCCGTTCGCCGACCAGTTGACGTTCGACGTCGGCGGCAGCGGGACTTCACCGGACAGGTCGCTGGGCCGCACCACGAGGTAGCCGCTGAGCTCGGTGTCGGTGACCGTGACGTTGAGGAACGCGGCGGCGATGATCTGGTTGGCGGGCAGGTCGGTCACCACGGTGACGGCGACGGAGTTGCCGGCGGCCAGTTTGCCACCGCCGATCGAGACCGGCGTGCTGCGCGAGTCGAACAGGCGCTCGGGTGAACGGAGCACCACGAGCGGGCCCGTGACCGACGGCGCGGCAGCGGCACGCGTCGCTGGGCCGACCAGGTTCGCGGCGAGTGGTGCGATCGCGGCCGCACCGCTGGCTCCCAGGAGCAGGCGACGGTTGAACAAGCGGGACATGACATCCCCTCCTTCGTCGGGCGGTCGCCCCCCGACGCCGCCACGAACCGCAGGGTACCGGAGTCCCCTGGGTGCAACGGTCGGCGGGCTCTATGGTGGCGCCCAGCATGGACGGCGTCACCATCGTCTTCATCGCGCTCGCCGCGGTCACCGTGTTCGTCATCGCCGTCGTCGTGGTCGGACGCGAGGCCCGTCGCCTCGATTCGATCTCACCCCGCGCGGTGTACGAGATCGAGACCGCGGTCGACTTCGTCGCCGACCACCTGCCACCCGACACCCAGGCCCGGCTGACACCACAAGAGCTGGAGATGCTGCTGCTGTTGCACCTGCGGTGGATGCACGAGCGCGGCCTCCAGCCCGACAAGGCCGTCGATCATCGCCAGGACATCGACGACCTCGTCGTGGTCGACCCCGATTCGGTCACTGCCTACCTGCTCGGTGAGTCGGAGGCGGCGGGCATCGATGTGCTCGACGATGTCGACATCGTGCGCGTCACCGACGCTCACCTCGCCTACTTCGAAGCGATCGGAGCCGTCGGCCCGGAAGCGTCGGACTGACGCGGCGTAGGTCAGTTCACGACGTGAGCGATCAGCGTGGCGATCGCGGTCGCCAGCCCGATTCCCGTCATCAAGGTCGCGAACATCCACATCGTCTGTTGGCGGAGTCGTTCCGAGAACGACGCGTCGAGGGTGGCGATGCTGGTGTGGATCTCGCCGCGCAGGGCTGCGAACTCCGTGCGCATCTCGGTGCGGAGGTCGGCAACCTCGGCGCGGACGAACGACTGGCTCGCCGGCTTGTCGAGCTCGGTGGCGGGGAACTCGGACAACAGTGCCTCGATCGCTGGAAGTGCTGGAGCCGGGGAAGTTGGCTGCAACATCGCAGCGCACCGGTCGCCCCAAGTGCCGATCGGCCAGGCAGATGGCACCACTGTGCGGCTACCGTTGCCGCCGATGGAACGCCCCCAACGCTACGAGCACAGCCGCTTCCTCGGCGACAAGCGCACGCAGCTGGTGTACGACCTCGACACGTGGGCCGACGAGGCCGTGATCGACGAGATCGTGGCCAGCGAGGTGGGCGCCTCGTTCGGACCGGACACGTTGGTCGAGGCCCGCAACCGCGGCTACACGTTGGCGACGCCGGGCAAACATCGCATCCACCGCAAGCCGCGGGCCTGAGCGCGGCGAGGGCCGCAGGCGACGTCGTGCAGTCCAACGGTCAGTTCACGTCGGCGGGCCTGAAGCTCGACGCCTACCTCGTGCGCCCACCGGGACGTCCCGACCCGCTGCCGGCCGTGGTGCTCTGTCACGGCTTCCCGACCGGACCGCTCGACGCCCGCCAGTCGGCGGGCACGTTCCCCGAGCTGATCGACCGCGTCGCCAACGAGCTCGGCTTCGCGGCGATGACCTTCACGTTCCGGGGGTGCGGCGACAGCGAGGGCGACTTCAGCCTGCAGGGCTGGATCGACGACCTGCGTTCGGCGATCGGTCACATCATCGCCGAGACGCACCCGACCGGAGTGTGGCTGGTCGGATCGAACACCGGCGGTTCGATCGCGATCTGCGTCGGTGCCGACGACCCGCGCGTCGTCGGTGCCGCGCTGCTCGGCCCACGGGCCGACTTCGACGACTGGGCGGCACAGCCCCGCCGGTTCCTCGAGCACGCCCGCGACATCGGAGCGATCCGCCGGCCGCGCTTCCCGCCGTCGTTCGAGGAGTGGAGCCGCGAGCTGCGCCGCTTCCGGCCGATGGATGCGGCTCGCCGCTTCGCGCCCCGCCCGCTGATGGTGCTGCACGGTGAGGACGACGACTCGGTGCCGGTCACCGACGCCCGTCAGCTCGCGTCAGCGCACGGCAACGCGTCGCTGCGGCTGCTGCCCGGCGCTGGCCATCGCTTGCGTCACGACCCGCGTGCCGTGGCGATCCTGCTCGGCTGGTTGGAGCGTCAGCGCCTCGCCGCCGTCGATTGACGATCAGCCGGCGAGTCGTGCGATCGCGGTTGCCAATGCCAGGCCTGCGGTGAGCGCGCTCGCCATCCAGACCGTCTGAGAGCGGAACCGGTCGGCGAACTCGGCCCGAAGTCCTTGGATCTCGTCGTGGAGCTCGCCGCGAACGGCGGCGAACTCGGTCCGCATCTCGCCACGAAGGTCGGCGATCTCGCCACGCACGTTGGCGAACTCGGTCCGCATCTCGCCACGAAGGACGGTGATCTCGCCACGCACGTTGGCGAACTCGGTCCGCACCTCGCCACGAAGGTCGGCGATCTCGGCGCGAACGAATCCTTCGGTTGCCGGGCGATCCAGTTCGGTAGCAGGGAACTCGGACAAGAGTGCCTCGACTGCGTCTGCTCCCACGATGGGCGAGAGCCCGTCGTGGATGCTCGTTCGATGTTGCTGGCTGAGCGGCATGGCTCGTGCCTCCCGACTCGGGACGCACTGACTCGGGGAAGCCCCGCGAGCGTACCGCGGAGGTGTCGCGGAGATCAGCGGCCGCGGGTTCAGACCTGCGAGCTGTGCCAGTTCCA
>CAZMGD010000215.1:0-3210 GCA_964565705.1 uncultured Ilumatobacteraceae bacterium | reverse complement strand
CGGGGCCGGGCGGGCGCTGATGCGCATGGTCATCTCGTCCACCCGCGTCGTGCGCGGCGGGCAGGAGTGGGACATCGACAGCGTCGACCTCGTGCCCGGCGATCTGGTCGTGCTCGAGCCAGGCGTCCGTGTACCCGCGGATCTCCGGCTCGCTGCGGTGAACGCGCTGGCGGTCGACGAGTCCTTGCTGACAGGTGAATCGCTGCCGGTGGCCAAGAACGCGACCGCAGTTCACCCGAGAACGATCGTCGCCGATCGCCGCTCGATGGCCTACGCCGGCACGACGGTCGCCAGTGGTCGCGGCCGAGGGTACGTGGTCGCCACCGGCCGGCGAACCGAGCTCGGCACGATCGCCGGCCTCATCCGTTCGGAGCAGGCCGGCGAGGTGCCGCTGCACGCTCGGATGCGGGGCTTCGCCCGCATCGTCGGCGCCTCGGTGCTGGTGGCAGCGGTCGTGACCTTCGTGTCGGGCATCGCGCTCGGCGAGTCGGCCGATCAGATGTTCCACACCGCGGTCGCGATGGCCGTGTCCGCTGTCCCCGAGGGCCTGCCGGTCGCGGTCACGGTGACGCTCGCCATCGGCGTCAGCCGGATGGCCCGGCGGAACGCGGTCCTGCGGCGCCTCCCCGCACTGGAGACGCTCGGCAGCACCACCGTGATCGGCTCCGACAAGACCGGCACGCTCACCGAGAACCGGATGGCCGTGCAGGCGATCTGGGCCGATGGGCGCGTCGTCGAAGTGCCCGGCCGGCTGGGCCAGTTCGACGGCGGGGGTGACCCGACGAGCGACCGCGGCGAGGGGGCGGCGTTGCGCCTGACCCTGGCCACGGGGGTGCTCACCAACGAAGCCGAGTTGGTGCACACGGCCGAGGGGCTGACCTCCACCGGCGATCCGACCGAGGTCGCGCTCCTCATGTCGGCGGTCGCGGCGGGGATCGATCCCGGCGAGCTCCGCGACCGATACCGCACGATCGTCGAGATCCCGTTCGAGTCCGAGCGTCGCTACTCGGCGACGGTGCGCGACGTCGGCCCCGACCGAGCGCTGTTCCTCAAGGGTGCACCAGAACGAGTGATCGAACGATGCAGCAGCGTGCTCACCGCGGCCGGCCCCGTCCCGCTCGACGCGGCCACCGCTCACGACGCCGCCCGTCACCTCGCAGCTCGCGGGTTGCGAGTGCTCGCCATGGCCTACCGTCGCCTGCCGGCCGGCGACGCCGGATTCGTCGAGGCGACAGGGACCGGCACTGACGCCGATGACCGCGAACCGGCCGATCTCGTGCTGCTCGGCATGCAGGGGATGATGGACCCACCGCGCACCGGCGTGCGCGAGGCGATCGACGCCTGTCACGACGCCGGGGTCCGTGTCGTGATGATCACCGGAGACCACGCGATCACGGCGCGAGCGATCGCCGAGCGGCTCGGGATCGTGCCCGACGGCGACGCGGCGGTGGTGACCGGCGCCGAGATCGCCGCCCTCGACGACGACGACCTGCGCTGCCTCGCCCGCGACGTGTCGGTGTTCGCACGGGTCGCACCCAACGACAAGCTCCGCATCGTTCGGGCCTTGCAGGCCGACGGCCACACGGTCGCGGTCACGGGCGACGGCGTGAACGACGCTCCAGCCCTGCGGGCTGCGGCGATCGGCGTGGCGATGGGGCGCACGGGCACCGACGTGGCGCGTGAGGCCTCGGACATGGTGCTGTCCGACGACAACTTCGTGAGCATCGTCAGCGCCATCGAGGAAGGTCGCGTCGCGTTCGGCAACATCCGCAAGGTCTCGTTCTTCCTGGTGTCGACGGCCGCAGCGGAGACGGTCGCCGTCATGGCGACGGTCTGGCTCGGCTGGCCACTGCTGCTCGTGCCGGCGCAGATCCTGTGGCTCAACCTGGTGACGAACGGCGTGCAGGACCTCGCGCTCGCCTTCGAGCCAGGCAGCCCCGACGTGCTCCGCCGGCCACCGCGACCACGGCGCGAGGGCATCTTCTCGCCGCTCATCTGGGAGCGCACCGCGCTCGTCGGAATCGTCATGGCCGCGGGCGCGCTCTTGATGTTCCGGTGGCAACTCGACAGCGGAGGCTCGCTGGCGGAGGCCCGCAGCGTCGCGTTGACCACGCTCGTGGTGTTCAACGTCTTCCAGGTGGGCAACGCCCGAGCGGAGAACCGCTCGCTGTTCGCGCTCAGCCCACTCGCCAACCCGTTTCTGCTCTGGGCGACGTTGACCGCGATCGGCATCCACGTCGCCGCGCTCTACCTGCCCCCGACCCAACGCCTCCTCCAGGTCGAGCCGATCACGGCCGGAGCGTGGGTGCGCGCGATCGTCGTCGGACTGTCGATCGTCGTGACCGTCGAGGCGCACAAGGCGGTGCGCAACCGCATCGCCCGACGCCGCGCCGGAGTACTCCCCACGTCGACCGAGACCCCAACGATGGAGGACGTCAGATGAGACCCGTCAGTGAGCGGCACGAGCCCGTACCGCAGGAGGTCGTACTCGTCGGCATCGACGGTTCGCCCGAGTCCCTGGCAGCGTTGCGGTGGGCAGGCTGGTTCTCCGCGGCGACCCACCGGAAGATCCACCTCGCCCACGGCATCGAACACGGCAGCGCGCTCGACAGCTCGGCACTCGCAGATGGGACGAACGGCGCGCGGGTCGAGGCCCAGCTGCGGGAGCTCGCCGACCGGACACTTGCCGATCCCGGCCTCGTCGCCGCCTGTAGCGCGCTGCGTGGCGACATCGCCCCGGCGTTGGCCAAGGAAGCGGAGCGCTGCAACGCCGGGCTCATCGTCGTCGGTGCAAAAGGCGCCGGCGGCGCCCGAACCGCGCTGCTCGGATCGGTGAGCCGACAGCTCGTCTGCTATCCGACCCACACGGTCGCGATCGTGCCACGCGAGGTCGTCGTGCCGGACCGGCACGCCTGGATGCTCGTGGTGGGCGTCGACGGGTCTGCCGGCGCATCCCGCGCCGTGCGCTGGGCGGCCGAGTCGGCACGGCGTGGCGACGGATCGGTGGTGGCCGTGCACGCCTTCGAGCCGACGGAGGGCGACCTCCGGGCAATCGAGCGAGCGAGTCTGGAGCACGAGGCCAGGTCCCGGCTGGAGCAGGAGTGGTGCGGGCCCCTCAGCGCGTGTGGCGTGGCCCACCGCGCGGTGATGCAGCCGGGCGATCCTCGCGACGTGCTCCGGTCCGTTGCCCGCACCGAGCCGCCGGCCGGC
>CAZMGD010000214.1:0-3211 GCA_964565705.1 uncultured Ilumatobacteraceae bacterium | reverse complement strand
CGCCAGGCTCAGCTTGGCGAACTCACCCGGCTGGAACGTGATCGGTCCGATGTTGACCCAGATCCGGGCACCGCCCACGGCGAGGCCGAGCCCCGGCAACATCGGCAAGACCAGTAGTCCCGCGCCGAGGAAGAAGAAGGTCCACTGGTAGCGACGCAGGTCGCTCGCTCGCTGGACGAACACGAGCACGGCCACGAACATGCCGATGGCGATGAACGTCCAGGTGGTCTGGAGCCCGGCGAGCCGCTCCGACAACCGGGTGATCATCACGTAGCCCAGACCGTGCAGCAGCGCGGCGAGCGGCAGCATCGTGGGGTCGGCGCCGCTGGCGAAGACGCGCACGGTGAGGTGGGCGAGCAGCAGCAGCCCGAGCAGCATGACGATGAAGGGAAGGATCCGGGGTGGGATCTCGGCGTTGCGGCCGAGGGACGCGAGCACATAGGCGGAACCGGTGATGATCCCTGCCATGACCACGAGCCCGAGCTCCGTGGAGCGCCGTCGAGCGGCGTAGGTCGTCACGGGGTGGACGCGCTCGTCGGGGTCGCGGGGGTGGTGGGCGCGGTCGTGAGGGGGCTGGCAGCCGTGGTCGGTGCGGCGCTCGACGTCGTCGAGGGCGCGGCCGTGGTGGACGTCGTGACCTCGGTGGTGGAGGTCGATGTCGACGTGGTCGGTGCCGGCTCGTCGTCGCCGCCGGTGAGCGCGAGGATGATCACGACGATCACCGTGACGACGATCGCGGCGATGACGATCCAGAAGGCAAGGGCAGCCTTCGAGACCCGCCGTCGAGGTGAGGTGAGTTCGGAGGTCGCGGCCGGCTCGGCGGCTGCGAGCGTCGCGGGGGCGGCGATGGGAGCACCGTCGACATACACCTCGGCATCTGGCGGCGGCAGCACGACCGGCGGCTCGAGCGCCTCGGCGGCGGCGATCGCTTCGATCTGCAGCGTCCGGTTGATGCGGGCGGTGTCGTCCTCTTCCGTGCTCTCGTCGCCGGTGGAGATGACCTCCGGAGCGAGTGGGAGTGGCGTGGTCGGGGTCACGTCGCCGTCGACGACGTCCACCACGACCACGGTCACGTTGTCGCGCCCGCCATGCTCGTTGGCGAGGGTCACGAGACGATCGGCGACCTGCTGGGGGTCGGGTTCGGAGCCGACGATGGCCGCGATCTCCTCGTCGGTCACCTCGTCGACGAGGCCGTCGCTGCAGAGCAGGTAGCGGTCGCCGCGCACGGGCCCGAACGTCCACGTGTCGACCATGACGGCGGGTTCGATCCCGAGGGCCCTGGTCACGATGTTGCGGCGGGGGTGGGTGCGGGCCTCCTCGACGGTGATCTCACCGCCGGACACGAGCTCCTGCACGTAGGAGTGGTCGATCGTCACGGTCTGCAGCTGCTCGTCGCGCCAGAGGTAGGTGCGCGAGTCGCCGACGTTGGCGATGACGAGCTGCGGGTTGTCGGGGTGGTGCATGACCGCGAGCGCCGTGACGGTCGTGCCCATGCCGCGCCGGCCCGGGTTGGTGAGGGCTTCGTGGCGGATGAGGTCGTTGGCCTGCTGCACGGCGACGACGAGGTCGTCGCTGGAGGTGATGCCGGTGCGGTTGGCCTCGCGCAGAGCATCGATCGTGTAGGCGCTCGCGACCTCGCCGGCGAGGTGGCCACCCATGCCGTCAGCGACGACCCACATGCCGTCGTCGGCCGCGAACGCATCCTCGTTGTTCATCCGCACCTGGCCCGGGTGGCTGGCCGCGCCCCACTTCACCGTCACCGGCATCAGTCGGCCTCCAGGGTCATGTGTCCCACCTGGACGCGGTCGCCGCGGAGCAGTTGCTGGGGGGCGTTCAGGCGGTCGCCGTTCACGAACGTGCCGTTCGTGCTGCCGAGGTCTTCCACGTAGACGTCGCCTTCCTCCATGTACACGCGGGCGTGGATCTGGCTCATGTACGCGTCGTCGGGCATCGACACGGTGCATCCGCCGGCGCGGCCGAACGTCAGCTCACGGTCGACGTCGAGCGTGGCGCCCCTGCGGCTGCTCGGATCCACCACGATCAGCCGTCCCACCTGCCCGGCGGGCCGCTTCGTGTGCTTGCGCCGAGACCGCTTGGGCTCGCTTGTCTGGGATTGGTCGGCGGGCTGCGGCGCGGCGCCCTGGGGCACGAGCGGTTGGCCGGCGCCGCGGACCTCCGTCCACACCGCCCAGAGCACGCGGGCGAAGAAGAGGTACAAGAGTGCCAGGAGGGCCAGCTTCAAGATGCCCAGGAGTTGGTCGGTCATTGCTGCGCGCGCCGCTCGGTCATGGAGCCGGGCCTCGGGTCAGGAGGTCTCGTACCTGATGTGGGTGGTGCCGAGGCTGATGATGTCGCCGTCGTTCAGCGCCCGCTCGCCGTTGATGCCGATGCCGTTGATCTTGGTGCCGTTGGTGGAGCCGAGGTCGGCGAGGGCGTAGCTGCGACCCGACGGCCGGACTTCGGCGTGGCGCCGGCTGACGTTGCTGTCGTTGACGACGACGGAGCACTCGGGATGGCGGCCGAACGACACGACCTTGTCGGCGAGCGGCAGGCGCTCTCCCGACGGAAGCACCAGGGTCGCGGTCGATTCGCCGCGGACCGGCTCCTTCATCTGCGACGAGATGCCGAACCGGCCGGCCTTCAAGTCGCTGTCCACGCGCAGCACGACGCTGACCGGGCCCATGAAGTGGTAGCCCTCGTCACGGGCGTACTCGCGAGCCGCCTCGGTCAGCTCGGCCACCATCGCGTCCTCGATCGACTCGAACGCCGCATGGTCCTCGGTGCTCAGCGTGATGGCGAAGGCGTTGGGGACGATCCGGCGGCCCTTGACGTCGACGGAGCGGTTGTCGTCCATCTCCCGCAGCAGACGTCGCCCCAGCTCGATCGGCCGGACGTTGCCCTTGAACGCGCGCGTGAACACGCCGTCGACCATACGCTCTAGGCCACGTTCGAATGACTGCAATCCCATGGGTGGCGCATCAGGCTAATGGGAGGTGGTGTTCGCACGGCCGCGGGTGACCGACGCCATCGCCTCCGCCGGACCGCCAGGTGTCAGACTCACACCCCCCGTGTCCTGGTCCACAGCACCTGACGTTCTGACACCCAGACCATCCGCAGGTGGCGCCTGGCCCCGGACTTGGTAGCGTGCCGCTGCTGCTCGGGCGAGTGGCGGAATGGCAGACGCGCTGGCTTCAGGTGCCAGTGAGGGAAA
>CAZMGD010000213.1:0-3211 GCA_964565705.1 uncultured Ilumatobacteraceae bacterium | reverse complement strand
GCTGCGACGTCGCAGCTCACCGTTGCCGACCGAAGCAGAGCTGATGAGCGCGTACGGGTGGCCGCTCGACGGTCGATCTGGCCACCCTTGCGCCGCTGGGCGGCTTGCCACACCTCACGCGTCACCGCCAAGCCGATCACGATCTGCGGGAGATCTGGACGCGAGTCCTTCGACTTCCCGTAGCGGCGGAACTCGTCAGTGTCTTCGGTCTCGAAGTAGGTCGAGGTCGTGTCGACGAACAACAGATCAACCTCGAGATTGAGGAGGTCGGCGACGGCGACGAACACCGCTTCTTGCACCTGCGCCTGGACGTCGGCGGCGACCAACAAGTCCATCGCCCGATACGCCTGATCCTCATCCATCCCATCGAGCCCACAGATGGCGACGTCGTTCGACGCCCATTCGGCGGCGGCCAGCTTCGACGCCGGGTCGATCGCCCGGTTCGCGACCAACGCGAACAGCACCCGCTCGACGTCGGTCGTGAACCGCCGGGCGCCCAACACCTTCGCGAGTGCGGTGTCGACACCCAACTGGCGCCACAGGCCGTCGAGGAGCCAGGCGACACCCATCGGCCGCGACGCGGCGATCGACAGCCCGTCACCGACCGCGACATCACCGCCGTCGTCTTCGCCGAGGTAACGGTTGATCGAGCGGACCAGCCGGCGCAGACCATCCGGGTCGAGGAGGTCTTCGCGTCCGAGGTTCAACAACACCTCGGCCCGGGTCACCCCATCCACACGCCGGTTGTGCGCGAGCTACGTAACGGACGACCGACCCGTCGCCGTTCTTCCGTTGCGTCGACCGCACGTACATGCCCACACACGACACGATCACGGACTCATCCAACGAATGCGGGCACCACCACCAACATCGTGTGCCCACGTTCCCAGGCTTGTCAGCCCACCAGCATGTTCGCGCCCGCGACGGCCCTCATGTGCCCATCAACTGCGGAACCCGGGTGGGCCAGGCCGACCGCGCCGTCGAGGACGTCATCGACCACATCGACACCGAGTTGCTCGATGTGCTCATCGACCTCCGGGCGGAGGCGTATGACGGCCACGTCGAACTCGGGCTGTGACCGGCGGGTGGCGCTGCCCTCATCCTTGTTTCGTTTGTGTCGTTTGGTAGCCTGCTGGTCGTGAACGGTTCGTTGACGTATCTCGTTCCCGAGAACGAGCGCGAGCAACTGTCTGACGCGTTCGGCTCCCGGTCCGACGGCCCGGTCCGAGTCGAGACCCCTGACGGCACGATCGAGTTGCCGGCGACTGCGGCAGCGGCGGTTCGGCATCTGCTCAGCGAGTTGGCGACGGGCTCCGAGGTGCACGTGCTGGCGGACGCCGCCGAGTTGACCACTCAGGAAGCGGCGCACCTGCTCGGGCTCTCGCGCACCTACATCGTGCGGCTGATCGACCAGGGCAAGCTGCCAGCTCATCTCGTGGGCACGCACCGTCGCCTGTTCGCCGCTGACGTGCTCGCCTACCAGCAGCAGCGATCCGCACGCCTGGCAGCTGTCGCCGAGGTCACCGGTGCGGACACGGTGGCCGGTGTGCCGTATCGGTGATCGCGGTTCTCGACGCGTGTGTGCTCTACCCGCCGTCGCTGCGTGACCTACTGCTGACCCTGGCAGCTCTGGACGCGTTCGATCCGCGGTGGAGCAACGCGATCCTTGACGAGGTGACCCGCAACGTCACCTCGGACCATCCGGACATCGACCCGACGCGATTCGAGAGTCACACGATCGTCGCGATGAGCCGCGCCTTCCCCGAGGCGGCGGCCGACCCGCCGATGGACCTCATCGTCGCGATGGACAACGATCCGAAGGACCGCCACGTCGCCGCCGCGGCAGTCCATGGACGTGCCGACCTGATCGTCACCAACAATCTCGGTGACTTCGTCAGCGAGCGACTCGCGATCGAGGGCATCGAAGTGATCACACCCGGCGTACTCATCGATCGACTGCTGGACGAGTCGCCCGAGGTCGTGGTCCTTGCCGTGCGCGGCCGAGCGTCACGGTCGACTCGAGCCCGGTGACGTCGTCGGCGAGGACGACTTCGAGACACTCGACGTGGCCAAGGCCGCCGGCGGGATGCGTGTCGAGGCCCGCATGGCGCTTCAGCGTTGCCGAGTGGGACGCTGCGTCGAGCTGGGCCCGACCCGAGGCCATCGCCGCCGAAGTCGGATGCCACCGCCTTCAGACTGGCGAGAGATCTGCTGTGGGAGGCCTCCCGATCTCCCCCCGGTCAAAGGCACCGGCGGCAATGCGGCGGCGCCCGCGACCGCAACGCCGGTCGCGGCGTGCGGGCCGACCGGTCACCGATGGCGGGTCGCTGACCGACTCGCCGACAACCCGTCAGCCATGGGCCACCACGTGCTGTGGCGTGAGCGTCACGGTGACGCGGTTCGTCGTCGGCCCCGGGAAGGTGTCGAGGCTCGTCCCGTATCGTTCGACGACGCGGCGCAGGGTCGCCAGCGAGAGGTCGGGCTCGCTGGTGAAGTCCCCGCGGATCTCCAACGTGCGATACGGGTTCGCCGGGTCGAGCAGGAACAGCGTCACCTTCGGGTGGCGGTCGGCGTTCTTGTACTTCTGGCGGTCCGTCGTGAGTGAGGTGAGGATCCGGTCGCCGTCGCGTACGTACCAGATCGCGGTGACCTGGGGGTAGCCGTCGGCGCCGACGGTGCTGAGGATCGCCACGTTGGCGTTGTCGAGCAGGTCGGCGTGGCTCTCGGGAAGGCTGGCGGTCATGGGGTCGGTTGCTCCTTGTGATGCACGACGGTGGCCCACTTGGGCGAGTCCATGTTGCGTCAACCGGCAGGGCCGTCCGAGGTGGGGGCATGCCGACGGGCGATCCGGTCGAGCACGGCGACGAACCGGTCGATCTCGTCGTGGGTGTTGTACAGCGCGAGCGAGGCGCGCACGGTGGCTTCGTAGCCGTAGCGGCGCAGGATGGGCTGGGCGCAGTGGTGGCCGGCGCGCACGGCGATCCCTTCCCGATCGAGGGCGCGGCCGACCTCGACGGGGTCCCGGCCGTCGAGGACGAACGACAGCACGCTCGCCTTGTTCGGCGCTGTGCCGACGAGTCGCAGGCCGGGGACGGACTCCATGCCGGAGGTGGCGTACTCGAGCAGACCGTGCTCGTACGCGGCGACGGCGGGAACGCCGAGCTGGTGCAACCAGTCGAGCGCGGCACCGAGGCCGACCGCGTCGGCGATG
>CAZMGD010000212.1:405-3241 GCA_964565705.1 uncultured Ilumatobacteraceae bacterium | reverse complement strand
GTCCCAGATCGTGAGCCCGTACGTGGCGGGGTCGAGCTCGCGCGGCATCGCCGGCTTCTTCCACCGCAGCGGGTCGAGGTCGGCGATCAGGTGACCGCGGACGCGGTGCACGCGGATCAGCGTCGCGACCTGCATCTGCTTCTGCAGCATCGCCTCGGTGCGGTCGATCGGGTTGACGTCCTGACGCCACTTGATCGCCTCGTAGGGCACGCCCAGGCTGGCGAAGATCGAGTCGTAGAACCCGTGCTCGCCCATCAGCAGCTCGTGCACGCGCTTCAGGAACATGCCGCTCTCGGCGCCCTGGATGATGCGGTGGTCGTAGGTGCTCGTGATCGTGACGACCTTCGACACGCCGACGTCGCTGAGCGTCCGCTGGTCGGCGCCCTGGAACTCGGCCGGGTAGTCGATCGTGCCGACACCGACGATCACGCCCTGGCCCGGCATCAGCCGCGGCACCGACTGGACCGTGCCGATCGTGCCCGGGTTGGTCAGGCTGATCGTCGCGCCCTGGAAGTCGTCGACCGTCAGCTTGTTGGACTTGACCTTGCGGATCAGCGCCTCGTAGGCGCTCCAGAAGCCGTGGAAGTCGTGGGTGTCGGCCTCGCGCAAGACCGGGACGACGAGGGTGCGCTGGCCCTTGCCCTTGTCGACATCGACGGCGAGGCCCATGTTGACGTGGTCGTTGCGCACCAGACGAGGCTTGCCGTCGGCGCCCTCGACGAAGGTGTTGCCGAGGTTGGGCACGGCGTCGGCGATCGCCCGAACGACGGCGTAGCCGATGATGTGGGTGAAGCTGACCTTGCCCTGGCCGGAGCGCCCGAGGTAGCCGTTGATCACCTTGCGGTTGATCTCGAGCAGCTTCGCCGGGACGTTGCGGAAGCTGGTGGCCGTCGGCACCTCGAGGCTGCGCTCCATGTTGGCGGCGATCGCGGCGCCGGCACCGCGGATGGCCTCACCGGGTTCAGCGGGCGGCTCGGCGGTCGGCGACGGCGGCGGGGTCGTGGCAGCCGCGGCCGGCGCTGCCGCTGTGGGCGCGGCCGGCGTCACGGGGGTGGGCTGGTCGGCGAGCGGGGGGATGACCGCGACGGCGCCAGGCGGGACGACCGCGGCTGCCGATCCGTTCGCAGCAGCGGCGGCGACCGCGGGGGCGTGATCCTCGAAGAACTGCTGCCACTCGTCGTCCACCGACGCGGGGTCGTCGAGGTACTGCTCGAACATCTCGTCGACCAGCCAGCTGTTGGCGCCGAACCGGTCGCGACCTTCGTCACCCGGCTCGGTCTCTTGTTGCGCGACCATCAGGTCAGATGGTACCGGCCGATGCCCCCGAGCAGGGGTTGGGGTGGCGTTGCCCGTCCATCGCGTTCGCTTGTAGCTTGCCCGCGGTGCTCATCCCTTCCCGCGGCCGTGCCCGCCGCATCTCGCTGGCGGCCGCCGCGCTCGCTCCCCTCGCGCTCGGGGGCTGCGGCGGCGACGACAGCGGCTCGGCGCAGGTCACCGCGCCGGCCAACGCGACCATCGTGGTCGAGGCGCTGAACCTCAAGTTCGACCAGGACGCCTACACGGCGACGGCCGGCGACCAGGTGATCGCCTACCTCGGCCTCGATGCGCAGCGCCACACCCTCGCCGTGCTCGACGCGGAGAAGACGCAGGTGGGCGAGGAGGTCGCCGTGGACAAGGGCGACGTCGCCACGATCGAGGAGCACCTCCCCGCCGGCGAGTACACCCTGATCTGCACCGTCCCCGGCCACGCCGCGGCAGGCATGGTGGCCCCGCTGAGTGTGAGGTAGGACGTGGGTGCCGGGCGGGCTACTTCAGCAGGAGTTCGCTCAGCAGGTAGAGGACGAGCCAGAGGACGCCGCCGGTGATCATCGCGTTCTTGTGGGACTCGTAGGGCCACAGCAGCTTGTTGGTGGCCGCCTTGCCGCCGATCTTGCCCAG
Source organism: uncultured Ilumatobacteraceae bacterium (assembly GCA_964565705.1). Lineage (GTDB taxonomy): Bacteria > Actinomycetota > Acidimicrobiia > Acidimicrobiales > Ilumatobacteraceae > CAZMGD01. The sequence continues at coordinate 1,303 of CAZMGD010000212.1, read as the reverse complement.
CGCGTTGACCTGCAGCGCGCCGCAGATCACGACCGCGAGCAGCACGAAGATCCACGCCGTGCCCGCCGAGTCGCCGTTGTACGCGCCGTACAGGTGGGCGGCGCCGACCATGAACCACAGCATGGCGAAGCTGAAGATGAAGTTCTGACGGCTGGCCAGCAGCGCCGAGCGACCCGCGGCCGCCGCGCCGGGGTCGGCCTGCCCACCGGCGACGAGGTTCGCCGCGTTGGCGATCACGATCTTCTGGTTCTTCCAGATGATCATCCACACGTTGGCGGCCATCGTGATGCCGAGCAGCATCCCGACGAGGATCGCAGCCGAGTGGCCGAGCCCGATCGACGCGTCGGTCGTCATGAAGTCCTTCATGTAGTCCTTCGTGCCACCGAGGATCAGCAGCCCCATCACGAGCGTGGCCACGGCTGCCCAGCGGAACCACCACAGCGCCCGACTGGCGAGCTGCTCGATCGACACGTTGCGGGCCCGGGCCTCGTCGCCGTAGGCGGCGAACGCCGGCACCTGCACGACGTTGAAGTAGTAGAGCAACCCGATCCAGGTGATGCCGGCCAGCACGTGCAGTGAGCGCAGCAGCACCGGCAGGCCGGTGTCCTGATCGAAGATCTCCAAACCAGCGAGCATCAGCGCTGACCCCCAAGTTCCTGGACGGACGTGTCGGTCGGGAACGTAGCACCGGCGCCGATCAACCCAAGCGATCCGTTCGGAAAAGGCCCGGCGGTAGGTTGCTTGCCGACATGGCTCACGAATTCATCTACACCTGTTACAAGCTCGCCAGGGTGTATCCGCCCGATCGGACGGTGCTCGAGAACATCTCGCTGTCGTTCTACCCGGGCGCCAAGATCGGCGTGATCGGCGGCAACGGCGCCGGCAAGTCCAGCCTCCT
>CAZMGD010000212.1:0-395 GCA_964565705.1 uncultured Ilumatobacteraceae bacterium | reverse complement strand
CGGTGAAGCCCGGCGTGAGGCGGGCCTCGCCGTCGGCTACCTCGCCCAGGAGCCACAGCTCGACGAGTCGAAGACCGTGCGCGAGAACGTGCTCGACGGCGTCGGGCCGATCCGTGACGTGCTCGCTCGCTACGACGAGGTCATGGCGATGTGGGCCGACCCCGACGCCGACTACGACAAGATCGGCAAGCTGCAGGCCGAGCTGGAGGACCGGATCGCCGCCGCCGACGCGTGGAGCCTCGACCGCAACGTCGAGATCGCGATGGACGCCCTGCGCTGCCCCCCCGACGACGCCGACGTGAGCGTGCTGTCCGGTGGCGAGCGGCGCCGTGTCGCGCTCTGCCGCCTGCTGCTCAGCCGCCCCGACCTCCTGCTGCTCGACGAGCCGACCAACC
>CAZMGD010000211.1:268-3304 GCA_964565705.1 uncultured Ilumatobacteraceae bacterium | reverse complement strand
GATCTGCGACGGGTGCAGGCTCCACGCGCCGACGCAGATCGACATCGCCAAGCGGGTCTTCTCGCCCGACCCCGCCCATGTGGCCCACGCCCGCCGGGTGGTCGCGGCGATGGGCGACGGCACGGGCGCAGTGATGCTCGACGGGAAGATGGAGGACGACGCGTCCGTCAAGCAGTGCCTCGTCGTGATCGCCCTCGCCGAGCAGCTCGCCGAACGGGATCCAGAGCTCGCCGCCCGCTACCAGGAAGCGGGCGTGTCATGAGCGAGGACCTGCGCCCCCGCCGCTCCGTGCTCTACATGCCCGGCGCCAACGAGCGGGCGCTGGAGAAGGCCAAGGGCATCCCCGCCGACGCGCTCATCCTCGACTTGGAGGACGCGGTCGCGCCCGATGCAAAGGTCGACGCCCGGGGCCGGGTGTGCGCCGCGGTCGCCGACGGCGGGTACGGGCTCCGCGAGCTGACCATCCGCGTCAACGGCCTCGACACGCAGTGGCACGCCGACGACCTGCGCGCCGCAGCCGAGGTCGGACCGGCAGCGATCGTGGTGCCCAAGGTCAACTCCGCCGCCGATGTGCTGGCGATCGCCGACGAGCTGGAGGCGGCCGGAGCGCCCGACCACACGCGCATCTGGGCGATGCTGGAGACGCCGACCGCGATGTTCAACGCGCGCGAGGTCGCGAGCGCATCGGACCGCCTGGCGGTGCTCGTGATGGGCACCAACGATCTCGCCAAGGAGCTGCACGCCGCGCACGTGCCGGGGCGGCAGCCGCTGCTGAGCGGCATCGGCCTGTGCCTGCTCGCCGCCCGCGCCGCCGGCAAGGCGATCCTCGACGGCGTCTACAACGACATCGGCAACGCCGACGGCTTCCTCGCCGAGGCGCATCAAGGCCGCGACCTCGGGTTCGACGGCAAGACGCTCATCCATCCCAGCCAGGTCGAGCCGTGCAACGTTGCATTTGCACCGACGGAGGCAGAGGTGTCCGAGGCGGAGGCGATCATCACCGCGTTCGACGAGGCGACCGCAGCGGGGCGCGGTGTCGTGACCGTCAACGGCCGGATGATCGAGAACCTCCACGTCGACAACGCCCGCCGCGTCCTGGCGGTTCACGCCGCGATCGACGCCCTCGTCTGACAGGGGTCTCCCGACCCGGTACGTTCTGTCGTGTGGTGACATCGGGTGATCCGCTGACCACGGAGACGGGCGTGCCGGCGCTCGCGCCGGAGGTGCAACGTGCGATCGATCGCTGCACCGTCGCCGCGTCACGGGCGACCAGCACGTTCGCCCACGCCGACGCCGCCCATCACCTCTCCCAGGCCATCCGTCACGTGTCCAATGCCGGCCATGCGGGCACCACGACGCACTTCGAGCTGCTGCACGCGCTCGGTCGCGCGCATTGGCGTGCCGGCCAGCGCGAGGAGGCGGCGGCCACGTTCGAGGACGCCTGGCTGGTCGCTCAGATCCTCGACGACCCCGAGCGAGCCGCCCGGGCAGCGGTCGGCGCAGGGTTCAGCTGCGACTTCAGTGGCGATGCGGCACTCGCTCGTGCGGCCCGCTGCCGCGGCGCGCTCGACCGGTTACCCGAGTGCGCCAGCGCAACACGGGCTCGACTCTTGTCCAACCTCGCCTCGTCGATGATGGTGCAGCCCGACGCACGCCCAGCCCGGGCAGTGGCCGCCGAGGCGCTGGCGATGGCCCGCGGCGTCGGTGATCCGGTGGCGCTCGGCTATGCGCTCGTCGCCGTGCAGTTCACCGACCAGGACCCGGCGCGCCTCAGCGGCCGTCTGGCCGACGCCCGAGAGATCTTGTCGCTCGCTGCGACCACCGGCGAGCACGCGCTCGAGATCCTCGGCAGGTTCGGCCTCATCGGCGCCCTGCTGGAAGCCGGCGACCCGTCGCTCGACGCGGAGATCGACGCCCAGGCCGAGGCGGTTCGGCGGCTGAACGAGCCTCGATACCGCAGGCACCACATCTGGTTCGAGTGCATGCGGTTGCTGCTCCGGGGCCGGCTCGGCCAGGCGGAGCGTTCGGCACGGCTCGGCCTCGACGTCGCGTTGGCCGACGGCGACCCGGACGCTCTCGACGTCTACGGCGGGCAGATCGCCGTGGCCCGCTGGATGCAGGGCCGCTCGACCGAGAACACCGGCATGTACGAGGCGATGCGCGCGCGCTTCCCGACGATGCCGCTGTGGACTGCCGTCCTCGCGTCCGCGCACGCGACCAGCGCCAGCGCCAGTGCCGCGGCCGCCGTTCCCCTGCTCGACGAGTTCCAGCTGGAGGCCGTGCCAGGCGATCAGTACACGCTGCTGACCCTCGCCGCGGCGGCGGACGCGGCGTGCGTGCTCGGGGACGCCCGCCTCCTCGGACCGTTGCATGAATCCCTCGCGCCGTACGCCGACCGGATGACACCGATCGCGATGGGCGTCGCGTGCTGGGGGCCGATCGCTCGGCCGCTGGGCCTGCTCGACTTGGCGCTCGGCGACGTGGACGCCGGCATCGGCCACCTCGAGGTCGCACTCCAACGGGCCGAGGAGCTCGACGCCCGGCCCTTCGTCGCCGAGTCGTCGCTGGACTTGGCGGCGGCACACATCAGGTACGACCGGTCGTCGGCGAGCACGGCGGCGCTGATCGACCGGGGCGAGTCGCTGGCGGCCACGATCGGGATGCCCTCCCTCGTCGCCCGGGCCGCCGCGCTGCGAGGTCCTGGCTGAGGTCAGCTCAGGCCGGTGTGCCGTGCTCGTGGCGCGTCTGCGTCATGCGCCGCGCCGCGGGGATCGCGTTGAGCAGCGCCGCCGCCTTGTTGCGGCACTCCAGGTCCTCGTCCTCGGGCACGCTGTCGGCGACGATGCCCGCGCCGGCCTGGAGGTAGGCGGTGTCGCCGGCGATCAGCATCGTGCGGATGGCGATCGCGGTGTCGAGGTTGCCGCTGAAGTCGACGTAGCCGACGACGCCAGCGTACGGCCCGCGCTTCACCGGCTCCAGCTCGTCGATGATCTCCATCGCCCGCACCTTGGGTGCGCCCGACACCGTGCCCGCCGG
>CAZMGD010000211.1:0-258 GCA_964565705.1 uncultured Ilumatobacteraceae bacterium | reverse complement strand
GTCGCCCGAACCGATGGTGCAGGTGCTCGGCACCAAGGTGATCAGCCGGCAGCGTCGCGCGGAGCACGTCGATCGGACCCTTGCCCGGCACCAGCTCGCCGACCACCTGCGAGGTGAGGTGCATGACGTGGCTGTAGCGCTCGAGCGTCATCAGCTCGTCGACCTTCACCGTGCCGAAGCGGGCGATGCGCCCGACGTCGTTGCGGGCGAGGTCGACCAGCATCACGTGCTCGGCGACCTCCTTCGGGTTCTCCCGCA
>CAZMGD010000210.1:0-3351 GCA_964565705.1 uncultured Ilumatobacteraceae bacterium | reverse complement strand
ACCGATGGTTGGTCGAACGCCGCACCGCGACCTCCCTGCTGCGGCGCGCAGGCGTCCCGATCCCACCCCCACCGTTCCCTCCTCGGTGAAGGAGAGCCGGACGCCTGACGAATGCCGCTACCTGCAGGTGAGTTGACCAGCGTCTTGTCGCGTCCGCGTCGTCCCGAGCAGGCGACCGATGCTCTATGGGGGTGTGGAGACCGTGGAGGTGAGCAACGCGGAGGAGGCGTTCGTCGCGTTCGTCGCCGATGTCGAACCACGACTCCGTCGTGCGCTCATCGCGCTCCGCGGGTCTGAGAACGGACGCGACGCCGCGAGTGAGGCGCTCACATGGGCCTGGGAGCACTGGTCCGAGGTGCGACAGATGGAGAACCCCGCCGGCTACCTGTACAGGGTCGGCCAGAGCCGCAGCCGGCCACGTCGGCGCCCGCTCCTGCCCCGCCCTGATGTGGTTCCCGCACCGGACGGCAACGAGGACCTGGCGGCTGCGCTGCGGGAGCTCACCTCTCGCCAACGGACTGCGGTGGTGCTCGTCCACGGTTGTGGCTGGTCCTACGACGACGTCGCCGAGGCCCTGGAGATCTCCAAGTCGTCGGTGGGAACTCATGTCCAACGCGGGCTCGAACGCCTGCGCGAGCTGGTCGAGGAGGACCGATGACCAGGATCGAAGACCGGCTCGTCGCGTACGTCGACGGTCTCGACGCCGACAGCACGCCCATCACTGCTGACGAGGTCCTCGCCGGCCGGAACGGGGGCGGTCAGCGAGGTCGCGCTCTGTTCGCCGCAGGGCTCATCATCATCGTTCTGCTCGCCGGCGTGATCATCAGCCAGCTCGACGACAGCACGCTGGTCGCCACCGGTCCGGCCGATCCATCGACGGTGACGCCACCTGCTGAAGCGCTGGTGCCGTTGAGCGACGACGTGTCGCTGTGGTTGAGCACAGCGGAGGCAGAACCCGGAGACACCGAGATCGTCGCCGTGCTGCTCAACCACACCGGCGTCGAGGCAACCTTCGGCGTCGGCGCGATGGTCGAGCGCTGGGACGGACAGGTGTGGGTTCGCCACCGTCAGCTCGCTATGTGCCTCGACCACTGGCACTGCACCGCCGAACCAACCAACCTCGACGATCCGCTCGACGTCAACGACATCGGTCTGGTCGCGGAGCCGGAGTCCCCTGGCCCTCCCGAACGGTTCAGCACGGTCGGCCTTGTCGAAGGGTGGTACCGGATCTCCCAGACCGCCAATGAGGGACACGTCGCGAGCGGGCTCCTTCACGTCGTCGATGGTGCTGAACCACCAGCGCCCCTGTGGCCGACGGATGAGGCGGCCATCTCTGTCGCCCCCAGCATCGTGTCGCCCGACGGGGGACCGATCTCCCTCTCGCCGCTCGTTCCGCCGGTCGACGGTGGTCTCTCCATCGACGACATCGAAGAAGCGGTCGATGGTCTTGCCGAGACGGCGAGCATCGAGCGGTGGAACGGCAGCAGGTGGGACCCGGCCGGCGCGGTGCCCCTCGCCGCCGACGAGGACTTCGGGCTCTTCGCCCGCTCGACGGACCTTCCGCCGCTTGCCGCCGGCGCATACCGACTCGTGCGCACGGGACCCGACGAGCCCCACGTCGGCAACTTCTGGGTGGTCGAGGATGATGACTTCGATGGCGAAGGGTCCGACGGTCCGGCGACCGCCGTCTCGCCACCTGTGGTGACCGACCCTGACTGCGACGACGTCATCCTCTCGGTCCAACCCGACTGTGCCATTGGCTTCGAACTCGATGACGCCTTCTTCGCGGTGTCGTGCATCCCACTCGATGGTGCGTTCATCAAGGAGCCACCGGTGGCGATGTACGAGACGGCCCGAGGTGCCTATGCGGTATACGCCCTCGCCTCCGATGAACTGACAGACGCACTCCTGGGGGTTGAGCACGCGGCGGGATCGTGCGAGGGGGCGGCAACGGACCAGTGGGTCCTCGCGTTTCGTCACGGCCTTCCGGTGGACGAACTCGTCGATCGCCTGTGCAGGTCGGGTGTACTCGGCCCTGATCCAGGCATCGAGTGCACCGGCCTTGTCACTGACTGACGGCGCCCTGGAACGATGAAACCCCTGGTCAGGCACTACGTGGAGCGCGCTTACCCAGGGGCTTCGTGCGGAGGTCCGAGCTGCTCACGTCGTTCACGCGCCGGAGGAAGGCGCCAGGTCCAAGTACAGCCGCTACCGCAAGCCCATTCTCACCTTCGAGCACGGGACGTTTGCATTGCTCCGTCGGGAACGGAGTCCCGGAGGGCCAGACCGAGGAGCGCTTGACCCTGTCGCGGGTGAGGCCGTCATGCTGGTTGTCGTGGACAGCAAGAACGACGACGACGATCAGCACCGCATCGGGGCGTTCGGCGAGCTGGTGGGATTGAGCGTGCCGCAGCTCCGCCGCTACGACCGCCTGGGTCTCCTCGAACCGGAAGGACGGTCCGAAGCGGGCTACCGGTACTACAGCAGCGGCCAGACCGGCGCCGCCAGGGCGATAGCCCTGTTGCGTTCGATGGACATGCCGATCGCCGACATCCGCGAACTCCTCGCCGGCGCCGACGAGGAGAAGCGTCAGCAGCTGTTCCGCAACCACCGCTCCCGACTCGAAGCCCGCCTCGACGAAACGCGCCGGCTACTCGACGCCGTCGACGAACACACGAACGAGACCTCCATGGCAACTGCCACCTCCACCGATCTGTCCGCATGGCTGCACGTCATGCCGCGTATCCCTGTCACCGACATCGACCGCTCGCTGACCTTCTACGAGGAAGTGCTCGGACTCCGAGCAGCGTGGCGTACCACCGACAACACGCTGGCCGCCGTGGCAAGCGGGGAGATCGACATGTTCTTGCTGACCGGTTGGCACGGCGACGAACCGCCGCCGACCCACTCTGCCTACGTGTACGTGGAAGATCCTGACGCGCTGTGCGCCGAGTACACCCAAGCAGGCGCAACCATCGTGAAGCCGGTCGACTCCCGACCCAACGGCATGCGCGACTTCACGCTGCTCGATCCAGACGGTCACCGCTTCACGCTCGGCCGTGGCGAGGAACGACTCCGAGAGGTCGCCGTCTACTACGGCATGACCGCCGACGAGATCGCCGTCGACCCGAGCTGGCTCCACGATCGCCCCTGACCGGGCTGGCGCATCCGACGGCGCCGTCGTTGGGTTGGCCGAGGCGGGAGCTACCACCAGATGGACACGCGACACCGCCTCCGGGAACGACAAAACCCCTGGTCAGGCGCTATGTGCAGCGCTCCGACCAGGGGTTACGTGTCGAGTACCCCCAACGGGATTCGAACCCGTGCCGCCACCTTGAGAGGGAGCGGCAC
>CAZMGD010000209.1:0-3412 GCA_964565705.1 uncultured Ilumatobacteraceae bacterium | reverse complement strand
CGACGCCCCTCCACGCCGTCGCGCACGATCTCGGCGGGCCCGGCAGCGTCGTGGACGATCGGCACCGCGCCGGCCGCCATCGCCTCGACGACGGCGATGCCGAAGTGCTCGAAGCGGTCGGGGTGCTGCTCGGGATCCTCGCCGAAGCCGGCGCCGTGCCAGAACAGCGACGCCTCGGCGAGCAGCTGGTCGACGATCGCGCCCGGGGCGTTGACGAGCACCTGGATCGGCAGACCGATCGCGGCGCGCCGGACGGCCAACGCGTACTCGCGGTCCGGCGCGCTCGCGCCGCCGATGACCGCCAGCTCCCAGCCGGGCACGAGCCCGCTGCGGTGGAGGTCGGCGAACGCGTGCACCAGGTCGAGCTGGCGCTTGCAGTGCCCCCGCCCCGGGGCGATGAAGCGGCCGACCGACAGGATCAGGTTCCGCTTCTCCCCCGGCGCGGTGCGCGGGCGGACGGCGGGCGGCAGCTCGACCGTCGCGTCGCCGGCGACGGGCCCCCACAGCCGGCGCACCCATCCCGCGGTGTACGCGGAGTTGGCGAGGTAGCGCTGGTAGGTCGGGATGAACTCGGTGCGCACGATCCGGCGGTCGAACCCGGCGCGCACCTCGCGCAGCCGCAGCGGCAGGTCCGGTGGCAAGTTCATCAACTTGACCGCGCCGATCGACGCCTTCGACAGCACACGGGCCGACCTCGGCACGGGTTCGCCCGGGAAGTGCACGTAGTAGAGGCCGAGCGGCGCCGCCGACGCGGCCCGGCTGGAGTAGGTGCCGTTGACGAACACGTCGAAGTCGGCGCTGGCCTCGGTCGCGGTCGCGTCGTCGATCACCCGCCGGTACGAGCAGCCCGAGAGGTCCACACCGAGGCGGGCCATGGTCGTCGCGTGGTCCACCTCGTGCGGCCCGAGCAACGTCACGTCGTGGTGGCGAGCCAGCTGGGCGGCGATCGCCCCGCTGACCTGCTCCCCGCCGCCGTAGGTGTGCCAGTACAGGTTGTACAACCCGACCCGCAGCCCCGAGCGGCCGCTCACTGCCTCACCTCACCGTCGAAGACGACATCCACACGAAGCGGTCGACGCCTCAGCTGCGCAGCCTCGACACCGGAAAGCGCGCCCACGATGCGCACTTCCGCCCGATGGAGGCTCACAGCGTGGACTCCTTGACCCGTTCCCAGCGCATGACGGACTGGCGGGGCACGATCCGGCGCTGACGCTTGCGGTCGCGCAGCATCGCCGGCGCCAGGGACAGGTAGCTGCGCACGACCTTCCAGCCGTGGGCGGCCTCGGCGCGCACCGGCATCCGCAGCGTCAGCGGGCGGAGGAACAGGTCGCGGATCGTCCGCTTGACGAGCCGCCACTTGAAGCCGGCGAGCTGGCGCAGCGCCAGGCGCAGCGGCGCATTCTTGGTCAGCACGAGCAGCCGGTTGCGCTCGGTGTAGAAGCGGAACGTCGGGCTGCCGACGCCGCTCGACGCGGCGTGCCGGTGGCGCACGATCGCCTCGGGCACGTAGCGGTAGCCCCACCCGGCGAGCTGCCCCCGCCACGACAGGTCGGTGTCCTCGTAGTACAGGAACAGCCGCTCGTCGAAGAGGCCGACGTCGTCGAGGTACGAGGCCCGCAGCAGCACCGCTCCCCCGCACCAGGCGAACACGTCGGCGGGCAGCTCGTACTGCCCGTCGTCGCGCTGGAGGAACCCGCGGTCGCCGCCGAAGCCGCGCTGGTAGAGGTCGGACCCGGCGTTGTTGATCACGTCGTAGGGCTCGCCGTCGATCGCCACCTCGGCCCACACCGCGCCGCGCCCGAGCTCGGTGGTGCCGGTGGAGACGGTGACGCTGTCGAGGCCGCTGACCGTCACCACCCGAGGCGCGAGTGACGACAGGCGCAAGGCGATCCGCTGGTGGCGGTGGCCGTCGTCCTTGACGCGCAGGATGCCGCTGCGGCCGCTCCACACGGCGAACTCCTCGCCGTCGGGTGCGTGCGGTGCCTCCATCCCCCAGAACCCCTCGTCCGGCGCGACCCGTTCGACGGCCACCGGCGCACCGTCGAGGCGCACTGCCGACAGGCGCACACCGAGGTTGCGGGGGTCGCCGCCGTAGGGGGAGGTCGTGTCGACGGAGACGTCGACGCCGATGAAGCGGTCGGCGAACAGCATCTTCGCCGCGGCCGCGCCGAGCTTCGGGTCAGCGGCCAGCGCCCCGTGCAGGGCGCGCAGCCACTGCGGGTCGACGGTCGCGTCGTTGTTGATCAGGGCGACGAACTGGGGCTGCTCGCCTCCGAGGTCGTGGCGGATGCCGAGGTTGCAGCCACCGGCGAAGCCGAGGTTCTCCAGCGGCTCCAGCACGGTGACCGAGGGGTAGTCGGCGTGGACGCGGTCGGTCACGTCGTCGAGCGAGCCGTTGTCCACCATCACGATCTGGAGGCGGTCGGCGGGCCAATCGCTGGCCAGCACCGAGTCGAGGCAGTCGATCGTCATCTGCCCGCCGTCGAAGTTGAGGATGACGACGCGCACGAGCGGCGTCTGGTCGGTGGGCGGCATGGAGGCAGGCATGGTAGGCGAGCGGTCAGCTCGACGGCAGGAGGGCGGCGACCTGGGCGACGTCGTAGGGGGCGAGGAGCCGCACCGCGGCCGGCACCCGTGGCGGGATCGGGGCATCGCCGAGCACGACCACCCGGTCGAAGTCGTGGGGCTTGGGGAAGCGTCCGACCGCGCCGGCGGGCGACCGTGCGGCGGTCGGCTCGCTGCTGAACGGCGTGCCCGCCACGCCCACCGCCTGCCACACCGCCGGCGCCCCGGGCAGCGCCGACATCGCCGCCGCGACCTGGCGGCCGATGTCGGCCGTGTCCACGTCGTAGACGAGCAGCACCGACGGCTGCGGCACGCGGCGGGCCCGGCGACCACCGATCGCATCGATGGCGTCGATCGCGTTGATCGCCACGTACGGCCACGTCCACCGGGCAGCGGCGAGGCGGCCCGCACCGAGCAGCACCTCGCGGTGGTGCTCGTCGAGCAGTGCCCGCTCGATCGCGTCGGCGATCGTGGCCGGGTCGGCGGGGTCGAAGCACGAGTCGGGCTCGTCGAGCACCTCGGGCAGCGCACCCCGATCGGAGCTGATCACCGCCGCGCCGCAGGCTGCGGCCTCCAACACGGGCAGCCCGAAGCCCTCCTCGAACGACGGCGTGATCGCCAAGTCGGCGTGCTGGAGCAGGTAAACGAGCCGGTCGTCGTCGACGGCGCCGGTGAACTCGACCGACCGGGCCACGCCGACCCGCTCGGCCTCGCGCTCCCATCGGCCGCGCACCTGGTCGCTCGCCGCGCCGACGACCACCAACCGGTGCCGGTCCAGCAGCGAGCGGGGCAGGCGGGCCCAGGCCTCGATCAGGCCGAGCGTGTTCTTGTGCTCGTCGGCGCCGGT
>CAZMGD010000208.1:0-3412 GCA_964565705.1 uncultured Ilumatobacteraceae bacterium | reverse complement strand
CAACATCGACATCTTCGGGTGGCTCGGCTACCCGATGCAGATCAAGGTCGACTTCTTGTGCCGCGACTCGATCCTCGCCGCGCCGCTCGCGCTCGACCTCGTGCTGTTCAGCGACCTGGCCCAGCGCGCCGGCCTCGGCGGCATCCAGGAGTGGTTGAGCTTCTACTACAAGAGCCCCCAGGTGGCGCCGGGCCTGCATCCCGAGCACGACCTCTTCGTCCAGCTCAGCAAGCTCAAGAACACCCTGCGCTGGATGATGGGCGAGACCCCTTTAACCCACTTGGGGCGCGAGTACTACGACGCGTAAGCACAACGAGCCGAGTGGTGCCGGAGGGGTTGGGGTGAGCCGTCCCTGGCGCGCCCTGGCATGAGGTTCGCCGACCTCCACGCGTACGCCCCGGACCCGGCGCCGTACGTCGCGGCCGGGGTGCCGGCGTGGCTCGACGAGCTCGACCTGCGACCACCTCCGCCGCACCTCAAGATGGGCACGCGGTCGCTGGATCCCGACCGGTGGCTGCAACCCGATCGGTTCGGCGAGGCCGAGCTGACCATCCGCCAGCGGCTGCTGGACGAGCACCGCGACGACGTGTTCGGTGCGCTGCCCGGCACCGAGGCGGCGTCGGAGGAGACGCTTGGGCTCATCACGTCCTGGCTCGCCGCACACGGACCTGCGGCGCCCGAGCCCGCCGACGCGCACCCGCTCGCTGCCGCCGGGCGGATGGTGCAGGAGGACCTGTGCCTCATGGTGCGTCACGCCGACGGCTGGCACCTGGACGCCGCGGTGCTCTGCTTCCCGACGCTGTGGCTGCTCGGCGACAAGCTCGGCCGGGTCAACGCCGACGTGCACGCGCCGGTGCCGCACTTCGCCGAGGAGTTGCTGGCCCGGGTCGACGGGTTCTTCGACCGGCTGCGGCCGGCCACGCCGGTGTGGCGGCGCAACTTCAGCCTGATGCCGGCCCCGCTGCTGTGCCTCGCCGCCCGGGAGTTCGACCCACCGTTGGCCTCGGTCACCCTCGCCGATGACGGCAGCCCGCTGTGGCTGCGCAGCGAGCGCCAGACGTTGCGCCGGCTGCCCGGCAGCGACGCGATCCTGTTCACGATCAAGGTCCAGATCGCCCCGGCCGGGGTGCTGCGCGCCCGTCCCGACCGGGCGCGCGACCTGGCCGGCATGTATGCGTCGCTCGACGCCGCCGCCCACGGCTACAAGATGGGCGGCGACACGTTGGTCCCCGCCATCGTCGAGTGGCTCTCGACGCTCGACAACCCCTGACGGAGCCGACCTCCCGCGTTCTCGGTCGGATTCTGGTCGCTGGAGCGACCAAATGCCGACCGAGAAATCGCGGCGGCGGGGTGGCTCGGCGTACCCTCGGGCGGGTGATCACCGAAGGTTCCACCGCGACCGACTGCTGGCCGCCGCTGCCTGGTCCCGCTCGGACTGCTGCGTTGAAGGTGGCGGCGATCGCGTTCGTGATCGACCTGCTCGCGGTGATCGCGTTCGCCGCGATCGGGCGTCGCAGTCATGACGAGGAGCGCGGCGTCGCGCTCACGTTCGAGGTTGCCGCACCGTTCCTGCTCGGCGTCGCTGCGGGATGGGCGATCTTCCGGATGTGGCGGTCGCCGCTGTGGAGCAACCGGGCGATCGGGATGTGGCTCACCACCGTCGTCGTCGGCATCGTCGTTCGCCGCACCGTCTTCGGCCGCGGGATCGCCCCGAGCTTCGTGATCGTCGCCACGATCGTCCTCGGCGTGCTCCTGCTCGGCTGGCGGTTCTTGATGGTCCGCTTCGCTCGCTGGGCGGCGCCTGAGCACGCCGAGTGAGGCTCGCTTCGCTCGCGGGTCGGCTGCGGCGCAACTGCGTGGGGCGCCCGCTCCGTTCAGGGCGCTCGCTGCGCTCCCGACGCCTCGGTGAGCCATGCGGGCGCCCGGCCCTTCGTCCCGCGCCGACCGGTCCTTTGCCGCCGTCTCAGGCGGCGCGGGCGAGGCGGACGCACTCGGCGAGCGAGTTGCGGATGAACGGGTGCAGCTCGGCGCCATCGTTCAAGAGCTCCTCGGCGATCGCTTGCATGTGGGCGGCGACGGCCGGGTTCTCCGGGTCGCCCTCCATCGACAGGAGAGCGCGCCCGAGCGGCGGCTTGTCGGCATCGAGCCCGGCGCCGACCGGTGCGTAGGTGTGCACGATCAGGCCGCGCACGACCGCCAGCTGCCATCGCTGCAGCGAGTTGCGGAGTTGGCGGGCGTAGGTGCGGTAGTAGGCGAGGTGCATCGCCTCGTCGTTGCGCATCGGCGTCATCAGCGCATCCACCAGCTCGCGCTCACCGAGCTCGGTCAGCACCTCGGTCATCTGCCGGTAGGCCTCCATCGCGAGGCGTTCGTTGATGGCGCCGATCGCGTGGTACGCCATCTCGACGATGCCCCTCGCCGCCGGGAGCAGCCGCGTCAGCACGCCAGCAGCGCGGTTGTGGATCGGCACGACGTCCTGCCCTCGGGGCGCATAGCTCTCGAGACCGATGTGGTGCAGCAACAGCTCCTGGGCGACGCCGTGGCGCTGCTCGTCGGGCACCCAGGTGTCGAGGAACCGGCCGACGAGCCCGGACCTCGCGTGTGGCAGCAAGACCTCGATGCCCATGCCGGCGACCTCGGTCTCCACCCGCTGGGCATAGAGCACGCCGGCGCCGAGCCGATCGCGGACCCGCTCCGGATCTCGCAGGTTCCGGACCGCCCGCTCGACCGCGTCGAGATCGACGTTGCGCTTGGCCTCCAGCCGCTCGAGCCGGAGCGTGATCGGTGCCGCGTCCTGGATCACCGTGGTCCCTCCTCCCGGCGTCGAGCCTAGACGACCGATGCCAGGAGGTTATTCGTGCCACCCCCGTCCCCGGATCGCGAGCTCCCACCGGCGCGCCCAGGCGCCGCCAGCGAGCGCAGCGAGCCAGCAGCACGGTGCCGACGCTTCGCGAGCGAAGCGAGCACCCCGGACACGACGAACGCCACCACGAACCGGCGCCGCAGCCGCACCACGGCGAGCGCAGCGAGCCCCCACCGGCGCGCCCAGGCGCCGCCAGCGAGCGCAGCGAGCCATCAGAGCGTGTTGGTGATCGCTCCGGTCTCCGCGCCCTGCACGAGGCGGGCGTACTTGCCGAGCACGCCGCTCGGGTAGCGCGACGGCGGGGGGGCCCATCCCTCGCGTCGTCGGGCGAGCTCGTCCTCCGCCACGAGGAGGTCGAGCGAGAGCTCGTGCACGTTCACGCGGATCGTGTCACCGTCGGCGACGAACGCGATCGGTCCACCGTCCACCGCCTCCGGCGCGACGTGACCGATGCAGAAGCCCCAGGTGCCGCCACTGAAGCGGCCGTCGGTGACGAGCGCGCAGTCCGCACCACGACCGGCGCCCTTCAGCGCGCCGGTGATCGCCAGC
>CAZMGD010000207.1:0-3484 GCA_964565705.1 uncultured Ilumatobacteraceae bacterium | reverse complement strand
ACCGGCTCGCTGCGCTCGTCGAACGTGCCGATGGTTCGCTCACTTCGTTCGCTCATGCACGCAACTCCTGGACGATCTCGTCGGCGCCCTCGGGTTCGACCGGGAGGGACAGCACGACCCGCGTCAACCCGTCGTCACCGTCCACGGCGAGCGTGCCCCCGTGCGCCAGCGCCAGGCCGCGAGCGATCGTCAAGCCGAGTCCGGCACCCGTCGAGGTCTCTCCGCGGGCGTGGGCGTCGAACGAGCGCTCGGGCGAGCGACCGACGAAGCCGGTGCCGTGATCGGCGACGACGATCGTCAGGTGTTCCCCGCACGCGTCCACTGCGGCGGTGATCTCGTACGGCGCGGCGCCGTGCTGCTCGGCGTTGTCGAGCACGTTGACCAAGATCTGCTCCAGCCGGTCGTGATCGGCGAACACCGGCGGCAGGTCGTCGGGCACGCGCACGACCACGGCGTCGCCGAGCCGCGGCACACACGTCAGCGCGGCGTGCAGCACGAGCCCGACGTCGCACCAGTCGCGGCGCAGGCGCAGCGCGCCGGTCTCGATCGCCGACGTGTCGAGGAGATCCCCGACCAGCCGGCCCATCCGGGCCGACTCGGCGGCGATCTGGTCGAGGAAGCGGCGGCGGCTGTCCTGCTCCCACGCGACGTCGGGCTGACGAAGGGTGTCCGTGTAGCCGCGGATCGCGGTCAGCGGCGTGCGCAGCTCGTGGCTCATCCGGTGCAGGAAGTCGCGCTGGAGGCGGTTGGCCGCCCGGAGCGCGTTCGTCTCCTGCTGCGCCTCGACGGCGATCTCCCGCTCGAGGGCCAGCGCGAGGGAGCGCGAGGCGTCCTCGATGAGATCGAGCGATTCGCCACCGGCGGCCTCCGGGTCCGCCCAGCGAGCGACGAGCAGCATCCGCTTGCCGGCCTTGTCGAGCGTGACGCCGATCATGCCCGCCACGATGTCGCGCGCCCGGTGGTTGGCGAGCGTCGTGACCGGCACGGTGGCGGCAGCCTGGGTGAGGTGCTCCAGCGCGACGGGGTCGAGCACCTCGCCGGAGCGGGTCACACCGAGGCGCGGGCGGAACGCGCCGTCGCACTCCTCGAACAGGGCGACCTCGGCCGCGTCCAGCGCGGCGCACAGCGGCAGGAGGGCGATGCCGACGCCGCCGGCGACGGGATCGGGCCCGGCGAGGCGGTCCAGCATGCCGCGCAGCGATTCGTGCAGCCGGTTGCGGCGGCGCAGCTCCTCGACGAGCTCTTCCCGCTCGATCGCCACGGCGGCGAGGGTGGCGTGCACCTCGACGAGCTCGATCTGGTCGGTCGGCGGCGTGCCGGCGCGGTCGGAGAAGCCCGCGATCACGCCCACCACCCCGCGGGTGGCGACGATCGGCACGGCCCAGGCGCTCTGCGCTGCGCCCGCCAGCAAGCGGTCGCCGCCCAGCTCGGCGAACACCGCCGACCGCCCGTCGCGGACCGCGTCGCACAGCATCCCCGTGCCCCTCGCCGGGGAGGCGGCGATGCGTGTCCGCACCGCCTGCCTGAGGCCGACCTCTGCCCGCAGCACCAGTTCGGCCGGATCGCCTTCGACGAGCAGCAAGGCGATGCCGTCCAGCGACATCGCGCGCGACAGCGACGAGACGATCAGCGAGAGCGACGAGGCGGGGTCGACCTCGGCGAGCTCGTCGATCAGCCGCCGCAGCTGGTGCAGCTGGCGGCGGGCGATCGACTCGACGGTGGAGCCGGCCATGAGCGCGACGACGTCGTCGGGGTGCACCTCGCCGGGCGCGACGTCGGCGACGGCTCGGCCATGGCGCAGCACGACGATCCGGTCGGCGAGCGTGAAGACCTGCTCGATGCGGTGCGACACCATGAGGATCGCGATGCCCCGCGCCTTGAGGCGGGCGAGCAGGCGCTCCAGCGAGCGGGTCTCGGTGACGCCGAGCGCGGCCGCGGGCTCGTCGAGGATCAGCACCTCTGACTCGCCGAGCAGCGCCCTGGCGATCGCGACCATCTGCCGCTGGCCGCCGGAGAGCTGGGCGACGGGCACGCCGAGATCGGGCAGGTCGACGTCCATCCGGCGCAGCAGCTGCTCGGTGCCGCGGCGCATCGCCGCCTCGTCGAGCCGTTTGGGGTTGACCTCGACACCGAGGAAGACGTTGGCGACCACGTCGAGGTTGTCGCACAGCGCGAGGTCCTGCCACACGACCGCGGGGCGAGCAGGCAGCCGGCTGGATCCGATGACGACCTCGCCGGCGTCGGGTTCGAGCACCCCGGCGATGCACTTGATCAGCGTGCTCTTGCCCGCGCCGTTCTCGCCGACGAGCGCGACCATCTCCCCGGGCGCGACCTCCAGGTCGACACCGTCCAGCACGCGACGCGCCCCGAACGACTTGCTGAGCCCCCTCGCTCGCAGCATCGGCGTGAGCATACGGAGCCGGGCCCGCCGCGACGCTGCTCGCACCGCGGGTCGCCTCGCCTAGCCTGCGGCCGATGGCGCTGGTGCTGGGCGAGGTCGATCTCCACCTGTTCAACGAGGGCACCCACCGGCGGCTGTGGGAGGTGCTCGGCGCCCACGCCCAGGTCGGCGACGGGGGCGGTGTGCGCTTCGCCGTCTGGGCTCCCAACGCCCGGTCCGTCTCCGTGGTCGGCGACTGGAACTACTGGTCGCATGGCGCCGACCCGTTGGAGCCGCAGGGCTCGAGCGGGATCTGGGCGGGCATCGCGACGAACGCGCGCGTCGGCCAGCGGTACAAGCTGGCCATCACGGATCGCCGCGGGCGGGTGAAGCTGCACGCCGATCCGCTGGCGCGCCAGGCCGAGACGCCGCCGAGCGACGCGAGCGTGATCGCCGCGCCGTCGCAGCACGCGTGGGCCGATGCGGACTGGATGGCCCGGCGCCGCGGCCGTGGCGCGGCCGTGGGCAGCCCGCTGCGGGTGTACGAGCTGCACCTCGGTTCGTGGCGGCCGGGGCCGGGCGGGTCGGTGAGCTACCGCGAGGCCGCCCACCAGCTCGCCGAGCACGTCACCCACCTCGGGTTCACCCACATCGAGCTGATGCCCGTCGCCGAGCACCCCTTCGGAGGATCCTGGGGGTACCAGGTCACCGGCTACTTCGCGCCGACATCGCGCTTCGGCACGCCCGACGACTTCAGGTACTTCGTCGACACGCTGCACCAGGCCGGGATCGGGGTGATCGTGGACTGGGTGCCTGCCCACTTCCCGGCCGACGACTGGGCGCTGGCCCGCTTCGACGGCACCGCGCTGTACGAGCACGCCGATCCCCGCCTCGGCGCGCATCCCGACTGGGGCACGCTCGTGTTCAACTACGGGCGCCACGAGGTCCGCAACTTCCTCGTCGCCAACGCCCTGTACTGGCTGCACGAGTTCCACGTCGACGGTCTGCGCGTCGACGCCGTCGCCTCGATGCTGTACCTCGACTACAGCCGCAAGGCCGGCGAGTGGATCCCCAACCGGTACGGCGGCCGCGAGAACCTCGACG
>CAZMGD010000206.1:0-3534 GCA_964565705.1 uncultured Ilumatobacteraceae bacterium | reverse complement strand
CGGCCGGGACGTGTACGCCGTCGCCGGCGACGGCGACGTCGTGTGTGGTGACCGGACTGGCGAACGGGGTGCCGGTGAGCTTCACGGTCGCCGCGCAGAACGCGGTGGGCGTCGGCCCGGTCGCGACGTCCCCCGTGGTGACGCCCACCGCCGCGGTCGCCCCGACCACACCGACCACGACGACCACGACTGTCGACCCGGGCGACCTCCCGGCGACGGGAAGCTCCAGCAGTCCGACCATCGTCGTGTTCGCCGCGTTGATCGTGGCGCTGGGCGGCGCACTCCTCTGGCTGCGTCGCCGCCCGTCACGGGTCGGCTGAGCGTTCAGAGGATCTGGCTGAGGAAGAGCTTCGTGCGCTCTTCCCGGGGGTCGGTGAAGAAGTGCTCGGGGTCGCCGACCTCGACGATCTCGCCCTCCGCCATGAACACCACGCGGTCGGCCACCTCGCGAGCGAAGCTCATCTCGTGGGTGACGACGATCATCGTCATCCCGTCCTGCGCGAGGTCCTTGATCGTGTCGAGCACCTCGTTGATCATCTCCGGATCGAGCGCCGACGTCGGCTCGTCGAACAGCATGACCTTCGGGCGCATGGCGAGGGCGCGGGCGATGGCGACGCGCTGCTGTTGACCACCCGACAGTTGCCCGGGGTACTTCTTGGCCTGCTCGGGGATGCGCACCCGGGCGAGCAGCTCCATCCCCAGTTGCTCGGCTTTGGACCTCGGCATCTTGCGCACGTGGCGCGGGGCCAGCGTGATGTTGTCGAGCACGCTCAGGTGCGGGAAGAGGTTGAAGCTCTGGAACACCATGCCGGTCTCGCGGCGGATCTCTTGGATGTTGCGGATGTCGTTGGTGAGCTCGGTGCCGCCGACGATGATGCGCCCCGCGTCGTGCTCCTCCAGCCGGTTGATGCAGCGGATCATCGTCGACTTCCCCGAGCCGGACGGCCCGATGACGACGACGACCTCCTGCTTGCCGACCTTGAGGTTGATGTCGCGCAGCGCGGCGAAGTCGCCGAAGAACTTGTCGACGTGCTCCAGCTCGATGAGCACCTCTCGCGCGTCGGTGATCTGGGTGGCGTCGGCAAAGTCGTCGTTCATCGTGTCCCCACTCCCAGCCGGCGCTCGAGGCGCTGGCTCTCGCGGCTCATCGTGTAGGCCACCGTCCAGAACAGCAGGCCGGCGAAGGCGAGCACCTCGGGGGCGAGGCGCTGCCCGCGGAAGTCGCCCTGCTGCGTGATCGCGTCGCTGACCTCGAGCAGCTCGAACAAGCCCATTGCCACACCGGCGAGCGCCGTGTCCTTGAACAGGCTGATCAGCTGACCGATCTGCGCCGGGATCACGTTGCGCAGCGCCTGCGGGAGGATGATCAGCGCGGTCTGTCGCGTCGGCGAGAGGCCGAGCGCGCGGGCCGCCTCGAACTGGCCGTGCGGCACCGACTGCAGACCGCCGCGGACGATCTCGGCCATGTAGGCGGCGGTGAACAGCGTGAACACCACGATCGCGCGCGTCGGCTTGGACGGCGCGAGGTCCTGCGGCACGAAGAACTGCAGTGCGGTGTTGGCGAGCAGCAGCAGCACGAACAGCGGCGCGCCGCGCACCGCCTCGACGTACACGATGCAGATCGCCTTGATCAGCGGCAACTTCGACCGGCGACCGAGCGCGAGCAGCACGCCGAGTGGGTAGCAGAGGATGATCGAGCACAGCGCGAGGAACAGGTTGAGGAAGAAGCCGCCCCACCCGTCGAACCCGACAGCGGTGACGACATAGCCGTACAGGACCAGCGGCACGGCACCCAGCGCGACCGCCAGCACCGATGCCGCGACGCGGCCGAGGCGGAGCCGACCGACCAGCGGGCCGACGGACCAGCCGGCGATCCCGGCTGCCGCGGCGCCGAGCGCCGTCAGCCACGGACCGGCGGTGGTGGTGAGGAGGAGTAGCAGCAGGATCACGGCACACGGCAACCAGATCCGCCCGATCACGCCGCGGATCCGCTGGCCGATGGGGACCGAGGCCGGCACCTTGCCCTCGCGGATCTGGCGGCCGCGGACGAACCCGGCGAGGAATCCGCCCCATGCGCACAGCACGATCACGGACACCGCGAGGCGCGGCAGGTGTGCCGTCGGGTAGCGCCCGACCATCAGCAGCTTGAGGTTGTCGCTGATGATCGTCCACCGGCCGGTGACGAAGACGTAGCGCAGCGTCGTGACGAGCAGCCAGAGCCCGAGCGCGCCGAACACCACCGTGCAGATGCCGTCTGCCGTGCTCCGGAACAGGTTGTGGCGAGCCCACGACCAGGCCCGCTCCGTTCGTCCGCGAACGACCGTCACCTCGGGCCCGCTCATCGCTCCACCAGGGCCATGCGTCGGTTGGCGAGGTTGACGATCACCGAGGTGACCAGCGAGATGACGATGTAGATGACCATCGCCAGCCCGAACGCCGGCACGGCGGGGGCTCCGTTGCCGACGGCGGTCTGGGTCACCAGCGTCAGCTCGTAGTACCCGATCGCCGCGCCGAGCGACGAGTTCTTGATGAGGTTGAGGTACTGGTTGCCGAGCGGAGGGATCGCGATCCGCATCGCCTGGGGCAGGATCACCCGGCTCATCCGCTGGAAGCCGCTCAGCGCGAGTGCGTTCGCCGCCTCCGCCTGCCCCCTCGGCACGGCTTGGATCGAGCCACGGACGATCTCGGCGATGTGGCTCGCGGTGTAGATGACCAGAGCGAAGAAGATGGCGAAGAACGACGGCAGCATCCGCATGCCACCCGAGGTCCGCCGGCCGACGACCTCGGGGATGCTGACCGAGAACCCGAACAGCAGCCAGCCGGCGGCGAACAGCACGGCGAACGCTCCGAACGACCACCACCCGGTGTGCGGCGGGCGCCCGGTGCGATCGAACGCGCTCCTGCGCCAGCGGGCGACCAGTGACGCGGCCAGCGCGGCGACGAGCAGTACGCCGAGGAACGTCCATCCCGCTGCGCCGCTGAACCAGGGGACGGCCACGCCGCGGTTGGACACGACCACGAGCCCGAGCGGGTTCCACGCCTGGTTGATCTCGGGGAAGACCCCGAGCACGATCACCAGGGTCGCGAAGAACACGAACAGCGGCAGGGGCGTGTTGCGGACTGCCTCGACATACACCTTGGCAAGCGTGTGCAGCACCCAGTTGCCACTGAGCCGGGCGATGCCGATCAGCGCGCCGAGGATCGTCGCGACCACGACGCCGGCCACCGAGACCCGCAGCGTGTTCAAGAAGCCTTGGTAGATCGCGTCGCTGACCGGAGCCCTCGACGACATCGGGTTGTCGGTGATCTCGAACGCGGCCGGGTTGTCCAACCAGCCGAAGCCTGTCGGGATGTTCTGGCGGTCGATGTTGGCCGTGTAGTTCCCGTACAGCCACAGGAGGATCGCCGCGACCACGGCCAGCACACCCAGCTGGAACGCCCAGCCGAGCACACGGACGTCACGCCACAGCGGGGTCCGGGTGCTGGCCGTGGTCGCGGTCACCGCCGGATCAACGGTACGGCGGGGAGTAGAGG
>CAZMGD010000205.1:0-3569 GCA_964565705.1 uncultured Ilumatobacteraceae bacterium | reverse complement strand
GTGATCAGCGGATCGCGACGCACCGGAGCGCCAGCTCACGTTCGGTAGGCGCGTCCGAGGATCTCGAGGTCGCGTTCGGCGTGGCACTGCCGGCGGTACAGATCGGTCTCCACGATCGCGACGTGCACGTCAGGTTGTTGGGCGTGCGGACCGGGACCGACGGCGCGGGCGAGCCGGGTGGTGATGTCGCCGACCGTCTGGTCGACGAGGTGGCGAACTCGCAGCGCGCGCTGCCGGTGGACCGGATCCGTCGCCTCCCCGGCGTCGATCTCGGCAGCGGCCGCGCCGACAGCGGCGCGCATGGACCACAAGCCGGCGTCGATCGCTCCGAGGTGTGCACGCGCGTGTGGTTCGTCGGGCCAGGTCGCGGCCAGGCGGCGCACGATGCCGTCGGCGCATCCCGCCCAGCACGACGCCACCCCCACGGCACCGTGCCAGAACCCGGGGCGGCGGAGGTACCAGTCGTCGGTGCCGACGATGTCGTCAGCCTCGACGGCGAGATCGAAGCGCACCGTGCGCGTGTCGACGCTGGCGAAGGCCGGCGACCTCCAATCCGGCGGGTCGAGCGCGACGCCGGGCGAGCGCAACGACACCCGGACGAGCGCGTTGGAGCTGCCGTGGCGGACCGTCACGAGCGCATGGGACACCAGCGAGGCCCCGCTGCACCATCGCTTCGCGCCCGTGAGGTGCCCGTCGTCGTCCAAGGTCGCCGGATCGGGGCCGCCGGCCGCCCACACACCGAACGTGTCCGCTTCGTCGGGTTCGCGGCCGGCCTCGCGCAGGATCGCTCGGGCGTCGTAGTGGGCCTCGAGGAGACGAGCGGTGGCGGGAGACGTCGCGCCGAGCCCCCAGAGCTGTTCGAACCGCTCGGCAGTCCGTCCACCGCCGGGTTGCGGTAGGTCGGCGGACCTGCCGGCGAGGAGCTCGGCGAGGCTGTTCACGGTCTCCGCCAGCGTTCGATCACGAACGTCGATGACGGGTCGGCATCACCGATCGGGTCGACGTCCCGGCGTTCCTGCGGGTCGCCGAACACCGACTCGAGCTGATCGTGGACGGCCGAGCCGTGCTGACGATGGTCGGGGGAGCGACCGAGCCAATGGACCGCGACGACGGTGCCTCCAGGGACGAGCGCGCTCGCGGCCCGCTGGGCGAGCGCCTCGACCCCATCGGGATCCCAGTAGTACCCGAGCTCGGACAACACGATGAGATCGAACGTACCGTCGGGCCACCACGCAGGGACGCCGGCCTCCACGATGCGGACGTGCTCGGCGCCCGCCACACGTCGGCGCGCGGTCGCGCACGCCGTCGCCGACACGTCACAGGCGATCAGTTCGTCACAGTGGCCGGCGAGCAGCGCGGTCAGGACGCCGATGGAGCACGCTGGTTCGAACCCCCGGGCGAAGTGCCGACTCTCGAGCCACGCGATCGTGGTCGCGTACCGGGCCCGCTCGTAGGCCGAGGCCTCGAAGTGCCACGGATCAGCGGACGATCGGTACCTCCGCTCGAAGTCGTCGAAATCGACGCTCATCGCGACCACGGTGGCGCGACCAGCACCTCGTCGGCTCGATCGAGTCGATCGAGCATGAACGGCGGCACCACGGGGTCCGGGCCCTCGGTCTGCGACGAGAACTCGGCGATCGCCCGTCGCTTGCGCGCCCGGACGGTCGGCGACAACGCCAGGCGCGCCCCCCGTCGGATCGAGGTGGTCGCCGGATCGTGCCAGTGCCACGCCCAGATCGGCACCGCTCGCAGGGCGGCACGACGGCGCGCCGCGGCTGCCAGCGCCGCGCGGCCACATGCGTCGTGATCCGGGTGCCCGTCGTCGGGGAGCGGGCACACGATCAGATCGGACGGCACGATCGCTGCCTCGAGGTGACCGGTGAGCTGATCGATGCATGCCTCGATCGCACCGTCGGGCAGGGCGAGCCGGACCACCTGCGGGACGGCGTCGTCGGCCAGGCAGCGCAGCGCGAGGTCCAGCTCCCCTCGGCGCCGAGCAGCGAGCCCCGGCTCCGGGCCTGCTGCTTCGCCGTCGGACACGCTGATCACCACGACCGGCAACCCGCGCAACGTGCCGGTCGTGATCAGCCCGCCGGATCCCAGGGTCTCGTCGTCGGGGTGCGGGCTGACGACCAGAACTCGATCGCAGGCCGGCCAGCGGAACTCCGGCAGGTCGGCTCGGACCCGCTCCCAGCTCACCTCCGCGGTGCCCGCGAGTCGCAGGTCGATTCGTGGTGCATCGATGTCCACCGCTCAGCCTCCCGCTGCGATCAGGCCGGCGAGCGTGTCCGCGAACCCTCCGGGTGCCCTGGCGGTGCGGCGGCTGCTCGTCGCCACCCGCCACACGAGCGAGGGAAGACACAGGTACCCGGCTGCGTGCAGCGCCCGCCACATGTGGTGGTCCTCACCGCAGACGAGTGGCGCGAACCCGCCGACGCGCTCGTAGGCGTCACGGCGCACCGCGAGGTTGGCGGCGTGCACGTGGCGATGGGCGTGGGTGCCGAGCTCGTAGTCGAGGGAGAACGCCGCCTCGACGACCGGTGACCAGTCGTCGTCGCGCGTCAGCTCGACGATGCCGGCCACAGCCTCGGCACCGGCCTCGGCCACGTCGAGCACCGTCGTGAACCAGTCCTCGGGCACCACGGTGTCCGCGTCAGTGGACAGCAACCACGTCGTCAGCCCATCGCCCCCCACCCTCGACAGGGCGTCTCGGGCTGCTGCGCGCCGCGCAGCTCCGGCAGCTCCCCACACCCCATCGAGGATCGTGAACCGAACGTCGCCGTCGATCGCACCGCGGGCACGATCAACCGTGCCATCGGTGCAGCGGTCGCAGGCGATCGTCACCGCGACCTCACTTCCCGCCACGTCGGCCGCCGAACGCAACGCCTCCACAGCAGCGGCGATCCTGTCCACCTCGTCGTGAGCCGGGATCGCCACGGCGAGATGGGTCGGCCGACGGCCTGCGGGCGGTGTCGGCGCGGCACTGTGGGTGCCGAGATGCGGGTTCACGATCGACGATCAGTCTGGTTCGGCGAGGTCGCCGTCTTCGTCGACCTGCTCGAGCAACTCGCTGTCCACGATGACCTCGGCATCGTCCGCCACTGCCCACGACGTACTCGGATCGCCGGCGGCCTCGGGGATCTCGCGCGCCGCACGTTCGGCGAGCGACTCGTCGGTGACGTCGGCGTCGGCGAACGGGAGCCCGACCGGGCGGTCTGGGGCATCGTCGAACGCCCCGATCTCGTCGCTCGTCACCGCGTCGGCACCGACCATCTCCTCATCGACGCTCTCGGCGCCGTCCTGCTCGTCTGCCATGGCGAGTCAGTGCTTCTTCGAGGCGGTGGCCTTGCCGCCCTTGCGTCCTGCGGCGACCTTCTGGGCGTGGGTTCCACCCTGGTCGGACGTCCTGCTGCCCGAGTGCGACGCCTTGCCGCCGTGCTCGGACGCCTTGGGCGAGTTGGCGATCTTCGCCGCCCGTTCCTTCGACATCCCCTTGTCCTTCAGAGCCTCGTACTGCTTCTCGTTCTTGACGTGGGCGGACTTCCCAGGCATGTCGACCTCCGAACGGC
>CAZMGD010000204.1:0-3608 GCA_964565705.1 uncultured Ilumatobacteraceae bacterium | reverse complement strand
GGCGAGGCGCAGGCCGAGCACGGCCATGTTGAAGCGGTGGTCGTCGGGCTCGTCGGCGCGGCTCCCGAGGGCGCGGAGCTCGTCGATGGACACGCCGCACTCGGCGGCGAACCTCGCGAAGTACTTCTCCATCAGCTCCGCGCTGAAGCGATCGATGCCGGCCGGCACCGGGGTGTGGGTCGTGAACACGCCACCGGCGCGCACGACCTCGATCGCCTCGGCGAAGGTGAGGCCGCGTGACACGAGCTCGCGGATCCGCTCCAGCGAGTTGAAGCCGGCATGCCCCTCGTTGGAGTGGAACACCTGGGCGTCGATGCCGAGTGCCCGCAGCGCGCGCACGCCGCCGATGCCCAACACGATCTCCTGGCGGAGGCGGTGCTCGACGTCGCCGCCGTAGAGCCGGTTGGTGATCCCGGCGGCCTCCTCGCTGTTGCCCGCCACTGCGGTGTCGAGCAGGTAGAGGGCCACGCGCCCGACGTCGACGCGCCAGACCTGGATCTGGGTGAGATCGCCGGCGAGGTCGACGCTGACCGTGATCCCGGTCGGGGTGATCGCCAGCCCCGCGGTGTCGAGGCGGGGGAAGCGCTCCTCCTGCCAGCCGTCGGCGTTGAGCCGCTGGCGGAAGTAGCCCTCGGCGTACAGCAGGCCGATGCCCACCAGCGGCACCCCGAGATCGCTGGCCGCCTTGAGATGATCGCCGGCGAGCACGCCGAGGCCCCCGGAGTACTGGGGAAGCGTCTCGGAGATGCCGAACTCGGGCGAGAAGTAGGCGACGGCGTGCAGCGGGCTTTCCGAGCGGCCCTGGAACCAGCGCGGCGAGCGCAGCGCCTCGTCGAGGCGGGCGGTGGCGGCGTGCACGTCGGCGACCACGTCGGGATCGGCGGCGAGCTCGGCCCAGCGCTCCACCGTGATGCCGTCGAGCACCCGCATCGGGTCGTGGCCACCTGACTCCCACCCGTCGCGGTCGAGGCGGGGGAACAGCGCCTTGAGATCGCGGTCCCACGTCCAGTGCAGGTTCCTGGCCAGCCCGCGCAGGGCGGCGAGCGACTCGGGGATGGCGGGATCGACACGGAACCGGCGGATGGCGCGCATACGCGGGGGAGGGTAGTAGTCGCCGGGGAAGTACTGGTGAACGGTGTGTGAACGCGTCGCGCCACCACGCTCGGCGTTCTACCCCGGACCCTCGGTGGCCGTTCTGGAACGTTTCGTCCAAGTGGTCGCGGAGACGGAGCTAACTTGCGAGCGCAGCCAGGCTTCGGCCTGGGGAGGAGCAACCGAGGATGGGAGGGCCTGTGAAGGTTCTGTCCGCACGTCAACGCACTCGATGCGCCCAGTCGAGTCGCCGGCGCCACCGATGGGTCGCGCTCGCGGCGACCGTCGGATTGGTGGGAGTGCCGGCGACGGCGGGCGGATCCGCCGGAGCAGCCGGCCCGTCGCCGGACGATCCAGCCGCTTCCCGGGGTGACCTGGTCCCGGCCGAGGCGACGGCTGTCGGCGACGCGCCGAGCCGCGGCGCGCAACTGCGCGTGTTCGGCATCGGTGAGGCACCCGAGACGTACCTGATCCGCCTCGACGGCGACGCGGTGCCCAACTACCAGGGCGGCGAGGCCGGCTTGGCGCCGACCGCGCCGGAGTCTGGTCAGCGGCTCGACCCGGCGGCGGCGCCGGTCGCGGCCTACCGCAGCCACCTGGTCGCCGAGCAGCTCGACTTCGTCACCCGGATCGAGCGCACCGTCGGCCGCGAGGTCGACGTGCCGTTCACCTACCAGTTCGCGGTGAACGGCATCGCTGCCGTGCTGACCGCGGAGGAAGCGCGCACGATCGCCGACGATCCCGCGGTCGTCTCGATCCAACCCGATCAGGTTCGAGAGATCCAGACCGACGTCGGCCCCCAGTGGCAGGGCGCCGAAGCGCTCTGGAACGCAGCGACCGACCTCGGGTTGCCGACCGACATCAAGGGTGAGGGCGTCGTGATCGGCACGATCGACACCGGCATCAGCCCCGGCAACCGCTCGTTCGCGGCGACCGGCGACGACGGGTACACGGTGCAGAACCCGCGCGACAAGTACTACGGCGTCTGCGATCCGGATGCGGAGAACCAGGTGTACGACCCGGCGTTCCCCTGCAACGACAAGCTGATCGGCGCCTACGTGTTCGGCGGCATCAACACGACCGCCGTCGACTACGACGGCCACGGCTCGCACACGGCGTCGACGTCGGGTGGCAGCGTCGTGCACGGCGTCGTCATCGAGACCGACTCGATCACCACGCCCCCGTTCGACATCTCCGGTGTCGCGCCGCACGCCAACGTCATCGCCTACCTCGGCTGCTGCAACGTGTCGGGGCTGACCGCCTCGATCGACCAGGCGATCGAGGACGAGGTCGACGTGATCAACTACTCGATCGGCTCGGACTCGCCGTCCGCGCTCTGGGACGACTTCGACAGCCTCGGCTTCCTCGCCGCCCGCAACGCGGGCATCTTCGTCGCCACGTCGAACGGAAACGCCGGTCCAGGGTTCGCGACGACGGGTTCGCCTGCCGATGCACCGTGGATCACGTCCGTGGGCGCGTCGACCCACAGCCGCTACAACGGCAACGCGCTGACGAACCTGACGAGCGACGCCGGCCCGCTGGACGATCTGCTCGGCAAGTCGGTGACCGGCGCGCTCGCGACGCCCACCGAGCTGGTCGACGCATCATCGGTCGGCGACCCGCTGTGCCAGGACGACGCAGGCCATGCCGAGTTCGCCGGCAAGATCGTGATCTGCGTGCGCGGCGTCAACGGCCGCATCGAGAAGTCCGAGAACGTGGCTGCCCAAGGCGCCGTCGGCTTCGTGCTGCTCAACGACACGGTGCACCTCGACTCGCTCGTTTCCGACCAGTACGCAGTGCCGGGCGTGTTCCTCGGCTACACCGCCGCGCAGCAGCTGCGGGCGTGGCTGGCCACCGGCACGACCCACACGGCGACGATCGCCGGCACCACGTTCACCTACGACGACGCGAACGGCGACGTGATGGCGAGCTTCTCCTCGCGCGGTCCCAACCGGGCGGTCGACACGATCGTGCCGAGCGTGACCGCGCCGGGTGTCGACATCCTCGCCGCCTACGCATCGGGTGATCCTCACGCCTACGACGAGGACATCCACGGCATCATCTCCGGCACGTCGATGTCCAGCCCGCACGTCGCCGGCGCCGGCGCGCTGCTGGTCCAGGCCCGGCCCGAGTGGTCGCCGGCGCAGATGCAGTCGGCCCTGATGACCACGGCGACGCCCACGGTCACCGAGTTCACCGGAGGCATCGCCGATCCGTACGCCCAGGGGTCCGGCCGGGTGGACGTCGGTGCGGCGGCCCGTGCCGGCCTGCTGTTCGACGAGACCGGCCCCGACTACACGGCGGCGAACCCCGCCGACGGCGGCGACCCGACGACCCTCAACCTGGCGTCGTTCGCCAACACCCAGTGCCTCGCCACCTGCTCGTGGGGGCGGACCGCGACCGTGCCCGACGACGCCGACGCCCCCGTGCCCGACGACGTCACCTGGACCGCCTCGGTGGTCGCCGACGCCGGCCTCGGCGTCGACGTCGTGCTCGGCGGCGCGACCGTGTCACCG
>CAZMGD010000203.1:1106-3664 GCA_964565705.1 uncultured Ilumatobacteraceae bacterium | reverse complement strand
CGCCGTGGTTCGGTGGCGTCGTGAAGGCTCGGGTCGGGTCAGTCGAGCTGCGGTCACCGGTGCTGTTGGCGTCGGGGACCGCGGGGCACGGGATCGAGCTCGCGCGCTACCTCGACCTGTCGGCGCTGGGCGGGATCGTCGTCAAGTCGCTGGCGGCCTACCCCTGGGCGGGGAACCCGGCCCCGCGCCTGCACGCGACGCCGCTCGGGATGATCAACGCAGTCGGGCTCCAGGGGCCGGGCGTCGAGGCATGGCGGCACGACGAGCTGCCCAAGCTGCGGGCCACCGGGGCCACGGTGGTCGCCAGCATCTGGGGGCGCAGCGTCGCCGACTACGCCGCCGCGGCCGAGCGGCTCGCCGGCGCGGATGTCGCCGCCGTCGAGGTCAACCTGTCGTGTCCCAACCTCGAAGGCCGGCGAGGGATCTTCGCCCACGACGCCGCACTCAGCGCCGAGGTGATCGCGGTCACGGCCGCGGCCGGCGTCCCGCGATGGGCCAAGCTCAGCCCCAACACCGACCGGGTCGTCGAGATCGCCGAGGCCGTGCGCGCGGCCGGCGCCGATGCCGTCACGCTGATCAACACCCTGCTCGGCATGGTGATCGATCCCACGACCCGCCGGCCGGTGCTCGGCGCCGGCGGGGGCGGCGTGTCCGGCCGTGGGATCCATCCGATCGCGGTGCGCGCGGTGTATGACGTGCACGCCGCCCAGCCCGATCTCCCGATCGTCGGGGTCGGCGGCGTGGCATCGGGTTGGGACGCGATCGAGCTGGTGCTCGCCGGCGCGTCCGCCGTCCAGGTCGGGACCGTGACGTTTGCCGACCCCCGCGCTGCGGCCCGGATCGCGGTCGAGCTCGAGCGCTGGACCGCAGGTCAGGGCGTGCGCGATCTCACCGAACTGGTCGGTGCCGCGCACGGGTGACGCCCGGGGTGATCCCCTGACCAGGGCAGCTGCAGGGGTAGGGTGCTCCGCATGGCAACACCTCCGCAATTGACTCCCGAGCAGCGATCGGCAGCCCTGGCCAAGGCGGCCGAGGCCCGTGCCGCTCGCGCCGAACTGAAGGCGCGCCTGAAGATGGGTTCCCTCTCGCTCTCCGATGCTCTCGCCTCCACCGACTCGACGGTCGGCAAGCTCAAGGTCGTCTCCCTCCTCGAGAGCCTGCCCGGCGTGGGCAAGGTCAAGGCCCGTCGGATCATGGAAGACATCGGAATCGCCGACAACCGTCGTGTCCAGGGCCTCGGCGCCCAGCAGAAGCAGTCCCTGCTCGAGCAGCTCGCCAACTGAACGTCCCGCTCACCGTCGTCGTGTCCGGCCCGGGCGGGGTCGGCAAGGGAACGATCGTCGACGCGCTGGTCGCGCGTGACCCCAGGCTCTGGCTCAGCCGGTCCTGGACCACGCGCGCCCGACGCCCCGGCGAGTCCCCCGACGCCTACGTGTTCGTGTCGCGCGACGAGTTCGAACAGCGCATCGCCGACGGCGGCTTCCTGGAGTACACCGACTTCCTCGGCAACTGGTACGGCACACCGATCCCGGAAGCGACCGAGGATCGTGACCTGGTGCTGGAGATCGAGGTCGACGGCGCCCAGCAGGTGAAGCGACTCCAGCCCGACGCCTTCTTGATCTTCGTCCTGCCGCCGTCGCGCGCCGAGCAGGAACGTCGCCTGCACGGCCGTGGTGATCCCGGCGACAAGGTCTCCGAACGGCTGCGCAAGGCCGAGGACGAAGAACCGATCGGGCGCGCACTCGCCGACGTGGTGGTGGTCAACGACGACCTGGCCACCACGATCGAGGAGATGCTGTCGATCATCGAGGCAGAGCGCCGTTCACGCGTCGCCAACCGGTAGCCTTGCAGGGCTTTCTGCACAGGAGGAACCCCGCGTGGCGCGTGCCCATGACTCGATGATCTACCCGCCGATCGAGAACCTGCTCGACAAGGTCGACTCCAAGTTCTCGCTCGTGACGCTGGCAGCTCGCCGAGCCCGGCAGATCAACTCCTACTTCGCCCACCTCGGCGAGGCCGGGTCGAAGGTCGTGCCCCCGCAGGTGTCGTCGGTGGCCCGCAAGCCGCTCAGCATCAGCTTCGAGGAGATCGCCGCCGACAAGATCGTGCCGGTCCCGGTGGCCGTGCACGTCGAGGTCGACGCCGAGGGTGAGCTCGCCCTCCCCGAGGGCCCGCTCGAGGCCTGAGCCCCAGCCAACGATGGGTGCCCTCGCCGGCCGGCGGATCGTGCTCGGCGTGACCGGGGGCATCGCCGCCTACAAGGCGGTGGAGGTCAGCCGGCGGCTCGTCGACGCCGGCGCCCATGTCGTCCCGGTGATGACGACGGCAGCCGAGCGCTTCATCGGGCGCACGACGTTGTCCGCGCTCGCCAGCGAGCCCGTGCAGACGAGCCTCTGGGACGAGGACACCCCGATCCCGCACACGCGCCTCGGCCAGGACGCAGATCTGATCGTGGTGGTGCCGGCGACCGCCCGCCTGATCGGCGCCTACGCCGCCGGTCTGAGCACCGATCTCCTGACCAACGCACTGCTCGCGACCCGCGCCCCGGTCGTCGTCTG
>CAZMGD010000203.1:0-1096 GCA_964565705.1 uncultured Ilumatobacteraceae bacterium | reverse complement strand
ACACCGAGATGTGGGAGCACCCGGCGGTGCA
The DNA here is from genome assembly GCA_964565705.1 of uncultured Ilumatobacteraceae bacterium. Taxonomy (GTDB): domain Bacteria; phylum Actinomycetota; class Acidimicrobiia; order Acidimicrobiales; family Ilumatobacteraceae; genus CAZMGD01. The sequence goes on along the minus strand of CAZMGD010000203.1, from coordinate 1,065 downwards.
GGAGAACCTCGACACGCTGCGGCGCCGTGGCGTGCACGTCGTGGAGCCCGACTCGGGTCGTCTCGCCGGCGGTGACGTCGGCGCCGGCCGCCTCGCCGCGCCTGAGCGGATCGTCGCCGAGATCGAGCGCGTCCTCGGCCCGAGTGATCTCGCCGGCGTGTCGGTGGTGGTCACCGCTGGCGGCACCCGTGAGCCGATCGACGCCGTGCGCGTGATCGCCAACCGGTCCAGCGGCAAGCAGGGCTACGCGATCGCTGCGGTCGCCGCAGCCCGAGGCGCGCGGGTCACGATCATCTCCACCGTCGAGTTGCCGGTGCCGCACGGCGCCGAGGTCGTCGCCGTGGAGACGGCCGCCGAGATGGAGGCAGCCGTGGGCGAGCACGCGCCGTCCGCCGACGTGGTGGTCATGGCCGCCGCCGTCGCCGACTTCCGGCCCAAGGCTGCTGCGACCGGCAAGCTGAAGAAGGCCGACGGCGCGCCCGACATCGTCCTCGAACCGACGCCCGACATCCTCGCCGGCCTCGGCGCGCGCAAGCGCCCGGGCCAGGTGCTCGTGGGCTTCGCCGCGGAGACCGCCGATCTCGTCGCCAACGCCGAGGCCAAGCTCCGGGCCAAGCACCTCGATCTGATCGTCGCCAACGACGTCGCTGCGCCAGGAGTGGGCTTCGCTCACGACACCAACGCGGTTACGCTGCTTCGTCCCGGGATGCACCCTCGTGAGGTGGGGCTCATCGACAAGCTGGCGGTCGCCAGCGAGGTGATCGACGAGATCGTCGGCATTCGGAACCAACCGAAGCAACCCGAAACACCCTTGCAAGGAGATCAGACGTGACCCGTCGCTGGTCCTTCACATCCGAGAGCGTCACCGAAGGCCATCCCGACAAGATGGCCGACCAGGTGAGCGACGCCGTGCTCGACGCCATCCTCACCGACGACCCCGACGGTCGCGTGGCGTGCGAGACCCTGCTGACGACCGGTCTGTGCGTGGTCGCCGGCGAGGTCACGACGACCGCCTACGTCGACATCCCGAAGCTGGCCCGTGAGGTCATCAAGGGCATCGGCTAC
>CAZMGD010000202.1:0-3719 GCA_964565705.1 uncultured Ilumatobacteraceae bacterium | reverse complement strand
CACCGACGCACAGGACGAGTCGCGGTGACGTGAGATCCGGCTGGTGACGGCGGAGATCCTGGCCGAGCACCTGTGGGCCGCCGTTCCGATCGGAGTCCGGGCGAGCGGGCCCGTGCCGCCGCCGGGATGCGCACCGGTCGCGCGCTGATGCTCGCCGGAGCCGTTCGTGCTGCTCACGGTGATCGTCGCGATGGGACGCACTCGGCCGCCAGCGGGCAGGTCGCGATGGCCGCCGACGGCCTCGGCGTTGCCCGCCAGCAGCGTGTGGGCAAGGCGCACCATCCCGGCGTCCTCGACCCGGTACAGCGCGTCGAGCTGCGCAACACGATCAGCCGTCGCCGGATCCGGTCCGCGCCTCACGCCCACTGTGGCCATCATCCCCTACGGCGATCGAGAGCCCGAAGGTGTTGCACCCGTCAGCCAGAAATCTCGCGTGGGGAACGGCGGAGCGCGTCAATGGCCGTCCGGGACCGTTCGCCGGAGCAGGTCGAGCGCTTCGGCCTCGATGGCCTCGAACCGGTCGTCGGTCACGAGAGGGTGCAGGGCGTCGGTGGTGGGGCCCGCGAGCCGGCGTCTGGTGTTCGCGGGCAGCAGCGGATCCCACTGCGAGCTCCCCGGGTGGGCGGTCAGCTCGGCGCTCAGCTCGACGAGTCGTCGAGCGTCGTCGTCGCGTCCGCGCAGCTCCGACAGGGCGGCACCCAGGACGAGCGCTTCACCGAGGATCGGCCGGCTCTCGCAGATCGCACCGATGCCGATCGCTTCGACGACATGTCGTTCGGCTGCACCGACGTCCTGATCGGCGAGACGCAGCCTGGCCTGCATGAACACGAGCTCGTGGATCATCGTGGTCGGACTGAACCCGCCGGACTGTCGCATGATCGCTTCGGCCTCGTCGGCCATGTCCCGGAGCCTGGGAGGCTCGCCACGCGGTCGTGCCGTGACAGGTTCGAGCTGGTAGCACGCGGCCCTGCCCATCAACGCGGCCGCCCGAACGGCGGGAAGATCGGACCGTTGGGCGACGGACTCGGCGCGTTGGAGCAGCGACAGCTGCTCGTCGATCGGTCGGCCCTGTTGACTGGCGCCGGTCGCCTTGCGGTACAGGCTCCAGCCCAGGACGACGTCGTTCCCTGTCTGCTCGGCGATCGTGATCGCACGATCGAGGGTCGCCGACGAGCCGGTGTGGTACGCGTGCCAGAAGAGGGCGGCGCCGAGGCCGACGACGTCGTTGCTGTCTTCCAGGAGGGTGATCGCCCGTTCGAACATGGCTTCCCAGTCGTGATCGCCTCGGCCGACCAGGAGTCCGAGGTTGGCAGTGGCCATCAGCGCCCAGCCGAGCGGTCGAGGCGTCTCCCGGCCGTCACATCCGTCGAGCACGCGGAGAGCGAGGCTCAGATGGGTCGCGTTGTGGGCAGCGGTCCACCAGAAGCCCAGGCGGCCGACCAGGCGGAGCGCGTCGTCGATCCATCCCTCCTGGCAGGCGATGTCGATCGCCGCCGTCAGGTTGGGATCCTCGCGCTGCAGCAGCGGCGACCAGTGCGAGAGGTCGACGATCACGTGCTTGCCGGCGTGCCCAGCCCATTCGACCGCCCACGTGACGAATCGGCGCGACGCGCGGCGTCGCTCGGCGTCATCGGCCAGGTCGGCGCCGTACTGGCGAACGGGCTCGAGCATCCGGTACCGCTCGCCGGTGAACGACACCAGCGATGCGCCGACGAGCGCCTCGAGCACGTCCGCCACACGATCTGCGTCGGGGACATCGACGCATCGTCGCGCCGCATCGAGCGTGAACCCGCCGGGCAGCAGCGCGAGCGTCCGGAAGGCCTGCTGTGCATCCGGGTCGAGGCCGGTGTAGCTCAGCTCGAGCGCGGAGGCGATGCTGGCGTGACGGTCCGTGCTGTCACGGAGAGTCAGCAGTGACGGAAGTTCGGCGAGCCGGGCGACGACCTGGTCGACACCGAGTGCGTCGATGCGGGCGGCGGCGAGCTCGATCGCGAGGGGCATGCCGTCGGCTGCGGCGCAGATCGCCGCTGCGGCCGCGTCGTCGAGCGCGAACGTGGCTCGCTGCCGGAGGAGCTGCTCGGCCTCGCCGATCCGCAACGGCGGGATGACCCACACGTGTTCGTCGGCAGATCGAAGCGGCGAGCGGCTGGTGACGACGATCGTCAGGTTGGACAGGGGGGCGAGCTCGCCGATCACCGCGGTGACCGGTGCTCGGAGTGGATCGGCGTTGTCGATCACGAGGAGCAACGGATCGTCGCCGATGAGTTGGCGCACGCGACGGAGGGCGACCCGGCCGTTGCGCGCGACCACGCCGAACGAATCGCAGACCGCGTCGATGACGCCGCCGGGAGTGTGCACCGGGACGAGATCGACGAACCGCACCCGGCCACGGGCGCGCTGGTGGCCGGCGGCGAGAGCGATCGCCAGGCTGGTCTTGCCGCTGCCGCCAGGCCCGATGACCGTCAACCAGCGGTGGTTCTCCAGCAGGTGACGAAGGTCGTCCAGCTCGTTGCCCCGCCCCACGAAGGTCGTCCACCGGTGTGGGATGGTCAGCTCGTCGGGGATGTCGCGCGCATGGTTGACGTACAGCACCGCAGCCCGCACACGCCGGTTCGTCTCGGCTTGCTCGGCCAGGTCGAGCTTGCGGAAGATCGTCGCGCACACGGCTTCGACCGTCCTCACGCTGATGTGCAGGCGACCAGCGATCGCCTCGTTCGAGAGACCGTCCGCGATCAAGGCCAGCGTTGCCAGCTCGCGATCGGCGAGCCCGACCAGTGGGGTGTCGGCCCCCATCCACCATGACCGTAGTCGCGCCACCATCGAGAACGAGTCGGGAACGCTCGTCACAGATCGCGCTGCCACCGCCGCATTGTCGACATGCCCGTCATCGCCCACATCGGGGGTAGCACGCGCAACTCCGACCGCGTCGGTGCCGATCCCACCAACTGTGGTGCTAGCACGGATGTGCCGGCTGCGCGCCGTCCGTACCTTCGGACCGGACAGCCGTCACCGAGGCGGCGAGCCAGACGCAGGTCGGCGGCTTGATCCAGATCGGAGGCAGACGCATGCGGCACATCTTCTACACCGGGAACGGCACCGCGCCTGCGGGCGTCGCTCGCCCGCACGTCGGCCGCTTCTTCGCGATCGACGACGACGGCGCGCTGCGCTACTTCCGATACGACGGTTTCGGTGAGGAGGACCCGACGGGAGCGAACGGCTTCGTGGGGAACAACTCGGGCAACCAGATCGGCCGGGGCTTCGGGCACTTCCTCCACGTCGTCGGCGGCGGCAACGGGATCATCCTCGCTGTCGCACCCAACGGCGACCTCACCTGGTTCCGGTACACCGGGGCGGGCGAGCACGACCCCACGGGATTCAACGGCTTCGTGGAGAACAATCCTGGCAACGTGATCGGCAACGGATTCCACAGCTTCCGCCACCTGTTCGTCTCACCTCGCGAGGCCCAGACGACGGCGACCACGATCTTCGCCGTCGCCGAGAACGGCGATCTGCGCTGGTTCCAGTACGACGGCCACGGCGAGCACGACCCCACCGGAGTCCGTGGATTCGGCGCGCCCAACCAAGGCAACCAGATCGGCCGCGGCTTCCTCGGCTTCCGTCACATCGTCGGCGTCGGTGGAGGCGCCTTCCTCGCCGTCCGGGAGAACGGCGACCTGCTCTGGTTCCGCTACACGGGCAGTGGTGAGCAGGATCCGTCC
>CAZMGD010000201.1:0-3773 GCA_964565705.1 uncultured Ilumatobacteraceae bacterium | reverse complement strand
GGGCGATCCTCGCGACGTGCTCCGGTCCGTTGCCCGCACCGAGCCGCCGGCCGGCGTCGTGGTCGGCACGCGCGGACTCGGGCCGGTGGGCCAGCGACTGCTCGGCAGCGTGACCCGCAGCCTCGTCAACGACATGTCGTCCTGGCCGGTCATCGTGGTGCCCTCGCCGCGCGACTGCCTGGTCTGGCACGCGTGACCACGCCTTGACCACGCTCTGAGACGATCACGATCTCTGACCGAACCGAGCTCGCGATGAAGCAACGCCGATGGGCCTCCTCGTGCATCGTGGCGATGGTCTCGCGCGACGGACGGTCTCCGGCGAACCGTGCACTCGATGCCCGCCGACCCAAGGCAGACCGTGATGATCGCTGTGAAGGTGACGGCACAGTCCGGACGAGCGCAGCTGCGGTACAGCGCTCGCAGGGCTCGGCGTTGCTCGCGAGTCGCGGTCCGTGACCGGCAGCCCATCTCGACGATCTTGCCGTCGGCGTCGACGATCGCTGCGCTGACCTTGGCGTGGGCACACAGGTTGGTTGCCAGCGAGGCGGGCAACGGCACGCCGGCTTCGGTCTCACAGACCGTGCCCGGGTGTGGTCCCGAGCGCACGGTGCGCTCATCGACGACGAGGCGGGCGGCGACGAACGCCTCGATCCGGCGGGTGTCATCCAGGCGGGCTCGCACCATCGCCTCGATGAGAACTCGGTCGAGCGCGGCTCGGACCCGGCGACCTCGCCCCGTTCCTGGAGTCGATGGCCGGCGTCGGGGGCACGACGTCCGGCGCGACCTCGGTGCTCGGCGCCGCCGACACCGTCTTGTTCGACAAGGCCGGCCAGCCGATCGATGGGTGGAGCAGCAGCGGCTGAGTCCGTCGATGCCCGCCGATTCCGATGCCGACTAGCGTGCTGGCTTCGCGCCGGTGCCACGACCGGCGTCGGGAGGGCGACGTGGGCTCGGTCAGAACGCAGCTTCGGGAGTCGACGGACGCGTTCGGGTCGGTGTTCCGCAACCCCGGACTGCGCCGACTGAACCTCGCGCTCGCCGCCTCCGTGATCGGTGACTGGGCGTACGCGGTCGCCGTGTCGGTGTGGGCGTTCCAACACGGTGGGGCGACTGCGATCGGCCTGTTCGGCGTGACCCGCTACCTCTCGATGGCGCTGCTCGGCCCGTTGATGTCGACGTTCGCCGACCGCTTCCCGAAGCGCCGCGTGATGATCGTCTCCGACCTGTCGCGCGCCGCCGTGGTCGTGATCGGCGCCGCGCTGATCGCTGCCGACGGCCCGGCCGCAGGTGTCTACGCCGCCGGGCTGGTGACGTCGGTGCTGTCGCTCGCGTTCCGGCCTGCACAGGCGTCGCTGCTGCCGAGCCTCGCCCGTGAACCACGAGAGCTGACGAGCGCCAACGTGGCGGCATCGACGATCGAAGGCGTGGGGTTCTTCCTCGGGCCGGCCCTCGGCGGCCTCCTGCTCGCCGTCGCCGACATCCCGATCGTCTACCTCGTCAACGCCCTCACCTTCCTGGTGTCGATCGTGTTCGTCGCCCGGATCCCAGCGGCCGCACCCACCGTCGAGAGGGCCGACGACGCCGACGACGCCGACGAAGTGGCATCGGCAGGGATCGTCCGCGACGCGATCGCCGGCTTCGCCACGATCAACCGCCATCGCAGCCTGCGGCTGATCACGTTGCTGATCACTGCCCAGACGGTCGTGGCCGGCGCCTCGCTGGTGTTCGAGGTGGCGATCGTGATCGAGTTGCTCGAGCTCGACGAGTCGGGCGTCGGCCTGACGAGCGCGACGCTCGGGGTCGGGGGCATCATCGGCGGTTTCGTCGCGCTGGTGCTCGCCAGCCGCGAGCGGATCGCCACCGACTTCGGCGTCGGGGTGCTGCTCTGGTCGGCCCCGCTGCTGTTGATCGCTGCCGTGCCCACGACGGCCTCGGTGCTGATCGCGATGTTCCTGCTCGGCCTCGGCAACTCGCTCGTCGACATCAACTGCTACACGATCGTCCAGCGACTCGCCCCTCCCGCCGTGATGGGTCGGGTGTTCGGTGCGCTCGAGAGCGTCCTGACCCTCGGGATGGCGCTCGGCGCGCTCGCCATGCCGATCCTCTCCGCCACCGTCGGCCTCCGAGCCGGGCTGGCGGTGATCGGCGGCCTCGTCGCCGCGGTGGCGCTCGCCGGGTTGGCGGGACTGCGGCGGATCGACGTCACCGTGCTCGCACCCCCGGGCCTCCACCTGTTGCGCGGCGTCCCGAGCCTCGCCGTGCTGCCACCACCCGCGCTGGAGCGCCTGGCTCAATCGCTCGTGTCGATGACCGTGCCGCCCGACACCGAGGTGATGCGTGAGGGCGACCGGGGCGATCGGTTCTGGGTCATCGAACACGGCACGGCGGAGGTGCTCATCGGTGGTGAACACATCCGTGAGCTCGGGCCCGGCGACTCCTTCGGCGAGATCGCACTGCTGCGCGACATCCCGCGCACCGCCACCGTTCGGTCGGGGTCCACACCTCTGCAGCTCAAGGGGCTCGACCGCGCCATCTTCATCCCGGCCGTGACCGGCCATGGCGAGGCGAGCGAGGTCGCCGACGCGCAGGTGGAGCGCTGGCTGTCGTTGAGCTGAGGATCAGCTCGCGGCCCGGCGGAGGGCGACGACGTCGACGACGGTCACGTGGCCACGGCGCAGGGCGACCACGCCGTCGTCCTCGAGGCGGCGCAGCACACGGTTCACGGTCGGCCGGGTCGTGCCGGCCATGGACGCGAGGTCGTCTTGGCGCAACGGGATCTCCGCCGTGCCGTCACCGAAGCCGTACACCTCGAGGAGCTCGGTGAGCCGCCTGGCCACCCGGCGATCGGCGGGCACGAACAGTGCTTCCTGCAGGCGCTCGGTCAGCCGACGGACCTGCGCGGCGAGGAGCTCGACGAGCATCGAGTCGATCGAGTCACCGCGGCGCAACGCGACGAAGTCGCGCCGGTGCAGCGTCAGCACCTCGACCGCCTCGAGCGCGACCGCGCTCGCGGTTCTCGTGGCCTGCGCCACCAACAGCGCCTGTTCACCGAACACGTCGCCGGGCCCGAGGACGGTGAGGGTGACGACGTCACCGAGCGTCGTGGTGACCCGTATCGCCACCCGTCCGCGATCGACGAGGTAGAGGGAGTCGCCGGCATCGCCCTCGTGGAAGAGCGTGTCGCCCTTCCGGTAGCGACGGCGGTTCAACACCCGCCGACTGTCGGGCCCGAGCCGGTCGAGCAACCCCTGGTCCACCTCCGAACGATACGTGCCACCGCGTCGTCGGGCATGATCTCGCGATGCGGCGACGCGACCTCCTCGACCAGCTCATCGACGCGGTCGCTGACGGCAGCGCGATGTTGCAGCCGGTCGCGTGGCAGGAGGAGCTGACGGCGGTGTGCCACGCGGCGCAGGTCGCGTTCGGCGCGGCCGCCGTGTCGGTCGCCCGGGCAGGCGCCGACCAGCTCCGCTACGTCGCAGCTGCTGGGGTCGGTGCCGACACGATCGTGGGCACCGAGCTGAGTGCCGGTCGAGGGCTCGGCGGCTGGGTGGCCGCCACCGGCCAGGCGCTGGTGGTCGACGACCCGGCGGGCGACCCGCGATTCGGGCGCGACGTCGCCGAACGCACGGGCTTCGTGCCGCGGACGATGCTGGTCGTGCCGGTGCACGACGCGGCGGGCTCGGTGATCGGAGTGCTGAGCGTGCTCGATCGCTCGATCGCTGCAGTCGACGCGCTCGAGCTCGGCACCGCATTCGCCGTGCTCGCCGCCT
>CAZMGD010000200.1:0-3808 GCA_964565705.1 uncultured Ilumatobacteraceae bacterium | reverse complement strand
CGCGCCGTCGATCCACCAGGCCGAGGTCGCGGCGCTGCTGCGCAACGCCCACCTCGCCCACGGCGGCGACGACGACCCGTTCGCCATCACGATCACCTCCCAACGGGTGCGGCTGGCCCAGCGCATCTTCGACGGCGTCCGGGCCGGCCGCAGCCTCGGCGCCGTGCTCGGCTACCTGGTGGAGCGCGACCTGCACGAGCGCGGGCTCGACGCATCGATCGACAACGCCCGCGAGGTCGCGCCGCTGCCGGGCCAGGAGCTGCTGCCGATTCCGGCCCGCCGGCTCGACGGCCTCTCGCTGCACAAGCTGTCCTCCGACAGCGAGGACCACGCCATCGACCATCTCGTGGCCGGCTCGCAGGACGCGGCGCTGCGCCGCAGGGCCGCCGGCGTGCTGCGGCGGCTCGGCGTCGCCGTCGACGCGGCCGCCGATCTGCTGCAGGCCGAGCAGGTCCATCACATGGTCCGCGGCAACCTCACGGCCGCGGTCAACACCCTCGGCGACATCGACCGCGGGCTCGCCCCGCCGCCGGACCTCGACTTCGTCCGCACGCCGCGCACCGGCATCACCGTTACCCATCGGGTCGCGGTCGTGCTGCCCGTGGACGCGGCCCCGACCGGCGGCTGGGCCGACTCGGCCGCCTCGCCCTGGGCCGCGAGCGAACCGGCGCTGGACGCCTGGTTCGCGCGCTGCCTCGGGCCGGTCACCGGGCACGCGGCCCTCGCGGACCTCGGGCTGACCGCCACCGATTTCGTGCGGATCGCCAGCGCCGGGGAGTCGGGGTTGGCGGAGTTGTCGGCACGGGCCGCCCTGGCGCTCCCTGGGGTGACGCTGGAGGGCGACCGGGATCTGCTGGATCTGCTGGAGCTCGGCAGATCCCTGGCCGCGCTAGTGGCCGCCGCACAGCCCTTGGACGGCTCGAAGCTCCAGCCGCCACACGCCGACCCGCAGCCCGGCATCGACGTCGAAGAGCTGGGTCAGCGCTGCGCCCGCGCCGAGGAACTCGCACGAGCGACGGTCACGGCACTGGCTGGTCCCAGCCCCGAAGCCGCGCTGGTGCGGGCGTGGGGTTTCAATCTGGGCGACGTGCCGGCGACCCTCGATGAAGCGTCGATGCGGGCCGCGGCCGACCGCGCCGGGGCGTCGCTGCAGACCAGGCTCGACGAGGCCGCCGCGATCTCAGAGGGCGACGACACCCTCCAGCAGCGCCTGCGGGTGCTGCTCGGGCCCGGCTTCGTGGCCCTGCCGCGCTTCCTGCCACCCGACGCCGACGACCTGGTCGCCTCGCGGGACGACCCGGCGCTGGCGGGGGAGGAGCCCCTAGTCGCGGAGACCTGGCTGATGCGCCTGGAGCGCGTGCGCGAGCCGCTGATGCGGCTGGGCGTCGCGCTGCGCGAGGCCGCTGCCCTCGGCGGGGCACCACTCCGCCTCGGCCTGGCCCAGACGCCGCACCGGCCGGGCCAGGCCTGGAACGGTCGCCCGGCGGCGACCTACCTCGACGGAGCAGCATCGCTGGTGCTCGTGGGAGCCGGCGTGCTGGCGCCCGGCCGACAGATCGCCGGGCTGCTCGTCGACGAGCTGACCGAGCTCGTACCGTCGGCCACGGAGACGACGGGCGTGGCGTTCCGGTACGAGCCGCCGACCGCGACCGCACCGCAGGCGCTGCTGCTCGCGGTGCCGCCGGTGATTGGCGAGGAATGGACCGCGGGCGGGCTGAACCAGGTGCTCCTGGAGACGCTCGACCTCGCGCACGTCCGGGCGCTCGGCCCCGACGACATCGACCTCGTCCGCCAGTTCCTGCCCGCCACGATGCTGGCGTTCAACACCGACGGGGACGTGCCGTCGACCAACCCGAACGCGCTGCAGTGAGGAGCTGAGATGCCGTCGATCACCACGTTCGCCCGGCTGGAACCGCAGCCACGGCGCGGCGACGTCACCGTCGGCGCAGCTGCGCCGGTGCGCGATCCGATGTGGCTGCTGGCGCGTCAGTGGCAGGTCGGCGAGTTCGCCGGACACGACGGTGGCAGCCCGATCCTCGCCCGCTGGCGCGGCGCCGCCGCAGTGCCGACGCGGTTCGTCGCCGGGCCCATCCCCCCGAACACCGCGCTCGAGGCGCCCCGGTTCGACCCGGCCGCAGCTCCGCTGGAGTCGATCATCGAGCGCGTCACCGTCCCGCTGCCGGTCACGGCCGACACGTCCGCCGGGATCCGTCTGGCTGTCGACACCGGCCAGCACTTCCTGGCCCTGCTGGGACTGCAGGTCACGTCCCGCGACTACCGCGCCGACTTCCTCGCTCGATATGGGCTCGGGATGCCGACCGACGAGCAGCTCGCCGCGCTCGACCCGGCGACCGCAGCGTTCGCCCGCCTGCACGCGGGTCGTAGCCTGGACGGCCGACGGCTGCGGGCCGAGCTCGCCGGCCGTGACGTGCCGCGGCTCGATCGCGCCACCGAACCCGGCGATGTCGCCGAGCTGCGCCAGGCGGCAGCCGCCTGGGTCGCCTGGTTGGCGACGCTCTTCGACGAGGCCGACCCCGACACGCTGTGCTGGCAGTCGACCCGCTTCGAGTACACAGCGTCGATGGCCGGTCGGCGCACGCCGGATCCGTTCGGCGAGACCACGCTCACCGCTCCCCGCTACGACCGCGACACGATCGACTGGTACGAGTTCGACGTGAACGGCGAGGTGAACCTCGGGACCAAACCCGAGGAAGCCGGGCCGGTGGTCACCCGGACCCTCGTGCCGGCGCCGGTGACCGCGCCGGGCCTGCCCGCGGCCCGCTTCTGGGAGTTCGAGGACGGCCGGCTCAACATCGTGGCGATCCAGCCGGCGAGCACGGACCTCGCACAGGTGCTGCTGGTGGAGACCCTCAGCTCGTACGGCAACGACTGGTTCGTGATCGGTGTCGAGCTTCCGGTCGGACGGCTGGTGGAGTCGGCGTCGCTGGTTGTCACCGACACCTTCGGCGTCCGGACGCTGCTGCAGCCCGCGGGGTCGACGACGTCGGGGCGGTGGGGGCTGTTCCGGCACGCGATGCCGGTCGAGGACGACGAGGCCGAGGGCGTGCCGATCAGCAACCTGCTGTACCTCGCCCCGCGGGTGGCGCAGCCCCTCATCGGGCCGGTCGTCGAGCAGATCACGTTGACCCGCGACGAGCAGGCGAACGTCGGCTGGGCCATCGAGCAGATCCTGCAATCGCCGCTGCAGGTCGGTGTGCCGCTGAGCGACGCCCGGCCCCCCGACCCCCCGGGCGACCCCGACGAGGCGCCCGACTACCGCCTCGCCCACGAGCCACCCCCGCACTGGATCCCGCTGCTGCCGGTGCGGACCGGGCCGGACGAGCAGGTCGTACTCGCGCGCGGGTCGGTCCTCGACGTGACGGGCGGGCGGCGGCTGGTCCGCAGCCTCACCGGGCTGCTGGCGGGCGACGCCGACGGCGCCCTGCTGATCCCCGAGGAGGAGGTGCCGGACGACGGCCTCGTTGTGCAGCGCCATTACCAGGCGGCCCGGTGGATCGACGGCACGTTGCACGTCTGGGCGGCGCATCGCACCCATGCCGCAGGGCAGCTGCCCTCGGCCGGGCTGCGGTTCGACACTGTGCTGGGGTGACGGTGGCCTCTGCCTGGTCGCCGATACCCGAGCTATGACGAATGAACATGCACAGGGGGTGAGGTAGGGGAGACTGCGGAGAAGTCGTCGCGAGGTTCAATCGAATGGGCCTGACGCGAACACGACGGGCATCTCTCGGTCTAAGAGATCGCGCCAATAGGCGGGGGCTCGGCGTGGCGTGAGGGGGGCAGGCACAGG
>CAZMGD010000199.1:0-3907 GCA_964565705.1 uncultured Ilumatobacteraceae bacterium | reverse complement strand
CGCAACCGGTCCGCCGCCCGATCCGCCCACACCAACTCCCCCGACGACGCCGACGCCACCACCATCGACACGGCCCGGCCCACCACCGCCACCACATCGAACCCGACTGCCGACTCCATGCGAACAACAGTAGAGAGGGGGTGTGACAGGGTTTCGGGGATCAGGCGTTCGATCGAAGAAGTTCTTACGCCGTCAGCGGCAGCCACATCTCCAACTGGATGTTGTCGGGATCGCGGAACACGACGACGGTGCCGATCGGCGTCGCCACCGCCGGGGTGAACGGGATGCCGCGCGCAGCGAGCTCCTCCTCCCAGGCGGCAAGCTGCTCACGGCTCGACACCTCGAAGGAGACGTGATCCAACCCGGTGCGCAGCTCGTCGAACCCGTCGTTCGAGCCGTCCCGGTAGGCGCGCACGCCGAGGTACCAGCCGCTCGGGTGGGCCAGGACGCGGAACGAGACGGTCTCCTCGTCGCCGCTGAACACCTGGACCATGCCGAGCAGGTCGACGTACCATGCTGCGCTCCGGTCGGCGTCGGTGACGGTGAGCGCGAGGTGGTGGATGCCGCTGATGGTCGGCATGAGCTTCCTTCCTGGGCGTCGGCATTCGATGTCGGCCGACGATCTCGATCAGCCTGCGCCCGCGTCGCCAACTCGTCAACCGGGCAGGTGGCGGCGCAGGAAGTCGAGCGCGGTGATCACGCTCAGCTCGCGCATCTGCTGGCGCTGGCCCGGGAGGCGGGCGGCGAGCGCCTCGGTCGTCCCGTCGGGCAGCGCCAGCCCGACGTACAGCGTTCCCGCCGCCTGGCCGTCCTGCTCGGCGGGCCCGGCCACGCCGGTCAGCGCCAGGCCGACATCGGCGCCGAGTGACGAACGCACGCCCACGGCCATCTCCACGGCGGCCGAGTCGCTGACCACCGGCCCCGGCGTCACGCCGAGCACGTCGTACTTCACGTCGCTCGCATACGACACGACCCCGCCGCGCAGCACCTCGCTGGAACCGGGCACCGACGTCAACCGCCCGCAGACCAGTCCGCCGGTGACGCTCTCGGCGACGGCGAGCGTCAGGCCGAGCGTGCGCATCCGATCGAGGACGACGGACTCCATCGTGTCGTCGTCGACGCCGAACACCTGGTGCCCGATGATCGAGCGGACCTCGGCATCCCACTCGTCGAGCAGCGTCACGGCCGCGGCCGCGTCACCTGCTGATGCGGTGAGGCGCACCTTCAACCCCTCCCATCCGCTGGCGAGGAACGCCAGCGTCGGGTTGTCGATCTCGTCCAAGCGGTCGATGACGGGCTGCAACCGCTCGTTGAGGCCGCTCTCGGAGTCGCCCCAGGTGCGCAGCACGCGGCTGGCGATCACCGAGGTGTCGCCGCTGCGGCGCCAGAGGTCGGGCAGGATCGCCCGCTCGACCATCTCCCTCATCTCGTGCGGCACGCCGGGCACCGCGTAGACCACCCTGTCCCCGACGGGGCAGATCAAGCCGGGCGCGGTGCCGCGCGTCTGGGGGATCACGGCCGCGCCGATCGGCACCATCGCCTGGCGCATGTTGAGGTCGGCCATCACCCGGCTGCGCACCGCGAACATGTTGCGGATCACGTCGGCGACGGTCTCGTCGTGCTCCAGCTCGACGCCCATCACCTCGGCGATCGCCTCGCGGGTGATGTCGTCGTGCGTCGGGCCGAGCCCGCCGCAGACGATGACCGCGTCCGCCTCCTGCAGCAGGTAGCGCAGGGCGGCGACGATCCGGCCGCGGTTGTCGCCGACCTTGACCTGCATCAGCGAGCCGATGCCGTTGGCGGCCAGCTGCTCGCCCATCCACGACGAGTTGGTGTCGACGATCTGACCGAGCAGCAGCTCCGTGCCCACCGCGAGCACGCTGCACCGCAGGCTCATGCGGCCTGCACCGGCTCCGGCGCGACGTGCACCGGGCGCCGGGCGTGGTGCCACGCCTTCCAGAAGTACTGTGCGCCGCTGATCACCGTCAGCGCGACAGCCAGCCAGAGGAACGTCAGCCACAGCCAGCGAGCGTCCAGCGCCGTCAGCGGCATCAGCGCGAAGCCCACGGCGAGCTGCTGGCAGAGGGTCTTGAGCTTGGCCAGCTTGCTGGCCGGCACGCTGACCCCCTTGGCGCCCACGACGACCCGGTAGACGCTGATCAACACCTCACGGGCGGCGATGATCGCCACGGGCAGCAGCGGGAACACGTCCCGGCCGACCAGGGTGAACATCGCCCCGAGGACGAGCACCTTGTCGGCCAGGGGATCGAGGAACGCACCCGAGGTGGTCACGCCGTGACGCCGGGCGAGGAAGCCGTCGAAGAAGTCGCTGGCGCAGAGCACGAACCACAGGGCGAGCGCCGCCCAGGATCCACCCTGACCCTCGGGGATGACGGCGAACAGCACCGGGGCGATCATCAACCGCCCCACGGTCACGGCGTTGGCCCACGTCGCGACGGCGTTCGGGCTCGCCGGCATCAGCGCACCCCTGCCGGAGCGGCGTCGGCCGCGACCAGGTCGGGCCCCATGGCATCGGTGATCGTCACGTCGTGGAACTCCCCGACCGCAAGTGTGGCAGGTACGTCGATGACACCGTCGATCTCCGGTGCTTCACGATGGCTGCGCCCGACCCCCGGCTCGTCGACGAGCACCCGGACGGTACGGCCGATCAGCGCGTCGCGGCGCCGCGCCGTGATCCGGTCCTGCAGCTCGCGCAGCTCCGCCAGGCGCTCGGCCGCCAGCGACGGGTCGACCGCGCCGTCGAGTCCCATCGCGTACGTGCCCTCCTCCGGGCTGTAGGCGAAGAACCCGCACCAGTCCAGCTCGGCGGCCTCCACGAACGCGAGCAGCTGGTCGTGGTCGGTCTCGGTCTCGCCGGGATAGCCGACGATGAAGTTGCTGCGGAACGCGGCGTCGGGCTCTCGGGACCGGATCGTCCCGATGCGGCGGAGGAACCGGTCGCCGTCGCCCCAGCGGCGCATCCGCCGCAACAGGGGTTTGCTGACGTGCTGCAGCGAGAGGTCGAAGTACGGCACGGGCGTGGAGCAGATCGCGTCGATCAGCGCGTCGGTCAGGTCGCTCGGGTACAGGTACAGCAAGCGCACCCAGTCGGCGCGATCGGCGACGGCGTTCACCAGCGGGACGATCGATCCCGCGCCGAGCTCGTCGGGCCGGTCCTTGCCGTAGGACGCGAGGTCCTGGGCGACGAGCACGATCTCGCGGGCGCCGAGCTCGTCGACCTCATGGCAGATCGAGGCCACGTCACGGCTGCGCTGCGGGCCGCGGAACGACGGGATCGCGCAGAAGCCGCACGAGCGGTCGCACCCCTCGGCGATCTTCACGTAGGCCCATGGCGCGCTCGACGCCGGGCGGGGCAGGTTGAGCAGGTCGAGGCTGGGCACCGCGACGGCGGGCTTGCGCCCGATCGACACCGGTGTGGGCGGGAGCCCCACCGGTACGCCGAAGCCGGCCACCTGGTCGATCTCGGGCAGCGCCTCGGCCAGCTCGTCGCCGTAGCGCTCGGCCATGCACCCGGTCACCACCAAGCGGGCACCGGCGTGACGCTGCTCGTCCAGGGCCAGCACCGTGTCGATGCTCTCCCGGCGGGCGTCCTCGATGAACGCGCACGTGTTGACGACGACGAGATCGGCCGCGCCGACGTCGTCGGTCGCCTCGAGGCCGTCGGCGAGGAGCGTGCCGACCAGCTTGTCGGAGTCGACCTGGTTCTTCGGGCAGCCGAGCGTCTCGATGTAGAAGCGCTGCGGCACGGCTGGCCAGCCTACCCGTCGCCTCGCTGGAGCAGTTCGAACTCCTCGACCGTCATCAGCACGGCACGGGCCTTGGATCCCTCGCTCGGGCCGACGACGCCGCGCTGCTCGAGCAGGTCCATGATCCGACCCGCGCGGGC
>CAZMGD010000198.1:0-3956 GCA_964565705.1 uncultured Ilumatobacteraceae bacterium | reverse complement strand
GTCGTCGATGTCCACGCCCAGGATGCCCGCGGCGCGGCGCACGATCGCCTCCAGCTCGGCGTCGTCGTAGTAGTCGAGTCGGGCGACGAGACCGAAGCGGTCGCGCAGCGGGCCCGTGATCATCCCCGTGCGCGTGGTCGCGCCGACGAGCGTGAACGGCGGCAGCGTCAGGCGGATGCTGGACGCGGCGGGGCCCTTGCCCACCACGATGTCGAGCTGGAAGTCCTCCATCGCCGGGTACAGGATCTCCTCGACGGCTCTCGACAGGCGGTGGATCTCGTCGATGAACAGCACGTCACCCTCGTCCAGCTTGGTGAGGATCGCGGCCAGGTCGCCGGCACGCTCGAGCGCCGGGCCGGACGTGATGTGCAGGTGCACGCCCATCTCGTTGGCCACGATCCCGGCCATCGACGTCTTGCCGAGGCCGGGTGGCCCGGCGAGCAGCAGGTGGTCGGCGGGCTGGCCACGCCGGCGCGCCGCCTCCAACACGATCGTCAGGTGCTCCTTGAGCTCGCGCTGGCCGACGAACTCGGCCAGCCGGCGAGGGCGCAGGCCTGCTTCGTCGGCCTGCTCGACCCCGTCGGCTGGTTGCGGGGTCAGCAGCTCGTCGTGCGCCTCGGGACGGAACTCGTCACGCACGCTTGGCTCCCAGCACCTTGAGCGCGTCGCGCAGCATCGAGGCCGCGTCCTGCCCGCCGGAGAGGTCGCGCAGCACGTCGCGGATCTCCTCGCTGGCGTAGCCGAGGCCGCTCAGCGCCTCGCGCACGTCGGCGACCGCGGAGCCGCCACCCACTCCGTTGCTGACCGATTCGAGGACGGGCACGCTGAGTCGCGACTTCAGCTCGACGAGGAGGCGCTCGGCGGTCTTCTTGCCGACACCGGGTACGAGGGTCAGCGACGCCAGGTCGCCGCCGGCGACGATGTCGGCCAGCGCCGAGGGCGAGTGCGTCGCCAGGATCGCCAGCGCCAGCGATGGCCCGACACCATGGGTGGCGATCAGCACGTCGAACGTCGACCGCTCGTCGCGCGAGGTGAACCCGAACAGCGTCTGCGCGTCCTCGCGGATGTGGTGGTGCACGTGCAGGAACGCCGCCGTGGTCGGTTCGAGCTCGGCGAGGGTGCGCGGGGTCACCGTCACCAGGTAGCCGACGCCGCCGACCTCCAGCAGCACCGTGCCGTCCAGCCCACGCTCGAGCACCTGGCCGCGCAGCGAGCCGATCATCGACCCGCTCCGGCGCGCTGCGAGTCCGCCACCCGGCGTCGCATCGGGGCGAACGCGAGGTGGGTCAACGCGAGCGCGGCGGCGTCGGCGGCGTCGGCTGGTCGGGGGACGCTCGTCAACCCGAGGCGGATCTGCACCATCTTCTGCACCTGCTCCTTCCCGGCACCACCCCAGCCGGCGACGATGTCTTTCACCTGGTTCGGCGTGTACTGCGCCACCTCGCAACCGGCAGCCGCGGCCTCGGCGAGGGCCAGGCCCGACGCCTGTCCGACGCTCATCGCGGTCCGCACGTTGACCTGGAAGAACACCTGCTCGACAGCGACAGACTGCGGCCGGTAGTCGGCGATCAGCGACGCGAGGTCGTCGCGCAGCGCGGCGAGACGGTGCGGCAGCGGATCGCCGGCGGGCGTGCGCAGCACGCCGAGCGCGACGAGCGAGGCTTTCCCCGGACCGCGGGCATCGAGCACCGCGTACCCGCAGCGGGTCAGCCCGGGGTCGATCCCCAACACTCGCATCGTGTCGAACACCGGTTCGACACTAGTCGGGCTCCGCCGGCAAGCCGGGGATCCCAGCGTCGTCAACCCCCGGCAGCCCGTACCGCGGCGACGAGCTCCTCGGTGGAGCGGTAGGTCAACCCGGCGATCGCCCGGTGGGCGTAGCGGATCACGCCCGAGCCGTCGACGACGAACACGCTGCGGCGCGGGAAGCCCAGCGGGCCGAGGGTGCCGTAGGCGCCCGCGACCTCCTTGTGGACGTCGGCCAGCAGGGGGAACGTGAAGCCGTGCTTGGCGGCGAAGCGCTCGTGGCTCTCGACGTCCTGACTGGAGATGGCGAGCACCTGGGCACCCACCCCGTCGAACTCCGAGACGTCGTTGTTGTAGGAGTTGAGCTGCTTCGTGCACACCGGCGTGTCGTCGCCCGGGTAGAACACGATCACGACCGGCTGGCCGGCGTAGTCCGCCAGCGAGTAGTCCGCGCCGCCGGTGCCCGCCAGCGTGAACGCCGGCGCCCGGTCGCCGATTCCGACCCCGCCCATCAGCCGACCGCTTCCATGAGCTCTTCGGAGATGTCGAAGTTGCCGAACACGTCCTGCACGTCGTCGTTGTCCTCGAGCGCGTCCACGATGCGCAGCACCTTTCGAGCGGCCTCGGGATCGGTCACGTCGACCGTGTTCGACGACACCATCGTCGACTCGGCCGACAGCACGCTGATGCCGGCCTCCTCGAGCGCCGCCTTGACGTCGTACACGGCATTGGGCTCGCAGGTGATCTCCCACGTGTCGCCCGATGCGGACACGTCCTCGGCGCCGGCGTCGAGCGCGGCGAGCATGACGTCGTCCTCGGCGACGTCGGCGGGCACGTGCAGCACGCCGGCGCGGTGGAACTGCCAGCTGACCGCACCCGGCTCGGCCATCGACCCGCCCAGCTTCGAGAACACGTTGCGCACCTCGGCGCCGGTGCGGTTGCGGTTGTCGGTCAGCACGTCGATCAGCAGCGCGACCCCGCCGGGCGCGTAGCCCTCGTAGGTGATCGTCTCGTAGGTGCCGCCATCGTTCTCCCCGGTGCCGCGCTTGATCGCCCGATCGATGGCGTCGTTGGTCATCTGCGCGGCCTTCGCCTTCTGCACCATCGTGCGCAGCGTGGCGTTCGCCGTGGGATCACCTCCGCCCTCACGGGCCGCGACCTCCAGCTGGCGGGCGATCTTGTTGAAGAGCTTGCCGCGCGCCTTGTCGGCGGCCCCCTTCTTGTGCTTGATGGTTGCCCATTTGGAGTGGCCGGACATCTAGACCTCCTCGAGGAACATGGCGTGGAGCCGACCGTCGCCGGTCAGCTCGGGATGGAACGACGCGACGAGCACCGCGCCGCTGCGGGCGATCACCGGCCGGCCGTCGTGCTCGGCGAGCACGTCGACACCCTGCCCGACGCGCTCGACGACCGGCGCCCGGATGAACACGGCATGCAGCGGCCCGTCGAGGCCCTTGACGTCGAGGTCGGCCTCGAAGCTGTCGACCTGGCGCCCGTAGCCGTTGCGGCGCACCTGCATGTCGAGCACGCCGAAGCTTCGCTGGTCCGGGCGACCGTCGACCACCTCGGCGGCGAGCAGGATCATCCCGGCGCAGGTGCCGAACACGGGCAACCCATCGGCCAGACGATCGGCGACGGGATCGAACAGCCCCGACGTGCGGAGCAGGCGGCTCATCGTCGTGCTCTCCCCGCCGGGCATCACCAGCGCGTCGACGGACGCGAGGTCGGCCGGTGTGCGGACCTCCCGGGTGCTGGCCCCGAGATCAGCGAGCGTTCGGACGTGAGCGGCGAACGCGCCCTGCAGCGCGAGCACACCGATCGTGGGCCCGTTCACCGTGCTACTGGCTCGCAGCGCCAGGGACGCTCGATCGGCGCGAGACATGTGCGCTGCTCGCGGTCTGACGAGCGGCTCGCTTCGCTCGCGGCACTGGTCAGGTGGTCGTCCGCGCGTGCGGGCCGCCGACACGAGCTACTTCTCACCAGCCCCTGTCCGCGTAGCGCTGGTTGACCTCGTCCATCGCGATGCCGGTCATCGGGGCGCCGAGCCCGCGGCTGACCTTGGCGAGGATGTGGGCGTCGCGGAAGTGCGCGGTGGCCTCGACGATCGCCTTGGCCCGGCGCGAGGGCTCGTCGCTCTTGAAGATGCCGGAGCCGACGAAGACGGCTTCGGCACCGAGCTGCATGGCGAGCGCGGCGTCGGCCGGGGTGGC
>CAZMGD010000197.1:0-3998 GCA_964565705.1 uncultured Ilumatobacteraceae bacterium | reverse complement strand
GCCGAGCTGGTGCAACCAGTCGAGCGCGGCACCGAGGCCGACCGCGTCGGCGATGTTGCCGGTGCCGGCCTCGAACCGGGTCGGCGGATCGGCGAACGCGACCGACTCGAACGTGACGTCGCGGATCATGTTGCCGCCGCCTTGCCACGGCGGCATCGCGGCGAGCACCTCGGCCTTCGCGTACAGCGCGCCGATGCCGGTGGGGGCGAAGATCTTGTGACCGGAGAAGACGAAGAAGTCGGCGTCGAGCGCTGTCACGTCGACGGCGAGATGGGCGACGGACTGGGCGCCGTCGACGAGCACCTTCGCTCCGACGGCGCGGGCGGCGGCGACGAACGCCTCGACGGGCACGACGGTGCCGAGCGCGTTCGAGACCTGGGCGACGGCGATCAGCTTCGTGCGCTCGCACAGCAAGTCAGGCAACGTCTCCAGGCGGACCTGGCCGACATCGTCGACCGGCACCACCCGCAGCCGAGCGCCGACCTCGTCGGCCAGGAGCTTCCACGGAACGATGTTGGCGTGGTGCTCGAGGTGGGTGACGATGATCTCGTCGCCGGCGCCGATGTTGGCCCGCCCCCAGGTCTGCGCGACGAGGTTGATCGCCTCGGTCGTACCGCGCGTCCACACGACCTCGTCGGGTTCGGCGCCGATGAATCGGGCGACGCTGGACCGCGCCCGCTCGTAGGCGTCGGTGGAGCGCGCGGCGAGGGTGTGCGCGCCGCGGTGGACGTTGGAGTTCTCGTGCTCGTAGAAGTACGTCAGCCGATCGATCACCGCTCGCGGCTTGTGCGTGGTCGCCGCGTTGTCGAGCCAGATCAACTGGCGACCGTTGATCCGCTCGGCCAGGATCGGGAACTCGCGGCGCACCGCGTGCACGTCGAAGTGTGCCGGCGCGCCACGGTCGGGCTGCGACGTGGACTCCGGCGCGATGAAGTAGGGGGTGGTGGTTGCCGTCGCGCCGATCTCGTCGAACCACGATGGCGCGGCGTTCGACACCTGCGAGGTGTGCGCCACGGCGGGTGCGCTGGAGACGCTCGCCGGGACGTGGGCGCTGACGCTCAGCGGCGGCGGCGCATGCACCGCGACCGGATCGCTCGGTGCCCAGACGGGCGACTGGGCGGGTGGGGAACCGACGTCGGCGGCGTGCCGCCCGAGCGGGGCCGCTGACGGCGGTGGCGAACTGGCCGGCGACGAGCCCTCCGGCGTCGGCGGGTCGAGGCTGTCGGCCAGGATCTGGTTCGCCAGCCGGGTCAGCGTCTCGGTGTCGAGGGGACCCATCGGCTACTGCGCGTACGTATCGGGGTAGTCGTGGTACTTGCCGACCTCGACGCCGTCGAGCACGGCGAGCGCGTCGTCGACGAGCACCGACAGCGAGCAGTACAGCGAGATCAAGTACGACGCGATCGCGTTGCGGCCGATGCCCATGAACCGCACGGACAGCCCTGGGCTGCGCTCGCCCTCGAGGCCGGGCTGGAACAGCCCGACGACGCCCTGGCGGGGCTCGCCGACGCGCAGCAGGAGGAACTTGGACACGCCGTCGTCGATCGGCACCTTGTCCGAAGGGACGAGCGGCACACCGCGCCACGTGATGAAGGGCGAGCCGAACAGGTTGACCGTCGGCGGCGGTACGCCGCGGCGGGTGCACTCGCGACCGAACGCGGCGATCCCCAGTGGGTGGGCGAGGAAGAACGCCGGCTCCTTCCACACCTTCGCCAACAGATCGTCGAGATCGTCCGGCGTCGGTGCCCCGCGGCGGGTGGTGAGCCGCTGGCGGTCGACGACGCTGTTCAACAGCCCGTACTCCGGGTTGTTGATCAGCTCGCTCTCCTGGCGCTCCTTGATCACCTCGATGATCAGCCGGAGCTGCTCCTCGATCTGGTCGTACGGGCTGGAGTACAGATCCGAGACGCGGGTGTGAACGTCGAGCACGGTCGACACGGCGCTCAAGAAGTACTCCCGCGCCGGATCCTCGTAGTCGACGTACGTCAGCGGTAGGTCCGACTCGTTGCGCGGCAGGCACGCCACCTCGACATCGCCGGGGTTCGGCACGCGGTTGCGGCGATAGATGCCTGCCTCGACCGGAACCCAGTGCAGCAGGCGGGTCAGCCATCGCGGGCTGATCGTCTCCAGTTGGGCGCGGGTCTTGGTCGCGTTGGCGAGCTGGCGTGCAGCGCTGTCGCTCAGGGCGCGCTGGACATCCACGGGTGCGTCGGTCACAGAAGATCCTCAGGGTTCAGGTCGCGTCGCCGCGCGGCTCGGTCGTCGAGTGCACGTGCCGGCGAGCACGTGGGGTGGGAACACGGCACTGTACAGCTATTGCCGATCAAGTTCATCATAATTGCGGTGATCGACTCACCAGGGGCGGGCGGTGGGGGTCATTGCCGCCCCGCCGACTGGACGGTTGACGACCATGTCCTCGGCGCGCCGGGCTATCGGATCGCCGGCGGCTCGCACGAGATCCAGCGCAACATCCTCGGCGAGCGCGTGCTCGGACTACTGGGCTCTGGGCGACCTGCGCGTCGACCGGAACCTGCCTTGGCGCTCGGGGGGTGCCCCCGTTCTACGTCATCAGCGAGGGTGACGGCCCTGTCGTGCCGTCACGGCTCGCTCGGCGCCGCTCGGACCTTGGACGACCCGAGCCAGTCACCACAGCCCTGGTCCACTCGGCAGGTACGAGATCATCCACGAGCCGTCGATGCGACGCCACGTGTCGTCGAAGGTGCCGACATCTCGGATCACCGGCCCGTCGGCTTCGCGTCCGACACGTTAGGTCTCACTCGACCCATCCTGTTAGGACATCCCAATAGCACGGCGCGTGGAGAGGTGACCGGTCCAGGAGATCGAGCCCTGCGGGTTGGTCGGGCTCGATCCGAGAGTGAGCTGTAGCTCCTCGTTGGGCATTCGCCGGAACGTTGCGGTCAGGACGAGCGGTTCGACGAGGTCGCGTTGGCGACGGGCGAGGTGCACGTCTGGTCACGGTGATGGACAACGATCCGAAGGACCGCCATGTGGCTGCCGCGGCGGTGTACGCGAGTGCCGACACGATCGTCACCAACAACCTCGGCGACTTCGTCAGCACGCGAGTCGCGATCGAGCGCATCGATGTGATCACGCCCGGGGTCCTCGTCGATCGGCTGCTGGACGAGTCGCCCGAGATCGTCGTCGTCGCCGTGCGGGAGATGGCGGGTCGCTGGGTGAACCAACCGCGCTCCTACGCCGAGATCCTCTCCCTGCTCGCCGTGCACCCCACCCCTCGCCAGGCCCATCGATCGACTTCGCGATGTCGTGGAGTATGGGCGAGGACGCGACGACGAAGCATGACAGCGCGCCGGATCTACATGACCGCCTCCGGCCACCGGCTGACGGACAACGATCTGGACGGCATCGCCGAAGACGTCGAGCACGCCGACTACGACGTCGAAGACTGAAGGACCGTCGCCGGGATCGGCCGGAACGAAATTGGCCGGAGCCGGGCGGATGCTGACGCTGCTGTCATCGTGTGCTGGACTTGGGGCATGAGCGAACAGGGCGAGATCGAGGTCACGGTCGATGTGGAGTCCGTCGACGTCGACGGTGACGGTGTCACGGACATCGTGTCCGAGGTGACGACGGTCGTGGCAGATCTGGACGGCGATGGTGTGATCGATGTCGTCGAACAGACAACGGTGACGGCCTACGACCTCGACGGTGACGGGGTTCCGGACGCGATCGACCGCACCACGATCACGGGTTACGACCTCGACGGTGACGGGGTTCCGGACGTCATCGAGTCGACCACGGCCACCGCGGTCGACGCCGATGGTGACGGCATCATCAGCGAGGACGAGGTAACAGTCGAGAGCGTCGTCGCGGCCCGCGAGGACCTGCTCGTCGTGGAGGACGCCGAGGTCGACTCCGGTACGGACTGACGCGGTCGTCCTCCACTTCGTGTGGCGTGTCGCGGTACGAGTTGAGCGAACTGTCCAGCCATTTTCTCGGGCGTGGTCGTCTCCGCCGAC
>CAZMGD010000196.1:0-4006 GCA_964565705.1 uncultured Ilumatobacteraceae bacterium | reverse complement strand
CGATGATCTGGCGCGATCTGGCGAGCTGTCAGTTGCGCGAGGAGGTCGGGTCCTGCTGGTCCTCGGTGGAGACCCGGCCGTAGGCCGACGCATCTCAGTCGAGCTGGACGACGACGGCCTCGACCGGCTCGCCACGGACCTCCTCGGACGAGGCGGTCGACTGGCTGATGACAAGGTGTTCTGTCGACGTGACGTGATCGTCGCCGACGCACCGCGCCTGTTCGGTCTCGACCCCGCAATCGTCGACCGGGTCGTCGATCGAGTCCTGCTGCACCCTGAGGCGGTCGAGCTGGAACCGTTCGGGTCCGTCCGCGAACGGGTGTGGACGGCCAAGTGTGTGCTCGACGCGGAGCGTGCCGTCGAAGAACGGGCTTGGAGTCGGCACCATGCGAGCACGCCGCTGCCGATCGCGTCGTTCGTCGTCGACGGCGCGATCACCGTGACCGAAGAAGCGATCGGCCACCGGCTGACCCCGAGTCAGCGATCGACGGTGCAAGGAATCTGCGGGTCGAGCCGCCGGCTCGATGTCGTGGTCGGCATCGCCGGGTCCGGCAAGACCACCGCCCTCGCCGCCGTCCGCATCGCGCACGAACACTACGGCTACCGAGTCATCGGCACCGCCACCTGCGGCCAGGCCACACGCACGATCGGACGTGACGCGGCGATCGAGTCGCACACCGTTGCGTCCCTCGCGGCCCGTCTCGACCGAGGCAGTGTCAGCCTCGATCGGCGGAGCGTGGTGATCCTCGACGAAGCAGGCATGACCGACGACAACGACCTGCGCCGGCTCCTCGACCACAGCATCCATGCCGGGGCGAAGCTCGTGTTCGTCGGCGACCCGAGACAGCTCTCCGCGGTCGGCCCGGGCGGCGGGCTCGAAGCACTCGTGCACCGCTTCGACGGGCACGTCTGGCGACTCGCCGACAACGTCCGCCAAGTCGACCTCACCGAACGTCAAGCGCTCGCCGAGCTACGCCACGGCAGCATCGACCGTGCCGTCGACTGGTTCGCCGCCCACGACCGCATCGTCGCCGGCACCGACCGGGCCGAAACGATCGGGGCAGTCCTCGACGGCTGGCTCGCCGACCTCGACACCGGGGCCGACACGATCATGGTCGCCTGGCGACGCGTCAACGTCGACGCACTCAACCAACTCGCCCGCCACGCCTACAACGAACGTGGCTGGCTCGCCGGCCCCGAGATCGTCGCCCCCGGCGGCAACCGGTACCGAGCAGGTGATCGCATCGTCACCCTCGCCCCATTCCGTCGGCTGACCGTCACCTCCGAGACCGGCACCATCACACAGGTCCACCCCGACCTCGGCGCGCTCACCGTCCACTTCGACGACGGACACGAGATCATCCTGCCCAAGCGCCTACACGGCCGGCGACCGACTCGCCCACGGCTACGCCATCACCGCCCACCGCTCCCAAGGAGCCACCGTCGACACCACCCACTACCTCGAAGACGGCGGCGGCCGAGAGCTCGCCTACGTCGCCCTCTCAAGAGCCCGCCACCGCTCCACCGTCTACACCCACGCCGACGACCTCGACACCGCCCTCGACGACCTCACCCACGCCTGGACCACCGAACGCCGCCAACGATGGATCACCGACCGCACCGCCCCGCTCGATCCCGAATCCTCCCGCCCCCAACGGCAAGGCATCGAACTCGACCTCTTCTGACGCCGCGCGGGGATCAGGAGCGAAGGGATCGGCTACTGGTCAGTCGACAAGCGCAGCACATGCACACCCAGGTTGGGTACACGTTTCAGGCGCTCGTCGGTCGACACCAGCGTGGCTCCAAGCTGTCGGGCCAGCACCACGTACAGCGCGTCGTACGGCGTGAGGTTGTGGCGCAGCGCCCACGCCTCCACGACCATCGTCCGAAGTTGCGCGCGATGTGGCGTCGAGCGAGAAAGACGCCCTGCCAGATCAGTTGCCTCGTCCTCGGTGACATCACCGGCGCGTACGCAGCTACGGAGTACCGACATCACTTCGGCGTAGTAGTGCTCAGGCACCCACCACTCGGCATTCGGTTCGACAGCAGCCTCGATCGCTCGGCCGTTCGCCGTGTCGAGCAGCAGATCGGCCCCAGCGCTGGCGTCGATGACGTAGACGGTCACTCGGCCTCGGCGCGAGCCTCGTCCAGCACGACATACGTCGGACTGCTCAGAACCCTGGGCTCACCGGTACGGCGCACCGACCGCATCCACTCATCCATCGAGCCAACCTCGTGGTCCGCGACCGGAGCGACGACCGGCTCAACATCTCGGACAACGGATGTGTCGCTCATGGGAGCAGGCTACCCCTCGCGGCGGAGGTCGTATCAGGAAGAGGTCGGACTGGTGGCTGGCAGCTTGATGCACTCAACTTTGCCAGCCAGGCTCCGTGGCGAGCATCGGTGGTGCCGATCAGGATTTGCGAGCTCATGTTCGATCGGCTGAGCTCACGGTGTGGAACGGGCGGATTTCGTGCAGCCAGCGCTGGTTGGCACCGCCGAGTATCAGGCGGTGATCGCCATCGCCGACGCGCTGTACGACCACCTCGCGTCGGACGATGTTGTCGCTGCCATCCACACAGCCAACCAGCCCGGGCTCTCAAGCGCTGGAGTGCAGGCCGTCTTCCTGGAGCACGCACGAGCGCGCTCGGCTTCACCGACGAGTCGAAGGGGCTGTTCGCCGGCCAGCTCAACCGCGCGTTGCGGCCGGACTACTTCTTGCCACTCGGAGAGACCGGCGTCCTCATCGAGGTTGAGCGCGGCAAGACCACGATCAACAACATGGACCTTCTCGACTTCTGGAAGTGTCACATCTGCGAACATGCCCACTACTTGATCCTCCTGGTGCCAACGGAGCTACGCCAGAACCCGACGATGTCTCCTCGGCGCGAGTTCGTCACGGTCCGCAACCGTCTGTCGTCGTTCTTCGAGGAAGGCAACTACACCAACGTGCGCGGACTGTTCCTCTTCGGCTACTGAGCTCCCGACGGCGGCAAGGCGAGTCGTACCATCGGTCGTGCTGGTCGAGACATGGAGGTCCCATGGTCGCCCGAGTGCTACGAGCGCAACACGCCGCAGCGCGATCTCGCTACGACGACGCGCTGAGCGAGTTGGAACGCGTCACGATCCAGGTGGCGATTGTGACACTCGCTGATGTGCTGCCGGGAGCGGCCTCCGTCGTCGCGTTCGGCGACGTCGATGAAGACTGGATCCCGCGGCTGCGGACACAGCGGGTGATGGCCGCTGATGGAGCGGTGCTGTTCGATGCCAACGTCGGGCACCCCGAACGCGCGGTCGAGGACGCCGTCGACTACATCGACATCGAGTGCCTCGAGGTCCTCATCGACCTACGTCCAGAGGCGTACTCCGGTGACGTCGAGGTTGGTCGCTGACTACACCGGTCGCCTCGTGGCCTACGAGCCGATGGCGTACGTCCCGGACCCAAGCGGCGGTGGGGTAAGGGTCCGAATCGCCCCTCCGACACGAGATGACCAGGGCATGTGCCCTGGTCATTGTGCTTTTCGGATCTGGCTAGCTTGCCTCGCGGGGCTATTTGTCCGCGATTTGTCAGCAGCCGGTCTGGAACGCGTGTGCTCGCGCCGCATCTGGCGCGCATCGTCAACGCCGACCAAGCCTCCATCCGGGTAGACCATCGAATTTCGCGCCTCACCGGGCAGCGGGTCGCGAGACGGGGCACGCAGCCGTGCATCACCTCGGTGAATCGGTGCGGAAGAAGTCTCGAAATCAGATCGGGTCGACTCGCCGTCACCGGGCCGTCACGGGGTCTGGGCGGCTGGTTGCGCTCAACCGTCGGTGGCGGGGGGAGCGACTCGTCGGTTACGACATCAAAGTCACCCGCCCCCGCGCCGCGCTGCAGACGCTCCAGGCCGACAGCGCACAGCACTCAGCGAACTCGGTTGATCGGTGCGCGAACTTGAGCCCCCACTATCGGGTACTAGCTGTTGATTTAAGCGATGGCCGATGCCGTGATCACCGGCACGGAAGC
>CAZMGD010000195.1:1808-4009 GCA_964565705.1 uncultured Ilumatobacteraceae bacterium | reverse complement strand
CGCCTCATCCAGACGCTGGAGGAGGAGATGCACGAGGCGTCGGCCGAGCTCAAGTTCGAGTACGCGGCCCGCCTGCGCGACGAGATCAACGACCTCCGCCGCGAGCTGCGCGACGCCGGCTGACTACATCAGGTACTGCTCGCCGCTGGCGCGCACGGTGATCTCGGAGATGCTCACGCCCCACGGCTGATCGATCGTGTAGAGCACCTGCTCGGCGAGCTCTTCGGGACTGATCGTCCAGTAGGCGATGTCGTCGGGGTTCGCCTCGGCGTCGGTCAGGCCGCCCTCCATCAGTCGCCCGATCGTCTCCCCGAAGGCCTGCACGTGCTGGCCGAGGATGCCGACCATCGCCGCGCCGTTCACGACGCTGCCGCCGAGACCGGTGCCGAGCACGCCGGTGGGTCGCACGGTCGTGACCTTGATCTTCCCCTGCGCCTCCTGGCGGAGGGAGTCGGCGAGCACGTTCACGGCCGCCTTCGTCGCCGAGTAGACGGCGGAGCCTTGCACGGCGTGGTTGCCGTATATGGACGAGATGCACACGACGTGCCCGCGGCCGAGCCCGATCATGTGGTCGTACACGGCGGTGATCCCGTTGAGGACTCCCTTGAGGTTGATGTCGATGCAACGATCCCAGGCGTCCGCCGCCTGGGCGTGGTCGGCGTAGAACGCGAGGGGCATGATGCCGGCATTGAGCACGGCGACGTCGACGAATCCGTGCGCTTCGACGCCTTGCGCCACTGCCCGCCGGAGATCGTCTCGCTGGGTCACGTCGCCGGTGACACCGACCACCGCGGAGTCCTTGTCGCGCAGGCTCGTCACGAGCTCGTCGAGCGCGTCGGTGTTGACGTCGACGGCGGTCACCCGCGCGCCGGCCTCGGCGGCACGGCTGACGATGATCCGCCCGAACCCGCTCGCCGCGCCGGTGACCAGCAGGCTGCGTTCCCCCAGATGTGTCACGGGCGGCGAATCTACGCCGCTGCGCCGAACCGCGGGCATGAATGCCCGGATACGACCATTTCTGCCCGTGGGTCAGGTCACAGGGCGCGCCAGTCGATGCCGGCGGCGTTGGAGTTCGTTGGGTCCGGATGGGCCCGCAGGACGGTGCCGGGCATGAGTCGAGCCCTCCGATCGGCGGGTACTCGGTAGCCGGCCTGCAGCGGGCGGGCGCCCTGCGGCGTCTGTAGCTGCAGGTTCAGGATCACGATCGGATCGGGTCCGTAGAACTGACCGGTCTCCTGCACGGACACGACGGTGGCCGGCACGGCGTCGGTGGACATCACGAGCTGATCGTTCGACCGCACCTGACCTCCGGCAGGGGCGCCACCGAACCCGAGCGTCGACGGCTGTGCGCCGGGCGGCGGGACGAAGCCACCAGATGGCTGACCCGGGAAGCCGGCAGCAATGCCGGCGACCGACGCCAGGTTGGCGGTGCCCTGGAGGTCGATCTTGGCCTTCGCCGGGTTCTACGGCGAGATCAGCACTGCCACCGGCCGGCCGGGTGCGAGCATCCCGAGGAACGCCTGCGGGATCGTCTGCTTGATGTCGGCGCTGTAGGGCGCGCCGCTGGCTGACGGTTGGACCTGCACCGTGAACGTCATCTGCGGCTGCTGGTTGATGGAGGTGCCGGTCTGACCGATCCCGGTGATGACGCCCGTCGCCGGGACGCCACCCTCCATGCCCCCGGTCAGCAACCCGCGCTGCCACCTCGCCCGCCACAGGAACGACAAGGCGATGATCGCCAGCGTCACGGCGACGGTGAAGATGACGAAGCCGGTCGGGTTGCTGACCGGGTTCAGGAAGTCCATCGGTACCTACAAGAGGTAGCCGACGACGTCTGCGATGACGTGGGTGCGGGCCTCGCCGCAGCGGATCTTGATCTTGTTGCCCGAACCCAGCACCACGGTCGTCGTGTTGGCGATGTTGGGTGTGGACGTCGAGTAGTTCAACGCCGACGTGTTCGGGAACGAGATGTCAGCCGAGTAGGCGGACAGGAACCCCGTGCCCTCCGGCTGGTCGGCCGTGAGGTTGATGACCACCGCCGAACCGAACGGGCTCTTGGTCGAGAGATCGAGCACTCGCTCCTCACCGGGGCTGAACTTCCCGCCAGCGAGCCGTGTGTCGAGCACCCGCGCCTGATCTGGAGGCAGCGACCACGGAGCGAACGACGCCGGGCTGTACCCGACCGTCGCCCCCATGATCGA
>CAZMGD010000195.1:0-1708 GCA_964565705.1 uncultured Ilumatobacteraceae bacterium | reverse complement strand
GCGACCACGGAGCGAACGACGCCGGGCTGTACCCGACCGTCGCCCCCATGATCGACGCGCCGGCCGTGCAGAAATACTTGAGCGCGTAGCTGCATGCCGGCTTGATGGTGACGTTGGGCATGACGTCGGTGCTTGCCGAGGAGGGCCCGCTCCCCATCGGTAGTGACGTCGGGGTGAACACGTCGGTGATCGCGCCCGTTGCGAAGTTGCGCTCGCGGATGCTCACGATTGGCTGTACCTGGTACGAGGTGTTGACCTGCTTGATGACGGCGCCGACAGGCAAGTCGAGTGTGGCGTAGAGACCCGCGTTCGGAAAGAGTGGCTGCACCCCGGTGATGTCCTGGAAGATTCGGCGGTTCCCGGTTGCAGGGATTCCGGTGCCTTCGTTGGTGAACACGTCGAATGCCGCGGCGTCGATCGCCTGGTAGGTCAGGCCTTGGATGGCCGGTGACAACGCCTGCGGAACCACACCGGCCGGGGCCTCGGCGCCCGCGGCGCCGGGCAGGGTGGTGGTGGCGGCGATCGCCACGCCGGCTGCGGCCGCGCCGGCACCGGCGATGAGGTGGCGGCGGGTCAGTCCTGAGTTCTGCTCGTCAGTGGTCATTGGTTCCCTCCCAGGGTGTGGCGGTCAGTACAAGAAGCCCTGCACGTCGACGATTGCGTGAGCTGCACTCTCTCCGGCGCGCAGCTTGATCTTGCCATCCGGGCTCAGGGGCGCGATGACGGTGTTCGCGATCGTCACGTTCGGGCCGGTCCAGTTGAGGCTGGACGTGCCCGGGTACGCGATGTTCGCTGGGTACACGGAGAAGTAGCCGTAGGCCTCGGTGCTGTCGGCGGTCAGGTTGATCACCACCGCCTTCGCGCCGGAGATGTTGAGGTTCAGCTCGCGCGCGCCGGCGTCGCCGGGCAGCACCTTGCCACCGCCCTGTCGGGTGTCGAGGATTCGCGGCGTGGTGCCCGTGTACGGCATGAACCCGGACGCTGGTGGCACGTATCCGACGGTCACACCCATGATCGAGCTGTCGACCCCCGTGATGCCGTTGTTCGCCTCGGCAGCGACCCGCAGCAGGTAGGTGTATCCGTGCGTCACCGTGAAGTCGACGTCGTAGCTCGCGCTCGCCGCTGTCAAGGAGAGCGGGAGCGACGTGGTGGTGAACAAGCTCTCCCAGTACGGCGCAGGCTCACCCCGTCGGTCGAGCCACACGATCGGGGTTCCGCGATAGACGATGTCGAGTCGCTTGATGACCGCGCCGACGGGAAGCGCCGGTGACGTGTAGAGGTACGACCCGACCAGCGGACGCGTGCCGTAGTTGACGTCGTAGTTGCGGCCAGCCTCGGTCGCGGTGAAGAACGCGACGGCATCGATGGGGAGGTACGACAAGCCCGGCGTCTGCGGGGTGAGCGCCTGCGGCGCGAGCATGGGGAGCTTGCTCGGCGCGGCGCCGGCGACGCCCGGCATGGCGACGGCGGCCAGGCCAACGGCCCCTGTGGCGGCCCCGAGACCACCGAGCATCTTGCGACGGTTCATTCCCTGCGGTTCGGTCGACTGCTCGGACATGGTGTTCCTCCTCTGGCGACGGGCGTGCCGCCACAGACGCCTGGCGCCCGCGGTCGGTTACCCCATTGAGGACAGTCTGCCCCACGGGGCAAGAGGGACGAACAGGTGTGCGAGCGATCCGCGCGCGTGGTGGCGAACGGGCGTACGATG
>CAZMGD010000194.1:0-4072 GCA_964565705.1 uncultured Ilumatobacteraceae bacterium | reverse complement strand
AGCCCAACAGCGATACGGCGCCCTCATCGACGCGAGCTGATCGAGAACTGTCACCGAACGCCGGCTGGGAGATCTTGTCGGCACGGTTGGCGATGCTCGCGGAGGTTGCGTCTGCGTGACCCTCGCGCACCTCGCTCCGCATGCCGGTGCGCGAGCTAGCTCAGCTGAGCGCTCCAGACCTCCACCGCTGCGACTTAACTAGCTGTCGAGGGGCCATCCGCCGGTCGCCTGAGTGGGCCAAACCCCTGGGCGATACCTCACTCCGTAGCGGCCGCCGGGCAATAGCGAAATGGTCAGCTCCAACACGCGACCGCCGAAATCAGCCAGCCAGAATGGATCATCAAACTCGAAGTACCAGGTCTCCGGCCCGCCGGTGATGGTTTCGCCTGTCGCCTTCGCGTACTCATCGTCGACGGTCTTCGCCGTGAAGTACTGCCGTCCTCCGTCATGGTCGTCGCGGCGAGGGTTGATCCCACCGAAATCAGGGATGTCAATCCAGCCGGTCCCCTCGGCCACCTGCCACTCGTTGCTCACGGCGTTCATCCTTCCACGCCACTGCGCCTGCGTGGGTGGAGATTCCGCCTCCGCCAGGCGTGCCCCCGAACGCCGGGTCCGCTGCACGTCACCAGCACGCCGATGTGCATCGGCACTCCAGCACCTCTGAACGGTTCGGGCCGCGCGATCGGTTCGTTTGGATCTGGGCTTGACTCTGCCGTCGCGGCAGAGTTGGAGAGTGGCCGGGTCATGTTGACAATCGGAGCGTTTGCCCAACTCGCCGGAATGTCGGTTCGGGCCCTGCGTCACTACGAGGCGGTGGGCATCCTGCTGCCCTCCTGGACCGACCCGGCAACCGGGTATCGGCGCTACCGGGCAAGCCAGCTTGCCCGGGTTCATCGGATCCAGGCGCTACAGGATCTGGGCCTGTCGCTGCAGCAGCTCCGGCCGCTGCTCGATCGGTCCCGTGTACGGGCAGATGGCCCGCTACGCCGAAGATCACGGCTATGCGCTCCAGGGGCCGGGCCGCGACCACTTCCTCAGCCGCGACGACACCGACGATGTCGTGCTGGAGCTTCAGCTCCCGATCGTTGCCGCGCGATCCGCGTGACAGGGGACCAGGCCGACTTCTTCCGTGGATAATGGCTGGTTCGTCCGGTCGTCTGCCATGGTGCACGATGAGCCGATGCGCGAGCCCGAGGATGTCGGTCCGACCGGCGGCGTCGTTCGGTCGCGACCCGAGGAGTGGGCCAGGCGGCGTACCCCGGGCGGCTGCATCATCTGCCTGTCGGGGCGTCCTCTCGACGTCATCGCCGAGCTACCCAGCGCCTGGGTGACTGCCCCGATCGAAGCGGCGCTGCGCGGCTACGTCAGCGTGGTGTCGCGACGGCACGTCAACGAGCCGTTCGAGCTACCCGACAACGAGCAGCACCAGTTCTGGGCCGATTCGATGTGGGTGGCCGAAGCTATCTCGACTGTGGTGGCGCCGATCAAGATGAACTACGAGATCCACGGCAACACGCTGCCGCATCTCCACCTAGATCTCTTCCCGCGACACGCCGACGACCCGTTCGTCGGTGGTCCCGTCGATCCTCGGCTCACATCGATCCGCCGCACTCAGCAAGAGATCCAGGTCCTCGCCGACGCCCTCCGTCAGCGCTGATCGGAAACGTAGTGCGGCTACCGTGGCCTGGATCCAGGGCGATCGAAGGGGACAGGTGTGGGGCTCCTCGACGACGTGATCAAGGGCGCCGCGGGCGACGAGAAGATCACCCGGCTGCTGCGAAGCCTCGAGGTCATTGCGTCGAGAGGAGGCTTGCTGGCGTTGGGCGACTGGGTGTCACATGAGCTGGCTGGCTACCCGCCCGACGCTGTGCTCCCGGAATACCGAGGACCGTTCGACGCGGTCGTGCTCGGGATCTTCAGTGGACCGTTCGGGAGTGGGCTGAAGAACGCTT
Source organism: uncultured Ilumatobacteraceae bacterium (assembly GCA_964565705.1). GTDB lineage: Bacteria > Actinomycetota > Acidimicrobiia > Acidimicrobiales > Ilumatobacteraceae > CAZMGD01. The sequence continues at coordinate 2,120 of CAZMGD010000194.1, read as the reverse complement.
TGATTCCGTCCGCCAACTTCCCGGAATTCATGCGCGATCAGCTGTTCACGCTCAGCTATCCGCACCCGGTCGTCGAACTCGAGCAGTTCGCTCGAGCCGGCGACGACCTGCGAGTGGTCTGGGATGCCAACGAGGTGGCGATCACGAACACGTTGATCCGCCAGGGTGAGATCACGTTGTACCCGGGCATGGGACTGATGGAGGCGTGGCGCGTCCTGACCCAGGCACAGCTGGCAGGCGTGATCGACGGGGTGCGCTCGCGGGTCCTTAAGCTCGCTCTAGAGATGGAGCGCATCGCGCCGGAGGCGGGAGAGAAGGGGGCCACGTTCCCGCCCGCCGCGGCATCGATGATCGTGAACATTCTCAACAGCAGCGGGACCAACGTGGCGCTGGGCAATGTCGGTCCATCAGTCACCCAGTCCGCCGAGCTCGGCGTCACGCCAGGTGACTGGACCTCGCTGATGCAGGCACTCGTCGAGCTCGGAGTCCCCGGCGGCGAGTTGAACGCGCTGCGTGACGCCATCGCCGAAGACGGCGGCGTGGAGGGCGACAGGACGCGCAGCTGGGTTGGGCGGATGATGCTGCACGGGCGTGACCCGAGATTGCCGCAGCAGGCGAACTCATCGCCGCTGCGATGGGTCACTACTTCCTCGGCATCTGACGGGTCCGCTCTGACCCGCACCTCGAGTGCTTGATGAAATGCCGTCGGCGAGCAGGCAATGCCATGCTGACCGCCGCCCAGGCGCCCCCTGCACCCGGGCGGCCCCCAACGCCGGGGGGCGGGCACGTTGGCGAACGGCACGTCCTGTGCGGCGGGGTGTACACGGCGTCTCGCCCTCAGCGTGACGTCGATCGCGGGCACACGACCGGATCTCGTCGAGCCGGCCTATTCGCTGGTCGGGCTGACACTCCACGCGTCGAAGAGCACTTTGCCGATCAGACCGACGGCTCGGTGCGGAGCGCCCTCCACAGGATCATCGACCCCGAGCTCTTGGTCGGCCGCTGCCGCGACGACCCACGCGACGGCGTTCGTCTCGACAAGGGCGGAGTCCACGAACCGCCCGAACCCGAGGCCGGTCTTGTTGTAGACGCGCACCGGCATGTCGATTCCGATGTCAGTGGCATACGGCTCGTGCGGAAGTCGCGAGGGCAGCCCAGCTTGAAACTGTTGGCGAAACAGGATCCGGCGCGCCCGCTCGCCGAGGTGCGTGTAGAGCTCGGCGAGGTCGCGCAGCGAAGACTCCGACACACGCTCACCGCGCATTGTGCGTTCCATGGTCGTCGATCCGATCCACCGCGTCGTCGGACTGCCAAGCCTGCGCGTGGTCTCGTTCACAGCGTCGGGCCCGCCGAGCACGTCGACGAGCATCGCTGTCGCCACGTTGTCGGACACGATGATCATCAACCACGCGAGGTCGTCGACGGTCGGCGTCAGTCCAGCGTCGAGGTACCGCAGCACTCCAGATCCGTCGATACGCGAGGGGGCAAGCGGGACGCGCCGCTTCGGATCGATCCGACCCGCATCGACCTCCCGTTCGAAGTGGAGGAGGATCGCAGTCTTGACGGCGCTCTCGGCCGGCCTGACCTCGTCCGCCCCGATCGCAACCACCTCACCCGTCACGAGGTTCCGGGCGTAGAGACCAAACCGGCCGGGGCAACCCTCCAGCACTTCGGTGACGGCGTCGGTGAGCGACATCGGAGCAGTCTCGCCGACGATCCCATGACGTCTCGTCGTGGCGCGCCGGCGCTTCCAGTCGCACGGCTCGGTCGAGCGCATCCTCGATCGCCGAAGAGAGTGCTGCGGGTTCCGCGGTTCAGCCGCGTCCCCCGCCGGGGTAGCGGCGGTAGGCGTCGACCCAGGCCGCGATGTCGGTGGGGTCGAAGCGGAGCAGGTGGCCCCACTTGATGTAGGGGATGCGTCGTTCGTGGACGAGTCGCCGGACGTGGCGGATGTCGACGCCGAGGGCGTCGGCGACGTCGGCGATGGAGAGCAGGCGACGAAGCGGTTTGTTCTCGCCGTGCGGATCGGTCGTGATGTGCATCTGGGAGCTCCTTGCTTGCTCGACCGCCGAGCGCCGATGACGGCGTTCGACACTCGGAGATAGACCACGATTCACACC
>CAZMGD010000193.1:0-4173 GCA_964565705.1 uncultured Ilumatobacteraceae bacterium | reverse complement strand
CCCTGTGGGACGCGTTCGCCCGCTATCCCTACCTGCCGCGCCTGCAGCGCATCGACGTGCTGTGCGCGACCGTCGCCCGCGGCCCGGCGTCGATCACGTGGGAGCAGCACGGCTTCGCCGTCGCCGACGACTTCGTCGGCGGCCGCTACGTCGAGCCGGTGACCGGGGCCGAAGCCCCGGCCGTCGTCGGCACGTCGTTGGTCGTGCGGCCGGATCTCGCGCAGGCGCAGCTCACCGCCGACGAGGCCCGCACGGCGGTGAGCGCCCGAGAGACGGCGGCGGCCACGAGCACGGCGATCCCTAGTGGTACCGGCGGCACGGAACCGGAGCCCGACGACCGGCTGCGCCGCTTCTACGCCGCGGCCGAGCTCGACCCCGAGCGCTCGCAGCGCGACTTCGGCAAGATCGCGACGGAGATCATCACCAACCTGGCCAGCCAGCTCGGCACCGAGATCCGGATCACCGTCGAGATCCACGCCCGGAACGACGACGGCTTCACGGACCAGGTGGTGCGCACCGTGAGCGAGAACGCACGAACGCTGAAGGTCGACGACAGCGGCTTCGAGCACGGCTGACCAACGATCGTCGAGTGCGGAGGTCGGACAGTCGACCTCGCCGGGCCTTGGGAAGCGGTGGCCGCCCAGACGCTACGGTCGGACGCCGTGCGCATCCTCATGCTGTCGTGGGAGTACCCGCCGCTCGTGGTCGGGGGCATCGCCGCTCACGTCGACGGTCTCGCCCGCGCGCTGGTGCGCGACGGGCACGAGGTGGTCGTGTTCAGCCTGCACCACCCGAGTGCGCCGGACGACGCGGTCGTCGACGGGGTCCGGATCATCCGCGCCCACGTCGATCTCCCGTGGGTGCCCGACGGTGATCTCGTCGCCAAGATGTCCTCGGCCAACCACCACATGGTGCAGCTCGCTGCCCGGCTCGGCGACTGGCGACCCGACATCGTGCACGCCCACGACTGGTTGGTGGCCTGGGCCGGGGACACGCTGCGGACGCTGCTCGGCGTGCGGATGGTCGCCACGATCCACGCCACCGAGCGCGGCCGCCACGGCGGTCACCTGCCGCCGGGCATGCCGGCGGCGATCAACGCGGTGGAGTGGTGGCTGACGTACCAGGCCCGCGAGGTCATCTGCTGCTCGAAGTTCATGGTGCGCGAGGTGCTGGACGGGTTCGAGCTGCCCACGGAGAAGGTGCACCTCGTCCCCAACGGTGTCGACCCCGACCTGTGGGCGCCGCCCGCGGTCGCGCCGCCGGAGCGCGGGCCGCTGGTGCTCAGCTGGGGCCGGGTGCAGTACGAGAAGGGGTTCCAGGTGCTCGTCCAGGCGATCGCCCGCCTGCGCCGCCGGGTGCCCGAGGTGCAGTGCGTGATCGCCGGCCGGGGTTCGTACCTCGCCGAGCTGCAGACCCAGGTCGACATCGAGGGCGTGAACGACCTCGTGACGCTGGCCGGGTTCGTGCCCGACGACGAGCTGCGCTCGATGCTCCACCGCGCCGGGTGCGTCGTGATCCCGTCGCTGTACGAGCCCTTCGGCATCGTCGCGCTCGAAGCGATGGCGTCGGGCGCCCCGACCGTCGTCGCCCGGACCGGCGGCCTGGCCGAGATCGTCGACGGCACCGACGCCGGGCTCGTGTTCGAGCCCGGCAACCCCGATCAGCTCGCCGCGCTGATCGAGGAGACCCTCACCGACTCGGAGGCGGCCGCCTCGCTGCAGGCCAACGCGGCCGCACTGGTGTCCGACCGCTACACCTGGGACGCGATCGCCCAGGGCACGCTCGGGGTCTACGCCCTCGCCACCTCCTGAGACGCGAAGCGGCCCCCGGCAGATGCCGAGGGCCACTCCCGTCAGGTCCGCTGACGCGTCGGGCCCGTCAGAGCTTGGCGCACTGGCCCGACTTCTTGCCGAACGCCACGGTGTTCTTCAGCCCGTGGTCGGTCGGCGGCGGGTTGTTGGCCGAGCACTGCAACGAGCCGATGATCCCGTTCCCGGAGATCACGCTCGGACCCGTGCCCGCGGTGACCTTCACCGACCCGATGATCAGGTTGGCGCCGCACCCGCCGCCCGGATCACCGATCGTCAGCCTGGTCGTGCCGGCGACGTCGAGCGAGCCGGTGATGGCCGAGCCGCAGATGGTGACCTCCGCCGCGGAGTTCGCCTTCACCGACCCGAGCACCGCCGAGCCCGTGACGCGCAAGCTCGCCCCGCCGGTGACCTTGACGGCACCGATGACCGTCGCACCCCGCAGGCAGGTCACCCCCGACGTCGCGCTCAACGCTCCGAGGCGGAGGCCCGAGATGGTGCGCGTGCACGCCGGCGGCACGTAGCCCGTGATGGCGACGTCCACCGACGCGATGGCCGGCTCGGCGTACGGATCGTCGGTGACGTGCACCGCCTCGTTGGTGGAGGTGCCCGTGACCACGTCGTCGTCGACGATGACGCCGTAGCTCACGGTCACCGGCTCGGCGACGACTCCGTGGTAGTCGAGGCAGATGGTGGCCGTCTCGTCCAACACCGCGCTCGGGTCGGCTGCGCTCACCACCGACGTGGCGAGATCACCGGCGAAGTTCTCGATGCCGATCGTGGCGAGCGTCGGGAGCCGGCCGAGCTCGCCGTACTCGAACGTCACCTCCGGCCGGTCAGGTGAGACGGTGCTGTAGATCCAGGTCTGGAACCTCCCGACCGAGTTGGAGGCATCCGTCGGATCGCCGCCGTACTCGAACAGGTCATCCCACTGGATCACCGCGGCCCCGACGCCGGAGCTCGCCGCCAACCGCACCCCACGGCCGTTCGCCACGGACGCGACGAGGTCGGCCCACAGCGGTGCGAACACACCGTTGGGAGCGGCCGGGTCGGGCATGGCCTGCGGGGCCCACGGCTGCCCGGCGAAGCCACCCGTCACCGTCACGAGGCCGTCGGTGCCGACCACCAGACCGGGGTACAGCGAGCCGAACTGCTCGAACGGGCCCAGGTTGCTGTATGCGTTGACGGCAGCCGTGTCCCCGTCGAGCAGGGCGACGATCGGGGCGACCGACGAGATGTCGAGGAACCCACCCCACTCTGCGCATCGCGGGTTGTCGGCCGGCGTCGATGCCACGTACGACCCGGTGAGGCCGACGGTCGTCGGCACCGGGATGGTCCACGTGATGGTCTGGCCCTCGATGACGCCGCCTCCCGTGACCGTCGACGGATCGATCGTCTGCCCGTCGGGCACGGTGTCGACGATCGTGTACGTCAGATCCTCGGGCGTGACGTTGGGCTGGACGGTGATGTCGTAGTTGATCGGATCACCGACCTTCGCAGCCGTGACCGAGGCGGTCTTCGTCACGTCGTCGGCCTCACGGTGGACGGTGACCGGGAACGACCCGATGTCGCCCGGTGCGTCCGGCGAGGTGCCCAGCACCGCGGTGCCGTACCAGGTCTGGCCGTCCTCCATCTCTGGGATGTTCCAGTGCAGGCGCACGTCGTAGGGCTGGCCCACCGGCAAGGGCCCGGCCGGACCCTCGATGCCGGCGTTGCCGAGCGACTCGCCCGGCACGATCGCCGTCTGCAACGTGTACGTGTCGGGTTGGGTGGCGCTGCCGTCCCAGTTCTGGACGAGGATCCACCACGTCCCGGCGACGGGGTCGGCCACGTCGCAGCTCTCGGCCGAGCCGCTGGACCCGGACACGCACTCCAGCGTCGCCTCGCTCGGCACCGTGCCGGTGCCGACGTAGAGGTCGGCGTCAGGCATCGTCCACTGGGTGATCTCGGCGACGAGGCGCGTCGCCCCCTCGGGTACGTCGACGTTGATCACGTCGACCTGCGACAGGTCGTCGAACGGGTCGCCGTTGGTCGGATCGGGCTCGAGCGATCCGGCGTGGCCCTCACCGGGCACCAGGCCCAGCACGGTGCCGGTGAACTCGGTGACGGCGAGCGACTCGATGCCCTCGATCACGTGCGATCCCGCGTTGCGGCGGGTGGTGACGTCCGCCGCGTCCGGCAGCACCCCGGCGGACGGGACGACCGCGAGCGGCATGGTGACCGTCGGGACGGAGGTGTCGCTCGGGGTCAACGTGATCCGGGCGAAGTACGTCTCGCCCTGCTCCGCATCGGTGACGTCGGCGGTGACCGTGATCGCCATCTCGTCGCCCGGTGACACGGTCGCGCCGCCGAGCACGACGTGGAC
>CAZMGD010000192.1:0-4177 GCA_964565705.1 uncultured Ilumatobacteraceae bacterium | reverse complement strand
GTACCTTCCACCGGCACGTAGCGCTCACGGTGCAAGAGGCCGGGGTCGACGACCGCCCAACGCGGGTGGCCCTCCTCGTCGTAGATCACGTCGGTGACCGTGCCGATCTTCTGGTGGTGGTCGTCGAAGGCCTCGTGGCCAGCGAGCACGGTGTCGTCGGCGGCACCGGCGACCATGGGATCACTGTCGTGGAACTCGGGGAACGTGCTCATCGCACTCCTCCTCTGGTCTGCTACCGCTGGCAGCGCCTTTCCGATGTTTCTCTGGTCGTTCCCGCGGTCAGGAGCGACTCAACCGCACTGTGACGGCTGTCACGACACCGGCGTCGCGGGCGAGGTCCGTAGCGTGAGGGCATGTGTCGCAACATCACCGAGCTGCGGGGTCTGCAGCCCGCTGCCACCGCCGAGGAGATCGAAGCCGCGGCCCGACAGTACGTGCGCAAGGTGAGCGGTCTGCAGAAGGTGCCGGTGGCCACGGTCGAGGCATTCGAGACAGCGGTCGCCGAGGTCGCCGCAACGACGTCCAGGCTCCTGACCCAACTTCCCGAACGGCGCACGCCGAACCCCAATCCGCCGCCGCTGCGGCGTCCCTCCGTGATCGCTCGGCGTGCCGCCCGAGCCACGACGTAGTCAGCGCAGGAAGTAGACGACCGCGACGATCACGCCGTAGACGACGACGCCGGCGCGCAGCCTGCCCGACGGGATGACGCCGGCCAGCCGCCCGCCGAGGTTGCCGCCGATCAGCGAGCAGGGCGCCATCACGGCGACCAGGCTCCACTCGACCTTGCCCGAGAACACGAGGAACGTGGCCGCGCAGACGTTGACGGCGATCGACAAGAGCTGCTTGACGGCGTTGACCTTGGAGAGCGGCTGCTGCGAGAACAGTCCGAGCACCGCCATCAACATGATGCCGAGCCCGGCGCCGAAGTAGCCGCCGTACACGGACGCGAGCCCGATGGCGACCAGTTGCACAGCCGGGTGGGCGTGGCGACCGCCACGTTCGAACAGCCACGTACGCAACGGCACCTGGATCGCGAGGAGCAGGCAGGCGGCGAGGATCAGGAACGGCACGATCGAGCGGAACACCGCTTCGCTGCTGAGTACGAGGAGGATCGAGCCGAGCAGACCGCACACTGCGCTGACGATCACCTGGGGTCGGACCTCCGCGGCCAGACCTTCGAGATCCTTGCGCTGGGCCCAGGTGCCACCGATGTACCCGGGGCACAGCGACACGGTGTTGGTCGCGTTGGCGTGCACGGTCGGTACACCCACCGCCGTCATCGCCGGGAACGAGATCAGCGTGCCCCCGCCGGCGATCGCGTTGACGATCCCCGCACCGACGGCCGCCACCCCGCAGACGATGTACGCCCAGACCGACAGGTCGGTCATCGAACGGGGAGGTGGGGGCTTGGTCTGACCATCTGACCAAGTGTGCCAGGCTCGCCGACGGGCATCCCAGCCCGCTCGTACGCCCAGCCGGGCCCGCGGACCACGAACGAGACGCGATCGCGCCAGGTCGTGCACTCACCGACGTCGCGCAGGATGTCGCCGTACTCGTGGGAGAGGATCCTCCACGGGTGGAACGTGCCGATGTCCTTCGTCAGCCCGTAGACGACCGGCTCGTCGTTGGACTCTCGCTCGAACGAGCCGAACAACCGGTCCCACACGATGAAGATGCTGCCGTGGTTGCGGTCGATGTAGCGACGGTTCGAGGCGTGGTGCACCCGGTGGTGCGACGGCGTGTTCAGCACTGCCTCGGCCGGGCCGAGGCGGCGGATCGCGTCGGTGTGGAACCAGTACTGGTAGAGGAGGTTGACGCCGCGCGCGAGCTCGACCAGCGATGGCCGGATGCCGAACCAGCACATCGCCCCGTAGGGAGCGAACATACCGAGCGACTCGGCGACGGGTTGGCGCAGCGCGGTCGACAGGTTGAAGCGCTCGGAGGAGTGGTGGACCACGTGGTACGCCCACATCGCTCGGGTCGTGTGCATCCACCGGTGGTTCCAGTAGTAGAGGAAGTCCCAGCCGACGATCGCCAACGCGGCCGGCACGACGCCGTCGCCGAGGTCTCGACGTTGCCCACGACGCCAGAAGCGGGTGGTGGCCGTGGCCGTGCTCCATGCGGCAGTCGTGGCGATGCCCAGGGCAGCGACCGTCGCGGGCGCGGTGACGCGGATCACGCGCCGCGCCATCGCTTCGCGCTCGGGCCGCTTGGCGAATGCGTCGGCGATCGACGTGACGATCGCGGCGCCCGCGCCGACAGCGACGAGCGCCTTTCCGAGTCGCGTGCGCTGCGGTGCGAGCCGTCGGGCGAGCGGAACGGTGGCCAGGGGCACGGCGAGGCTGAGCACCCCCATCGACAGTGACGCCGCGGTGTCGGCCTTGGTGTAGGTGACCGCCGACGGGCCGTCTCCGTCGCGTCGCGACAGGTACCGCCGCTCCAGCTCCATCGTCCCGAAGAAGCCCGGGATCGCGACGACGGTCAGGTCCACCACGCCGCCAGTCTGCCCGGGCACCGAAGTGGTCGGCGCGACCGCGGCCAGAACTAGACTCTCACTCCAGATCGCAGGAGGGTTCTCACATGGCAGTTCCGCAGGGCATCGGCATCATCGACACGATGATCGGCTTCCCCCACGGCGACATGAAGGCGACGTACGCGTTCATCACCAAGCAGACCAAGGACCGCCAATCGAAGGACGAGTTCGAGTTCCCCGCCGAGTACATGTTCAAGGACGTGCCCGAGAAGCAGCTCCGCGACAGCGATGACCCGATCGAGACGACGCTCGCCGAGATGGACCGCTGGAGCGTGGAGATCGGCATGATCGGGGTCGGCGACGAGGCCGGCACGGGCGTGGAGGCGCTGAAGCGCCACCCCGACCGCTTCGTCGGCTCGTACAGCGCTGACCCGAACAAGGGGATGGACACGATCCGCGACATCCAGCGCTACGCCGAGACCTTGGACATCCGCGCCGTGACGCTCTTCCCCGCGGGCACGTTCCCGCAGGTCGCGATCAACGACAAGCTGATGTACCCGATCTACGCCAAGTGCTCGGAACTGGGCATCGCGGTGTTCTGTTGCGCCGGCGTGCCGGGCCCGCGGCTGCGCATGGCACCACAGAGGGTGGAGCTGATCGATGAGGTGATGTACGACTTCCCGGAGCTGACGTTCGTGACCCGTCACGGGTGCGAGCCGTGGCAGGACCTGGCGGTGAAGCTGATGTTGAAGTGGCCGAACCTGTACTACTCGACGAGCGCGTTCGCTCCGAAGCACTACCCGAAGGCGATCGTCGACTACGCGAACACGCGCGGTGCGGACAAGGTGATCTACGCCGGGTACTTCCCGATGGGCCTGTCGCTGGAGCGGATCATGACCGACATGCAACACGTGGGGTTCAAGGACGACGTGTGGCCGAAGTTCCTCCGCGCGAACGCGGCCAAGGTGCTGAAGCTCCAGCCGTGAACCTCACCGCCGCGACCCCTGCCAGCCGCCCGGCGCCCCCTGCGGCGGCCGATCTGCGTGCGGCGCAGCGGGCGCGCCGCGACCGGATCGTGCACGCCGCCGTGGCGATGATGTCCGAGGCCGAGTACGAGCGGATCCAGGTCAAAGACGTCGCCGAGGCCGCCGACGTCGCCCTCGGCACCCTGTACCGCTACTTCGTGTCCAAGGACCACCTCTTCGCCGAGGCGCTCGTCGCCTGGGCGGACGGGTTCGGCGATGACCTCAGCGCGCCGAGCGACGGGCCCACAGTCGACAGGGTGAAGGCGCTGTACCGGCGGGCGGTGCGCGCGTTCGAACGCCGGCCGACCATCTACGGCGTGCTGCTCGCACTGCAGAACGTGAGCGAACCGCACGCGTCGCAGGCGTTCCAGGTGTTCGCCGAGCGGCAGCGGATCGCGTTCGACTCGGTGCTCAGCCGGGTGCCCGAGGCCAAGCGCCGTACGGTCGTGGCCGTCATGGGCGCCGTGCTCGACGTCAACCTCCGCAACTGGCGCCTCGGCCACCAGCCGATCAGCGCCTGCTACCAGGCCGTCGACGACGCCGCCGACCTGATCTTCCAACGCTGACCAACCCGAGCCATCTGGGGGACCACCATGCCCAACGCCGTCGACTTCCAGGCCTTCGACGCCGACAACCACTACTACGAGGCGCTCGACGCCTTCACCCGCCACATCGAGCC
>CAZMGD010000191.1:0-4211 GCA_964565705.1 uncultured Ilumatobacteraceae bacterium | reverse complement strand
CGTACGTGTGGGCGGCAGGCGAGTTCGATCTGGCCCGTCGTGTGCGCGCGGCCTGCCGCACCGAGGGCGTTGCCAGGCGCGACACCTCCATCACCCACTACTGGCGTCGCACCCAGACCCGTGACGCGGCATCCGCCAGCGCGGTGCCGCGTCAGCAGGCGGACCTCGTCACGCCGTGGGCGCTGCGGGTCGCCGCCACACTCGACGTCGCCGACGCGATCGACGACGGCGCGGCGACGGCTGACGACGTCGCGGCTGCGACCGGCGCCGATCCGGGCGGCATGCGCGCGCTGCTCGACTACCTCGTGCATGTCGAGGTGCTGCTCCAGGGCGACGACGGCTATCGGCTCAGCCCGACCGGCGACCTGTTGCGCAGCGACCACGGGTACGGATGGCGGGACCGGCTGGCCCGATCGGCCGCCGAGACGGACCTCGATGCCGCGCTCGCCGGGCTGCTCGTCGCCGTCCGCGACGGCGTCGCCGGCCATCCGAGCGTCGTCGGCGACGACTTCTGGACAGTGCTCGAACGCCGGGGCGATGTCGGTGCCAGCTTCGACCGCGACCTCGGCGGTGGCGACGGCAGGCTGCTCGCGGTCCTGCTCGAACGATGGCCACACCTGTCCGGCACGCTGGTCGAGCAGGGCTCCACGGCGCAGCGCGGGGCCGCATCACTGTCGTCCAGTCCGGTGGGCGCCCGGATCGACGTCGCCCGAGCCGGTCTGCGGATCGTCGGGGTGCACCCGACGCCCACCGGGCTGTGCGCGCTCGACACCGTCGTCGAATGAGCTGATGTCCCAGCGAGCGCTCGCTCGCTGCTAGCAAGGTCGGGTGCCACCATCCGACGCGACTGCCGACACGTCGGACTCCACGTTCGCCGCGCTGCACGTCCTCGCGTTCCGCCGCCTCTGGCTGGCCGGTCTGGTCGCCTTCTTGTCGGTCACCGGGCAGGCGATCGCCCGTGGCTGGCTGGCCCGCGACCTCACGGGCACGAACGCCGGCCTCGGTGGTGTGCTGCTCGCGTTCGGCGTGGCGATGCTCATCTCGACGCCGTTCGGGGGCGTGGCGGCCGACCGCTTCCCCAAGCGCTTGGTGCTCGTCGTCGCCCTGCTGCTGCTCAGCGCGTCATCGCTGTGGATCGGCTTCGCCGTCCTGTTCGACGTGGTCGAGTACTGGATGCTGCTCGGTGCGAGTTCGGTGCAGGCGGTGGCGTTCGCCCTGTTCGGCCCGGCCCGGATGGCCTACACCACGGACATCGTCGGGCCCGACCGGCTCTCGAACGCGATCATCCTCAGCCAGATGGGGTCCGAGAGCATGCGGGTCATCGGGCCGACCCTCGCCGGGATCACGATCGCTGCCAGCGCGTCGGGGCTTCAGATCGTGTTCCTCGCCAGCGGCGTGCTGACGCTGGTCGCCACCGTGTTGACCGCCATGCTGCCGGCCGGCCGGCGCGGGTCGTCCGCCGATCGACAGTCGCCGTTGCGCGAGATGCGCGACGGGATGCACTACGTCGCCAGGCGGCCGGACCTCGTCATCCTCGTGGCCTGCTCGCTGTCGGTCGTCATGATCGGCTACCCGTACATGGCGTTCCTGCCCTCGGTCGCCGACGGCATCTTCGACCGGGGCTCGGCCGGCTACGGCGTGCTCTCCGCGACGTCGGCGGCAGGTGCCGTCGTCGCCGGGCTCGTCGTGGCTCGATGGTCCGACCGCTACGACCCGTGGACGTACGTCACCTGGTCGGGGTTCGCGTTCGGTGCCTGCCTGGTGGCGCTCGGGTTGTCGCCCACGTTCCTGGTCGGGGCGCTCGTGCTCGCCTGCACCGGCGGGATGAGCCTGCTGTTCCAGACGACGAGCAACTCGCTGCTGCTCAACCTCAGCGCGTTCGAGTACCACGGCCGGATCCAGTCGATCGTGATGCTCGGGTTCAGCGGGTTCGGCATCGCCGCCCTGCCGCTCGGCGCGCTGGCCGACGCGATCTCCCTCCGGGCGACGCTGGTCATCATGGGCGGTGGCGTGCTGACGATGATGACCGCGTTCGCCGTCCGGCGGCGCACCTACCGCGAGCTCGAGCTCGCTCGCGAGCTCGGCTGACCCAAGTCCTTCCATTCGACGCCGGGGAGCGTCGACGCCCACGTTTCGGCGATCCTGCCGTCTTCGATGCGGTGGATCACGATCCACGTGATCACGGCATGCTCGACGCTCGTCAGGTTGACCCCGCGGCTCGTCGCCCGGGTCCAGACCTTGTCGCCGGACACGACCTGATCGTCGATCGTCGTCACCGCGCCGCGCATCACCTGGCGGGTGTGGCGCAGGCGCTCCTTGTGCTCCTTGTGCGTCAGCGACTCGGAGCCCATGCCGGTGTGGCGCAGGTATGGCTCGGCGCAGATCTCGTCGACGATCGACAGGTCGCCGTCTCCCCAGATTCCCTGCCACCACCGCGTGACCAGCGCCCGCGCCTCGTCGTCCCCCATCCGGCGAGCCTACTCAGGAACCGGCGCGGGCTGTCGGGCCCGATCCGCCCAGCAGCGCGGCGAAGGTTTAGGTTCGCCCCATGGGAGAGCAGTTCGATCTGCGGGTGCTCGGTGCGACGATCGTCGACGGCACGGGGGCATCCGCGTACCAGGGCGACGTCGGCGTGCGCGACGGACGGATCGCGTCGATCGTCCCGGCCGGCACGCTGACTGCCGACGCGACCGAGACGTTCGACGCGACGGGGCTCGTCCTGTGCCCAGGGTTCGTCGACGTGCACACCCACTACGACGCCCAGCTGTTCTGGGACCCGCTGGCGACGCCGTCGAACGTGCACGGCGTCACGACCGTGATCGGCGGCAACTGCAGCTTCGGGCTGGCCCCCCTCCACGACGGCGACGCCGACTACACGCGTCGAATGCTCGCCAAGGTCGAGGGCATGCCGCTGAGAGCCCTGGAGGATGGCGTCGCCTGGACGTGGCACAGCTTCGGGGAGTACGTCGCCGCGCTGGACGGCAACCTCGGCGTGAACGCCGGCTTCATGCTCGGCCACAGCGCGCTGCGCCGGTTCGTGCTCGGAGCCGAGGCCAACCGCCGCGCCGCCTCTGCCGATGAGGTGGCCCGGTTGCGGGCAGTGCTCGGCGAGGCGATCGGCCAAGGCGCGCTCGGCTTGTCGACCGACGTGTCGCACATGCACAGCGACGGCAACGGCGACCCGGTGCCGGCGCGCGGCGCAGACGACGCCGAGATCCTCGCCCTGTGCGAGGAGGTCGGACGCTGGCCAGGCACGACCCTGGAGGGCATCTTCGACGGGGCCAGCAACGGGTTCGACGATCATGAGGTCGAGCTCGTGTCGTCGATGTCGGCGCGCGCCGACCGGCCGCTGAACTGGAACCTGCTCGTGGTCGACGCTGCCGACCCCGACCGGATCGACCGCCAGCTGGCGGCGTCGCGGCGCGCCCGGGAGATCGGCGGCCGCGTGGTCGCGCTGACGATGCCCGTGATCGTGCCGATGAACATGAGCTTCCTGACCTACTGCGCACTGAACCTGATGCCCGGGTGGGGACCGATCATGAACGCGCCGGTGCCCGAGCGGATCGAGCGGCTCGGCGACGTCGCGACACGGCGGTCGATGGTGGCGAGCGCGAACAGCCCGGAGGCAGGCTCGTTCCGCCGCCTCGCCGACTTCGGCGGCTACGTGATCGGGGACACCTACAGCGACGCCAACCGCGGGCTGAGCGGGCGGGCCGTGCGCGACATCGCCGCCGAGCGCGGAGACGACGATCCGTTCGACACGCTCGTCGACATCGTCATCGCCGACGACCTGCGCACGGTGCTGTGGCCGGGCGCGCCCGACGACGACGACGTGCACTGGTCGATGCGCCAGGAGCTGTGGACCGACCCCGACGTGTACCTCGGCGGCAGCGACGCCGGCGCCCACCTCGACCGGATGTGCGGTGGCTCGTACCCGACGCAGTTCCTCGCCGACACCCTGCGCGGCCGCCGGCTCGTGTCGCTGGAGTGGGCCGTGCAGGCGATGACCCAGCGCCCCGCCGAGCTGCTCGGCCTGCGCGACCGGGGCATCATCGCCGAGGGAGCGATCGCCGACCTCGTCGTGTTCGATCCGGCGACGGTCGGCTCGGAGCCCGCCACGCTCGTGCGCGACCTGCCGAGTGGTGCGCCGCGGCTGACCGCCGGATCGACCGGAGTCGTGCGGGTCTACGTCAACGGGGTGGCCACCGTCG
>CAZMGD010000190.1:0-4338 GCA_964565705.1 uncultured Ilumatobacteraceae bacterium | reverse complement strand
CGGGGCCGCTTCTTCGTTCTCCCCGATCACCACGGTGGGTGCGGGGAACTCCATGACACCCTTTCGCGAGGGTGTCGGGCATGGTCACCGGACTCCTCATCGGCTTCATCGTCGGAGCGCTTGCTCTCGCCGCGCTCTGGCGCTGGCACCTCGACGCGGCCCGCGCGCAGGATCACACCGACCACGAGCTGCAGTTCGAGCTGCAGCGGGTGGGCGACCTCGTCGATGCGTTGCGCCAGGCCAACGCCGAGAGCCTCGGGTCGGTCAGCGCCCAACTCGCCGCCACCGCCCAGCGCACCCGCGAGCTGCACGAGACGACGGCCGACCTGCGCAACGTGCTGGCGAGCCCCAAGGCGCGCGGTCAGTGGGGCGAGCGCATGGCCGACGACGTGTTGCGCCTCGCCGGCATGCGCGAGCACGTCAACTACCGCAAGCAGCGCTCGGTCGAGGGTGGCAGGGGCATCCCCGACGTGACGTTCCTCCTGCCCAAGGGCCACGTGCTGTACCTCGACGTGAAGTTCCCGCTCGACGCCTACGTGCGCCACCTCCAGGCCACCTCGGTCACCGACGCCGACGCCGAGCGCACCCGGTTCCTGCGCGACGTCCGGGCCAAGGTCCGCGAGCTCGCCGCCCGCCGCTACACCGCCAGCGACCACCATGCGCTGCAACCGGTGCTGCTGTTCATCCCCAACGAGTCGATCTTCCAGTTCATCCACGAGCATGACCCTGGCCTGGTCGAAGAAGCGCTGCGCTGCGAGGTCGTGCTCTGCTCGCCGCTCACCCTGTTCTCGCTGCTGACCGTGATCCGCCAGGCCTACGACAGCTTCGTCACCGAGCAGACCAGCGACGAGGTCCTGCGCCTGTTCGGAGCGTTCCACGAGCAGTGGCAGCGCTTCGGCACGCACCTCGACAAGCTCGGTGAGCGCCTCGCCACCGCCCAGCGCACCTACGACGAGCTCGCCGGTGTCCGCCGCCGCCAGCTCGAGCGACCGCTCGACCAGATCGACGATCTGCGCCGCACCAAGGGCCTCGCCACCGACCCGCTGCTGCGTCCCGCCGCCGAGGTGGTGCCCATCGACGACCGGGAGACCGGCTGATGGCACTACCAGGGTTGTGAGCCTCGGCGGTGGACCCCTAGCATTGCAGGGTCCTGCGCCCGGAGGGTCCGGCGGGCAGGCCAGCCACAGCGCCAGAAGAGGTTCGCGTGCCCACGATTCAGCAGCTGGTCCGTCAGGGCCGCAGCAGCAAGACGACGAAGACGAAGACGCCGGCGCTGAAGGGCGCTCCGCAGCGCCGCGGCGTATGCACTCGCGTGTACACGAACACGCCGAAGAAGCCGAACTCCGCCTTGCGCAAGGTCGCCCGCGTGCGCCTCAGCAGCGGCGTCGAGATCACTGCCTACATCCCTGGCGAGGGTCACAACCTCCAGGAGCACTCCATCGTGCTGGTCCGCGGCGGTCGCGTCCGCGACCTGCCGGGCGTGCGCTACAAGATCATCCGCGGGGCGCTCGACGCCGCTGGCGTGAAGAACCGCAAGCAGGCTCGCAGCCGGTACGGCGCCAAGCGGGCGAAGTAAGGACGAACTGCAATGCCTCGTAAGGGACCCGCCCAGCGCCGCGAGCTCAACCCGGACCCGATCTACCGCAGCCTGCTCGTCACCCAGCTCATCAACAAGGTGATGCTGAGCGGCAAGCGCAGCGTCGCCGAGAAGATCGTGTACGACGCACTCGAGATGATCGAGGAGAAGACCGGCGCCGAGCCGATCGCCACGCTCAAGCGGGCGATCGACAACGTCAAGCCGCCGCTCGAGGTCAAGAGCCGCCGCGTCGGCGGTGCGACCTACCAGGTGCCGGTCGAGGTGAAGCCGCGCCGGGCCTCCACCCTCGCCATCCGCTGGACCGTCGACTTCTCCCGCAAGCGCCGCGAAAAGACGATGGCGCAGTGCCTCGCCAACGAGCTGCTCGACGCCGCCAACGGCCTCGGCGCGTCGATCAAGCGTCGCGACGACATGCAGAAGATGGCCGAGAGCAACCGCGCCTTCGCCCACTACCGCTGGTGATCACCGCCACCGGCTAGACAGCCGAGCATGAGCCAGGGCGCGAACGGGGCGACGCAGGCGCAGCGCGAACCAGCGCTCGACGGGCTGCGCGCGCTCGCGGTCGTCCTCGTGATGCTCTTCCACGGCGGCATGCCGTGGATGTCGGGCGGCTACCTGGGCGTCTCGCTGTTCTTCACCCTGTCCGGGTTCCTCATCACGCGGCTGCTGCTCGACGAGCTCGACCGCACCGGCACGATCCGCGTCGGGGCGTTCTACGCCCGCCGGGCTCGTCGCCTGCTGCCCGCCAGCCTGCTCTGCCTCGTCGGCGTCGTGCTCGCGGCCCGTGCCGACTTGTTCCTCGGCGTCGCCCATCTCCGCCGCGACCTCGTCGCCGCTCTCGCCCAGATCTACAACTGGGTACAGCTCGGCTCCGGCAACAGCTACGGCGACCTGATCGGCCAGCAGGCGGGGGTCCACTCACCGCTCGACCACTACTGGTCGCTGGCGATCGAGGAGCAGTTCTACTGGCTGTGGCCGCTCGCACTCCTCGTCGCGATCCGCCTCCAGCGCCGCCGGCGTGATGCACCCACCCGCTTCGTCGTCGGTGCCGCGGTCGCGACCTGCGCCGCGGCGCCGCTGATCGCGTGGATCTGGGGTCCTGACGCCGCGTACTGGGCCACCCCCGCCCGAGCCGCGGAGATCCTGGTCGGCGGTGCTGCCGCCGCGCTGTACCGCGCCGGCCACCTGCAGCGGGTGCCGACCTGGCTCGCCCCGCTCGGCCTCGCCGTGCTCGTCGCGTTGTCGGCGACGTTGCCGTCCGACCACGGATTCGCGTACGAGGGCGGCCTTGTGATCGTCGGTCTGATCAGCGCCACGGTCCTCTTGGCTCTTCGGCGGCCGTCGCCGACCGGTCGCGTCCTGTCGTGGCGGCCGCTCGTCTCGATCGGCGCCGTCAGCTACGGGCTGTATCTGTTCCACTGGCCCGTCTACGTCGTGCTCGACGAGGCGCGCACGGATCTCCACGGGTACGCGCTGCTCGCGCTGCGCCTCGCGGTGACGACCGTGATCACGCTCGCGTCCTATGCGCTGCTGGAGCAACCCGTCCGGCGGGCCACGTGGCCGCCGGCGCGCACGCTGCTGGTCGGCACCGCGGCCATGCTCATCGGGCTCATCTCGTTCACGGCGGTGCCCGCCGGCGCCGACGACTACTGGACGCACCAGCCCGACACCGCTGCAGCCGCCATCACGCCCGTCGGATCGCTGGCACCGCTCGAGCCGGTCACCGCCGCCGTCACGACCATCCCTGACTCGACGGCGACCGCCGCTGTGCCCAGCCCGAAGACCGCGACGGCGCCGCCGACGACGGCTGCGCCCGTGTCGCGCCCCGTGCGGATCCTCGTCATCGGCGACTCGACGGCGATCGCCACCGGCGGCGGTCTCGCCACCTGGGCGGCGGCCAACCCGTCGACAGCGCAGGTCAGCGTGCTCGCCACGCCGCGTTGCGGGATGGTGCGCGGTGGTCGCATCCTCGGCGACGCACCCGGCGACGAGTACCTGGCCACGTGCGCCGATCTGCTCGACCGGCAGCTGGCGCCCACCGTCGCCAAGTTGCAGCCCGACGTCGTCGCCGTCGTCGTTGCCGCCCGCGACAGCGAGACTCGCGAGTGGGATCCGGCCGAGGGCCCGCTTCGCCCGACCGACGGCCGCTACCAGGCGCGCATCGAGCACGACTACACGACTCTCACGCAGATGGTCGTCGCCGCCGCGCCCGCGGCCAAGGTCGCGTGGATCCGTCCGCCGCAGATCGACCCGTGGTGGAAAGACACCGACGGCGTGTACGCCGACGCGGAAGGCCACGCCGTCGTGGATGCGGTCACCGCACGGCTCAGTGCGAGCGATCCAGCGCATGCCCGCGTCGTCGATCTCCGACTCTGGATGGAATCGTCTGGACTCGCCGACGACCACGACCTGCGGCCGGACGGCATCCACTTCACGCCCGATGCGGCGACGCAGGTCGCGACGGAATGGCTCGGACCGCAGCTCGTGGCGGTCGCGCTCGCCTGACCACGACGTCGGGCCGCATGTTTTGGTTCCGCCGGCCGCTATCGTTGCAAGTCGCGTTTCGCGCCCTTCCGCCTGCACACGCTGTGCTTTCGGGCCGTGACGACCCCAAGTCTCTCGATACGGAAGTGACCCCAGCGATGGCCAAGCGTGAGTACCCCCTCGAGCGCTACCGCAACATCGGCATCATGGCCCACATCGATGCCGGCAAGACGACGACGACCGAGCGCATCCTCTAC
>CAZMGD010000189.1:0-4359 GCA_964565705.1 uncultured Ilumatobacteraceae bacterium | reverse complement strand
GGAACGCCCGGCGGCAGTCCGTGGGCTGCATCTGGGTCGTGGCGATGACGTGCTCCACCCCGTCGTCGTCGCGGTAGGTGCTGCGGTAGAAGCCGCGCAGCTTGTCGTTGATCGTGCCGTTGAAGGTGACGTAGAGGGTCGCCGCCCCTGGCTGCAGCGGCGCCGCCGGCACGACGACGAGCCGCTCCGTGTCGGGCTCGAGACGGAACGCGGCCTCGACACCGTCGATCGTCGCCGACTGGACGTCGAGCTCCTTGGCGTTGAGCACCAGCTCGCTGACCGCCTCGACGACATCGAGCGCGACCGTGACCTCGCCGGTGAAGGTGGCGGTGGTCAGATCGGGCTCGAGCACCAGGTCGTAGCGGCTCGGCAGGACGCTGCGCGGCAGGCGGAACGGGTCGTAGGTGGGGGCACTCACGCCGGCGAGCGTACTGGGGGCCGGCCGATAGGGTGGCCCGCCGTGTCAGCACCGCACCGCGGCGCCCGCTACGACGTCGTCGGCATCGGGAACGCCCTCGTCGACATCATCGCTCAGGCCGACGACGCCTTCCTCGACCGGGAAGCGCTGGTCAAGGGCTCGATGATGCTGATCGAGACCGAGCGGGCCGTGGGTCTGTACGCGGCTCTGGGATCGGCGGTCGAGATGAGCGGTGGCTCGGCTGCGAACACGATGACCGGCATCGCCAGCTTCGGCGGCCGCGCCGCGTACGTCGGCAAGGTCGCCGACGACGACCTCGGCCGCGTGTTCGGCCACGACCTCCGAGCGGTCGGAGTGCAGTTCCGCCCCGGCGCCCGCCACACCGGCGAGCACATGGCCACCGGCCGGTGCATCATCGTCGTCACGCCCGACGCCCAGCGCACGATGAACACGTATCTCGGCATGTCGTCGCTGCTGCACCCCGACGACATCGACCAGGACACCGTCGCCGACGGCCAGGTGCTGTACATGGAGGGCTACCTGTTCGATCGGCCCGACGCCAAGGAGGCGTTCTGGTTGGCGGCCGACGTCGCCCACCGCAACGGACGGAAGGTGTCGCTGACGCTCAGCGACACGTTCTGCGTCGAGCGCCACCACGACGACTTCCGCCAGCTCGTCGCCGAGCGGGTCGACATCCTGTTCGGCAACGAGCACGAGCTGTGCTCGCTGTACGACACCGACGACTTCGACGACGCGCTCGATCGCGTGCGTGGCGACCTCGACATGGCGGTGATCACCTGCGGCGCCGACGGCTCCGTGATCGCCACCGGGGACGGCATCGTGCGCGTGACCGTGGAACCGGTGGAGCAGGTGCTGGACACCACCGGGGCCGGCGACCTGTACGCCGCCGGCTTCCTCTACGGGTACACGCACGGCAAGTCGCTGACCGAGTGCGGGCGGCTGGGCTCGCTCGCGGCGGCCGAGGTGATCGGCCACATGGGCCCCCGCCCGCTCGTCGACCTGCGCACGCTCGTCTGAGCGCAGCACCGGCGGTGTTACCGTCCACGCCGTGATCCGAGTGCTGCTGTTGGATCTCGGGGGCACGCTCGTCGACGCCAATGCCGGCGCGCCGTTGCCCGGCGTGGTCGATGCCCTCTCCGCACTGTCGAAGTTCGAGACCGCCGACGGCGAGCCCTTGCAGCTGGCGCTGGTGTCGGACTTCACGATGGCGCCAGTGGGTGCCAGCCGTGCAGATGTGGATCGGATCGTTCGCGACTACCTCGCCCTGCTCGACGGCTTCGGCCTGCGACGGTTCTTCCGGCCGGTCGATCGGCACGTGACGCTCTCGACGCAGGCGGGAGTGAACAAGCCCGACCGGGCCGTGTACGAGCTGGCGCTCACCCGTCTCGGCACGCCGGCCCGGATCGCCGACTGCCTCTCGATCACCGAGGATGCGGCCCACGTCGCCGCGTGCAAGCGTCTCGGGATGAAGGCGCTGCAGTTCGGCACCGACTTCACCGACTGGCTCGACGCGCCGTTCCTGATTCGGCGCCTGGTCGCGCGCGCCAGCACCGTCGATGCGGCCGCCGTGCTGGGGCCGTGGCTGGCAGCGCGCGGCCTGCGTCTGGTTGCGGTGCAGTCGGCGACGGCGGCGAAGGTGACGGCCGCCGTGCGCAAGGGCCCGGGCGCCGAGGTGCCCATCGCCGTTCGCTTCGACGCGACGGGCCGGGTCGTGGTGGACGACGGCGACGCGTTCCTCCACTCCCTCGTCGCGTCCGGTCAGGCGGCTCCGCCCGGCGGAGCTCTCCCGCCAGGCGCCACCCACACCCTCGAGCTCGACGACGAGGGCGAGCCGCGAGCGACCCGCAAGCGGTTCTCGGCGTTCTGATCCGTCCGGTTCAGCCGCCGGCGCAGCAGCGGCAGGCGAACGCCACGCGCTGTACCACCCGGTTCTTGCCCGAACCGGCGACGACGTGGGTGGGGCGCCCCTCGTCGTCGGTGGGGCCAGCGGCAACGAGAGCGGCTCGGCGCCCGCCGCGCGAGCGCGGTGCGCTCGGCATCGCCAGCTGGCCGTGGGTCACCAGCGACGACACGAACGTCCGCACGGCGTTGGCGTTCTCCTCGACCAGCGGGGCGGCGCCGAGCAGCGCGGCGCGGCCGCCGGAGGCGCCGACGAGGGTGTGCACGTCGGCCATCGCCGAGACGCCCTGCAACCGCGGGTCGACGTCGCCCAGGTCGACCGGTAACCGGTATCGGACAGCGGCCGCCGATGGGTCGACCGCGGCGGGAGCGACCGTCATCCGCACCCCGGTCGGCACCCGCAACATGCTGCGCAGGTGCTTGCTGGTCGCGGCTGCGAGCATCGAACCGTCGCCGGTCCTGGGCGCCGGGCCGGCCAGCTCCATCTCGGCGGCGAGCATCGCGTTCGAGCCGAGCGGCAAGCCGTGACCGGCGAACGCGGCACCGATCAGGTCGCGATGGGCGCCACCGAACTGGTCGGCGTCGGCGAGCACCATCGCCCGGCCGACCGCGCGGTAGAAGCGCGGCACCTCGGGCGCCGCCGCGGCCCCGGCGTAGAACAGCTGTGCCGCAGTGCGGGTGGCCTTCCACAGCGCGGCCTCGGTCGTCGACGTCCCGGCGGCGAAGATCGCCCGCAGCACGTCCCAGAAGCAGCCGGTGATGATGCGGGCGATGCTGTGCACCTCGGCGATCATCACGTCGGGCCCGCCGTCGGCAGGCATCGTCGAGGGCAGCTGCCACTGGAACGTGTTGAGCGCCCGCCGTGGCTTCGAGGCCGAATGCTGTGGGCCGAGCACGAGGCGGATCGCGTTCGACAGATCCTCGGCCGTGGCCTCGACGGAGTTCGCGGTGCCGAGCGTCGGGCTCGCTGCCAGCAGGGCGAGGCGGGTCTTGCGGTCGTTGAGCGCTGTCACGATCGCGGTCACGTCGCCGAAGGCCTCGTGGAACCCGCCGACCTCGAGGTAGTTCGTGTCCCACAGATCGGGCCGGAGCGCGTCGAGGATCGCGTGGCCGACCTCGTGGGCCACCACGTCGGTGCTCGCGCCGGAGTACGCGACCGACGCGCCGATGTCGTGATGGAAGAACGACACGCTGACCCGGTCGTAGTAAGCGTTCAGATCGTCGCCCCCGTCGGGCACGAGCGCGAGGCGCTTCGGATCCGGCACCTCGGCTGCCCAGGTGGTGAGCGGCGTTCCGAGCGCCTTCTCCCACGCCTCCATCCCGAGGATCGCGCCCTGGCGTGCCTGCCACCGGACGAAGCCGGCGGTGCCGACCTCGTACAGGCCTTCGGGCTCGGTGCCCTGGACGGCGAACCCGGCCTTGGTGGCGGGCCGATCCGGCCGGGCAACGACCCGGCGCATCGGAGGGTCGGTCACGAGCGGGTCGTTGGGAATGAAGTTGATGGTCATCGGACATCGCCCTTTCGTCGCGGGCTACATGGTGCGCGCGTTCACAGAGGGGTGCCGCGCAGACGGGTGCCGGAGGGGCCCAGAGGGTCCAGCGCTTCTGCCCGTTCGGGCAGACTGCACGACGATGAACGCGGATGTGGAGACGACGGCGCGGGCGTGGTTGGCGGCCGAGCCGGACGAGGACTGCCGGGCCGAGCTGCGGGCCCTGCTCGACGATCCGGCCGAGCTGGCCAGCAGGTTCGGGGGGAGGCTGCAGTTCGGCACGGCCGGGCTGCGCGCCGCGATCGGCGCGGGGCCACTGCGGATGAACCGCCTGGTGGTGCGCCAGGCCGCCGCCGGGCTGATCGCCTACCTGCTGCGGGAGGTGCCCGACGCGGCGACCAGGGGCATCGTGATCGGTTACGACGCCCGCCACAAGAGCGATGCGTTCGCGCTCGACACCGCCCGGGTGGCAGCGGCCGCAGGCGTGCGGGCGATGTTGCTGCCGCGGCCGCTCCCGACGCCGGTGCTGGC
>CAZMGD010000188.1:0-4593 GCA_964565705.1 uncultured Ilumatobacteraceae bacterium | reverse complement strand
CGAGCTGGAACTCGCCGGTCTCCCACTCCCGGCCGAGCTCGGACTCGACGGTCTCGCGGTTGATGACGATCTGGCCGGCAGCCTGGAGCTTGACCAGGCCGGGCAGGTGGCGGACGGTCAGCTCGGGGTTGTCGCGTCGGATCGCGTCGATCAACGCCCGGTTCTCCTCGGACTCCTGGATGTCGATGCCGACGGGGCGGAGCGTGGCCTCGCTCATGACGGAACCCCGATCTGCTGGTCGACGACGGTTCGGAGCGCGCCGACGGCGTCGGACGCCCGGCTGCCCCAGCGGGCTTCGATGCCGGCGAGCGCCTCGGCGTTGGATGCGCCGTGCTGCTCGTCGGCGTTCCACGCCGCGACGAGCGCGTCCAGCCAGCGCCGCTGGTCCTGGTACCAGCCGTTGAGGTGCTGGGCGACGAGGCTGTAGGCGCCCGCGCCGCCGAGCAGCGCCGCCTCGTCCAGCTCGGCGTACAGCCACGGGTAGACGAGGCGGTCGACGAGATCGACCGCGAGCACGCCTTCGGCCCAGTCGTCGACGACCATGATCTCCTCGATCAGGCGGCGCAGCGGCTGGAGGTGCTCGGCGCCCATCCAGTCGCGCTTGGCGGCGGCCAGCACGTCGCCGCCACCACCGCCGAGGGCGATGCCGAGGCGCGACAGCATCTGGGCGTTGCCGACGCGGTCGAACGCGGCGAACGAGCAGCACTGCTCGATCGAGGTGCCGTGGGCGAAGCGGGCGCCGGCCACCGAGACGAGCTGGGCACCCGACTCGAAGTGGCGCAGCGGCAGCACGACCGAGCCGATCACGGTCTGCCACGCGTCGGGCAGCCGGACCAGGAGGCCGCGGGCTTCGAGGTACGCCAGCGACTTGCCGAACTCGTCGTGGAGCGCGGCCCGGTTGGTGACGTACGGCGTGTAGTAGTACTGCCGCGGGTCGAGGAAGCTGTAGGGATCGGTGAGCCGCAGCGCCGAGTACCGGGCGTCGTACAGCTCGCGGTCCTGGATCCACGTCGGCCGGTAGTGGAAGTGCTCGCGGGGTTCGACGTCGAGCGTCGCCTCCAGGTAGCGGCTGGCCGGCTGGTCGCCGAGGCGGTCGATGACGTTCTGATACGTCTGCCGCCTGGGTTCGATGACCTGGTATCGGAGTTCGTACTGCACAGGTGCTCCTGGTTCAGTCGTGGCGAGCGGGGGCGGGGTGGGTGGGGTCGGCGATCAGGTCGAGCACCAGCGCCGGCACGGCGGCGGCGCCGATCTGGGGCTCGTTTCGGCTGTCGACGCGGAGCGAGCGGCCGCCCTCGGAGAGGGTGAAGGCCAGCCCGCCCGGCCCGACCTCGTCGACGAGGGCGATCGAGCGACCGTGCCCGGCGAGGACGGCATTGGCCTCGCTGACGAGTTGCTCGGCCACCGCTCGCACCGCGAGGTGCGAGTCGGTGACCGACGCGACGCCGCGCCCGGCAGCCGGCGGGCAATCCGGCGTCGGGACGGGGGGAGGCGAGCCGGCGAGGAGGGATTCCACCGAGCTCATGAACGGCGTCATGCGACCACCGTCACAGAGGATTCATGTCATGTGAAGGACAAAGAATCGCTGGATTGAGACGTCTGGCGTCTTGTCCCAGGTCAGCGGATGCCGCCGAGCAGGGACTGGATGCGGTCGAGCACCCGGATCACCTGCGGCGAGTCGTCGTCGCGCCGGCGGGCCACGGCCAGCTCGACCTCCTGGGTCGTGCCGGCCAGCGGGCGATAGGTCGCGCCGGTGATGTGCAGGTGCTGCACCGACGCCGGCACGAGAGCCACGCCGAGCTCGGCGGCGACGAGCGACACCAGGGTCGAGGTCTCGGCGACCTCGTGCACCTTGGACGGCACGAACCCCGCCCGCTGGCAGGCGTCGAACACCGTGTCGTAGACCACCGAGCGCTGCGCGGACGGGTAGGTGATGAACGGCTCGTCGCGCAGGTCGGCGAGGCGGATCCGGTCGGCGGCGGCGAGCGGATGCGACTCGGGAACGACGGCGACGAGCGGCTCGCGCCGCAGCACGTGCACCAGCAGGTCGGGGTTGCGAACCGGCGGGCGCAGCAGGCCGAGGTCGAGGCGACGTTCCAGCAGCGCCGTCACCTGCGACGGGGTCAGCATCTCGCCCTTCAGCTCGAGGTCGAGGTCGGGCAGGTCGGCGCGCAGCGAGCGGGCGAGGTGCGGCAGCAGGTGGTACGTGGCCGACCCGGTGAACCCGATCGCGACCTTGCCGACCTGGCCCGAGGCGATCCGCTGGGCCTCGACGCCAGCGTCGTCGACCTCGACGAGGATCAGCCGCGCCCGTTCCAGGTACCGCTGCCCGGCCGGGGTCAGCTCGACCTTGCGGGTGGAACGGATGAACAGCTGCGTGCCGAGCTCCGCCTCCAGCTGGCGGATCTGTTGCGACAGCGGCGGCTGGGCGATGTGCAGGCGGGCCGCGGCACGCCCGAAGTGGCACTCCTCGGCGACGGCGACGAAGTATCGCAGGTGGCGAAGCTCCACGACTCCACGGTAATCAGGACGTCAAGGCTCTCAATCCCGAGCGAGTAAGTCATTGCCCGTCCGGAACGACGTTCGTATGGTCGAGGGGTGCCCGATGTCGTGATCTGCGAACCCATCCGCACCCCGGTCGGCGCGTTCGGCGGAGTGTTCGCCGGCCTGAGCGCGCTCGACCTCGCCACGTCCGCGCTGCGTTCGCTGGTCGAGCGGACCGGGCTCGGCGAGGGCGATGTCGACGACGTCGTGCTCGGCCAGTGCTCCCCGACCGGCGAGGCGCCGGCGATCGGCCGCGTCGCCGCGCTCGACGCCGGGCTGGGCATCGGCGTGCCCGGCATCCAGATCGACCGTCGCTGCGGCTCGGGCCTCCAGGCCGTGCTCCAGGCGGCGATGCAGGTGTCCACCGGCGCGTCGCAGCTCGTCGTGGCCGGCGGGGTGGAGTCGATGAGCCAGGCCGAGCACTACGCGCTCGGCCTGCGCCAAGGCGTCAAAGGCGACGGCGTCGAGCTGATGGACCGCCTGGCCCGAGCGCGGGTGACTGCCGGCGGCCGCAACCATCCGGTGCCCGGCGGGATGATCGAGACCGCCGAGAACCTGCGCCGCCGCTACGGCATCTCCCGCGAGGAGCAGGATCTCCTGTCGTTCGGCTCGCAGCAGGCCACCGCCGCGGCGGTCGCCGCTGGACGGTTCGACGACGAGATCGTCGGCGTCGAGGTACCCGGCAGGCGCGGCGCCGCGCCCACGCTGGTGACCGCGGACGAGCACCCGCGTCCGGACACGTCGATGGAGGGCCTGGCCCGGCTGCGCCCGGTGCGGCTCGCGCTCGACCCGGAGTCGACCGTGACCGCCGGTAACTCGAGCGGCCAGAACGACGGCGCCGCGCTGTGCGTCGTGACCACCCGCGACGTCGCCGAGGCCCGCGGGCTGCGCCCGATGCTGCGGATCGTGTCGTGGGCGCTCGCCGGCGTCGATCCGGCGGAGATGGGCATCGGCCCGGTGCCGGCCACCGCCGAGGCGCTGAAGCGTGCCGGCCTGACCCTGAACGACATCGACCTGATCGAGCTCAACGAGGCGTTCGCCGCCCAGGTGATCGCCGTCCTGCGCGAGTGGGACCTCCCGACCGACGACCGGTCGCGCGTCAACGTCAACGGCTCGGGCATCTCCCTCGGCCACCCGGTCGGGGCGACCGGCGCCCGGATCCTCGCCACGCTGGCCCACGAGATGCAACGCTGCGACGCCCACTACGGCCTGGAGACGATGTGCATCGGCGGCGGACAGGGCCTCGCCGCCGTCTTCGAGAGGGTGTCGTGACCACCCGCCGCGAAGGCCGGGCCGTGAGCGTCGCGGTGAGCGCTCGGTTCGAGGGGGCGGAGGGCGCGCCGGTGGTCGTGCTGTCGAACTCGCTCGGGTCGACGATGGCGATGTGGGCGCAACAGGTGCCGCACCTCGCCCGCCACTTCCGCGTCGTCCGCTACGACACGCGCGGCCACGGCGGGTCACCCGTGCCGAACGGCCCGTACTCGATCGCCGCGCTCGCTGACGACCTCGTCGACCTGCTCGACCGCCTCGACGTCGAGCGCGCCCACCTCGTCGGGCTGTCGCTGGGCGGGATGACCGCGATGCACGTCGCCGCCCACCACCCCGGCCGAGTCGACCGGATGGCGGTGCTGTGCACGTCCGCGCTGCTTCCACCGGCGCAGGCGTGGCGCGATCGTGCACTGCTGGTGCGGGCCGAGGGCGCGGTCGCCGTCGCCCCGGCCGTCGTGGCGCGCTGGTACACCGAGCACTACCGGGCGGCCCGGCCCGACGTCGTCCAGGCAGCCGAGGCGATGATCGCGGCGACCCCCGCCGAGGGCTACGCGTCGTGCTGCGAGGCGATCGCGGCGATGGACCTGACCGGTGACCTCGCTGCGATCACCGCGCCGACGCTCGCCATCGCCGGTGCCGACGACCCGGCGACCCCGCCCCAGCACCTCGCCCGGATCGCCGACGGCATCCCCGGCGCGGAGCTGCTGGTCGTCGAGTCGGCGGCGCACCTCGCCAACGACGAGCAGCCGGAGGTCGTGACCGCCGCGCTGCTGGCCCACC
>CAZMGD010000187.1:0-4689 GCA_964565705.1 uncultured Ilumatobacteraceae bacterium | reverse complement strand
GTCGAGTCGGAGCAGGTCGAGGTAGCGCAGACGCAGCCGCTCGCGCGGTTCCTCGGCCCAGTCTTCGTAGCGGTCCTCGGGCAGCAGTTCGCCGCCGTACGCGTCGAGGGCCGCCACCGCGGCGCGCCGGTCGGTGACGGCGAGCGCAGCGCGGGCGAGTTCCTCGAACCGCTCAGCGTCGACCTCGACCAGTCCGTCCTGGCACAGGCAGAGCTGTTCGCCGCGCACGACGACCGCGTCGGCGACAGCGAGCGCCCGGCGCGCATAGTGCGCCGCCTTGTGCAGCTTCGGGGCAGCCTCGGTGACGGACTCGTGCGGCCACAGCGCGTCCAACACCTGCTCGCGATGGAGCCGATGGCTGGGCGCCAAGGCGAGCAGCTTGACGAGTCCCGCTGCGTGGCGACGCCCCCACGCGCGGGTATCGATGCGTCGGCCGTCCACGGTGACGCGGAAGCCTCCGAGCAGATCGATGCGGACCGTCGCCCGCTCGCTGTCGTGCGTCACATCACTCATCCCCTGAAGGAACCCGTGTGGGTCATCACCACAGCGCGATCCCAAGTCGCACGACAGCGTAGACGGCGCCGCCGACGACCACGATGCGTAGCATCGACGCCTGGCGTGTGGCCAACACGACGCCTGCGACGACGGCGGCGAGCACGGCGGGTGTCGTCGGGCCGTGGGCGGCCGAGCGGGTCGACACGACGATCAGCGCGGTGATCGCGGCGAGGCCTGCCCGGCCGATCATGTCTTCGGTACGGGCGCTGAGCTGGACTCGTCCCAGCACGAGCAGCGGCACGAGGCGGAGGGTGAGGCTGCCCAACCCAACGCCCAGCACGGCGATCCACATGTTCACGGGGTCGCTCCGCGCGACGTGGCCCCGGCGGCGCAGCCGGCGACGGTCGCCAGGAGCAGACCCGTCCCCGACGGCCAGCCCGCGGTCGCCAGGGCCACCGCCGCGGCGACGATCACGGCGCGCCGGTTAGCGGGTTGACCTAGTCCGGGTCCGATCAGGGCGAGCAGGCACAGCGGTGCGGCGATCGCCAGGTCAGCCGCCGCGATCCGAGCGCCGACGAGCAGGCCGACCGCCACCGTGGCCGAGAACCCGACGCCCAGGGTGAAGCTGGCGGCGAGGAACCGGCGCCGCTGGGCGGCCATGTCGGGGAACTGGGCCGCGAGCCGCTCGGCCGCCGCCCAGGTGGCATCGATCACGAACGGGGCGGCGGCGAACCGGAACCAGCGCGGCTGGTTCCGCCAGTGGCGGGCGAGTCCGGCGCTGTACACGAGCAGTCGGGCGTTGACGAGCAACCCGGCGAGGATCGCCACGGCGACGCCGGCCCGGTCGGCGGAGCGGACGGTCGCGAGGTGGGCGCTTCCCCCGAAGATCGCCCAGGTCCCGACCAACCCGACCAGAACGCCGCCGTGCTGGCCGAGCACGGTCCCGATCACCAGGCCGAACGGTGCGTAGGCGACGACGAACGGCACCATCGAGGCCGCTCCGGCGCGGACATCGGCGAGAGCGTCACCGCGCCCGAGCGAGGTCCCTGAAGTGGTCGATACGGACATGACGGCGAGCGTGCCGAGGCGGCCTTCCCCGATCCTTCCCTGCGGGCGCCTCAGGTGGGAAGGGGGAAGGAAGCGGGCACGTCGACGATTGCTGCGTCCGGCCCTCGCCGGGCCCAACCACAACCACGAAATACGAAGGAGTCATCAACATGTCCGACGTCATCGACAGCCCCGTGCGCAACGGGGTCGATACCGCCACCCTGTTCGCCACGCTCGACGCGGTCAAGGCCAACCCCGAGATCGCCAAGTTCAAGTTCCGTGCGCGCAACACCTGGGTGAGCGGCACGCACAACCGCTCCGAGATCCACGGGTTCTACGGGGCGATGCAGGAGATGGAGCACACCCAGGCGCACACCTACGACGCCGACCACCCCGCCGTGCTGGTCGGCGCCGACAACGGCCCGACCCCGGTCGAGTTCGTGCTCCACGCACTGGCCGCCTGCCTCACGTCCGGTCTCGCCAACATCGCCGCCGCCCGCAAGGTCAACCTGACCCGCGTGTCGTCGGTGGTCGAGGGCGACATCGACCTGCTCGGCATCCTCGGCCTGAGCGACGGCTCGGTGCGCAACGGCTACCAGGGCATCAAGGTCCGCTTCGAGCTCGAGGGCGACGACGCCGACAAGCTTCGCTCGGTCGTCGAGCAGTCGCGGGCCCGCTCGGCGGTCTACGACATCGTCACCAACGGCGTCCCCGTCGACATCGAAGTGGCGGTCGCCTGACCATGCGCGAGACGACCAACACCGTCGTGATCGGCGCCGGTCAGGCCGGGTTGGCCGTCAGCCACTGCCTCTCCGCCCGCGGCATCGAGCACGTCGTGCTCGACCGCGGGCGGGTGGCCCAACGCTGGCACAGCGAGCGGTGGGACTCGCTGCGCCTGCTCACCCCCAACTGGATGACCCGGCTCCCCGGGTTCCGATACGACGGGGCCGACCCGGACGGGTTCATGACGGCCCAGCAGACCGCACGGTTCCTCGCCTGCTACGCGGCGTCGTTCGACGCGCCCGTGCGCGAGGACGCCGAGGTGACCGACGTGTCTCACGACGGCGCTCACTTCAACGTCACGACGACGACGGGCCGGTTCGTCGCCGGCAACGTGGTGATCGCCACCGGCTGGTGCGACCGACCGGCGATCCCCGCCGGCGCCGCCGGGCTGTCACCGCGGATCCACCAGATCGTCCCGTCCAGCTACCGCAACCCGCGGCAGCTCCGCCCGGGCGGGGTGCTGGTGGTCGGTGCCTCGGCGACCGGCGTCCAGCTCGCCGCCGAGCTGCGCCAATCGGGCCGCCCGGTGATGTTGGCGGTCGGCGGTCACCAGCGGATGCCGCGCAGCTACCGGGGCATGGACTGCTTCTGGTGGCTCGAACAGCTCGGCGTGTGGGACCGCACCATCGACCAGGTCAACGACGTGTGGGCCGCCCGCACCGAACCCGCCCTGCAACTCGTCGGGCGACCCGACCACACCACGCTCGATCTCCCCGTGCTGCAACGACGCGGCGTGTCGCTGACCGGTCGGTTCGCCGGCGCCGAGGGCACCCGTGCGTACTTCGAGCGCGACCTCGCCGCCACCACTGCGGCGGCGGATGCCCGTTTGGCGAACATGCTGGCCCGGATCGACCGGGCGATCGACAGGTGCGGGCTGGCCGGCGAGGTGCTGCCGGCCGAGCCGATCGAACCCGTGCGGACGGTGCCCCAGCCCGACTCGGCCGATCTGATCGACGTCGGCATCGGCAACGTCGTCTGGGCCACCGGCTACCGCCGCCACTACCCCTGGCTGCAGCTCCCGATCCTCGACGAACGCGGCGAGATCACCCAGTACCGCGGTGTCACCCCGGCGCCGGGTGCGTACGTGCTCGGTCAGCGCTTCCAGCACTACCGCAACTCCAACTTCATCGACGGCGTCGGCCGGGATGCCGCCTACGTCGCCGACCACATCGCCGCACGGGCCCACGGAACCGCCTACGACGCCCGGCACGACCCGATCGGAGGACGACTGTGAGCACTCCCGACTACGACGTGATCGTCGTTGGCGCCCGGCCCGCCGGCGCGGCAACCGCCATGCTGCTCGCCCGCGCCGGCCTGCGCGTCGCTGTCTTCGAACGATCGGCGCCCGGCACCGACACCGTGTCGACGCACGCCCTGATGCGCGGCGGCGTGCTCCAACTCGCCCGCTGGGGCGTGCTCGACCGGATCATCAACGCCGGCACCCCACCCGTTCGCCGCACCATCTACAACTACGGCGGCGAACGCCGCCAGATCGCGATCAAGCCCGCCCACGGGGTCGACGCGCTGTACGCGCCGCGCCGCACTCTGCTCGACCCGGTCCTCGCCGACGCCGCCCGCGAGGCGGGAGCCGAGATCCACTATCGAGCCCGAGTTGCCGGGCTCCTGTGGGATCGTGGGCGCGTCGTCGGAGTGAGGGCCAACGCCCCAGGAGCCGAGCCCGAATTGCGCGCCCGGTTGGTCGTCGGCGCCGATGGGGTTCGCTCGATCGTCGCCCGCCACGCGGGCGCCACGATCCGCCACCGTGGCAGTTCGTACTCGGCGATCACCTACGGCTACTGGGCCGACGTGGCGGTCGACGGGTACGAGTGGACCTTCCATCCCGACGCGTGTACGGGAGCCATCCCCACCAGCGACGGGCTCGTCTGCGTGTTCGCCGCCGCTCGCCCACAGCGGATTGGGCGCGGCGGGCTCCGCGTCGTCCGCTCCGTCGTCGCGGCGGCCGACCCGACCCTCGCTGACCGGCTCGATCGCGCCACCGCCCCAGCCATCACCCGCACCTGGCCGGGCACGCCCGGCTACCTACGCACCGCCCACGGAGCCGGCTGGGCGCTGGTCGGCGACGCCGGGTACTTCAAGGATCCTGTCGTCGCCCACGGCCTCACCGATGCCCTCCGCGACGCCGAGCTCCTGGCCCGCGCCGTCATCGCTGG
The DNA here is from genome assembly GCA_964565705.1 of uncultured Ilumatobacteraceae bacterium. Lineage (GTDB taxonomy): Bacteria > Actinomycetota > Acidimicrobiia > Acidimicrobiales > Ilumatobacteraceae > CAZMGD01. The sequence goes on along the minus strand of CAZMGD010000187.1, from coordinate 193 downwards.
CATCGACCGCCACGATGACCTCACCGACAACCTCGCCGAGTACGAAGCCACCCGCGACCGGCTCAGCCTCCCCCTGTTTCTGACCGCCGACCGCCTCGCCAGCCAAGAGTGGGACGAGAGCGAACTCGACGATCTCGTCCGCCGAGTCAGCTCGGCCACCTCCGCTGAGGTCGAGCTCCTCGCCGGCCTCGAC
>CAZMGD010000186.1:0-4771 GCA_964565705.1 uncultured Ilumatobacteraceae bacterium | reverse complement strand
AGAAGGAGCTGATCGGCCGCTACGCCAACGGGGGCAAGGACTGGCGGCCGGCGGGCGACCCCGAGCGGGTCAACGTGCACGACTTCGCTGACCCGGCGTTGGGTGAGTTCGCCAAGGCGATCCCGTACGGGGTCTACGACATCGGCAACGACGAGGGCTGGGTGTCGGTCGGTGACGTCGCCGACACTGCCGAGTTCGCGGTCGAGTCGATCCGCCGCTGGTGGGACACCACCGGCCGCCAACGGTTCCCGAACGCCACCACACTCACGATCACCGCCGATGCCGGCGGGTCGAACGGCCACCGCGTTCGGGCCTGGAAATGGCATCTCGCTCAGCTCGCCGCCGAAACCGGCCTCGACATCACCGTGTGCCACTACCCGCCCGGCACCAGCAAGTGGAACAAGATCGAACATCGATTGTTCTCGTTCATCTCGATGAACTGGCGGGGACGACCCCTCACCAGCATCCGCACCATCATCGAGCTCATCGCCGCGACCACCACCCAGACCGGACTGAGCGTCCAAGCCAGCTACGACCCGAACTGGTACGCCAAAGGCGTCAAGATCACCGACAACCAGATCGACGCACTCCCGCTCCACCGCCACGATTGGCACGGCGACTGGAACTACACCCTCACCGCAGCATGAAACGCGACATCAATCCCGCGGCGAGCCCTTAGATCACCCCTCTCCGTCCTCCGCATGGGGCTGAGCGACATCCGATAGTACGTGGGCATTGCAATGCAATCCCGCCGCGGATCGCCGGCCGGAGGGGGCATCCGCCCCGGACGATGGCAACCGAGGCGTGCAGTGGCAAGCCACCGCTCTGGCAGAGTCGAGCCCGTGAGTGGCAAGCAGATCAAGCTGTTCCTCGTCGACGGCATCCCAGGCGGTCTCACGACAGCGGAGATCACGAACTGGACCGGCCACGTGCTCACGGGACCGCGATCCGACGTTGGGGCGCTGCTCCGTCGCGACGAGGCGAAGCGCACCGGCGTCTACCTGCTCCTCGGCGACGATGAGGAGGCGATCGGGGAGACCCGCTGCTACGTGGGCGAAGCCGACGTGGTCGCTGACCGCTTGCGCTACCACCTGCGCGACAAGGAGTTCTGGGATCGGGTCGTGGTCATCACGTCGAAGGACGCCAACCTCACCAAGTCGCACGGCCGTTATCTCGAATCGCGACTGATTCACCTCGCCACAACGGCGGGCCGATCATCGGTGGAGAACGGCACGGCGCCGCCGGTACCCGCGCTGCCCGAGGCGGACGCCTCGGACATGGACGAGTTCTTGACGCAACTGCAGATCGTGCTTCCAGTGCTCGGCGTCAACGCCATCCGCGTCCGCTCCCCGCGACGCTCGACCGGTAGTCCGGCGGCGTCGGCTGAGTCGCCGATCTTTACGCTGAAGGAGCCGAGAGCAGGCGTCGACGCGCGTGCACAGCAGATCGACGGCGAGTTCACAGTCCTTGCGAACTCGCTGGCGGTTGCGGTCTGGAGCCGCACCGGAGGTTCCGAGAGCACCCGCAAGTCGTACGCGGCCTACCGGGCGCATCACGAGCGATTGCTCGCCGAAGGCGTCATCGTCGTCGAAGACGGTGTCGGGCGCTTCACCCGCGACTACGTGTTCCCGTCGCCATCGACGGCTGGAGCGATCGTCGTGGGACGCTCTTGCAACGGCCGAAAGGAATGGGTCTCCAGCGAGGGCACCTTCGGCAACTGGGAAGGACGCGACGTCGGGTGAGGCCGCGAGAGGTCCCGCACAGCCGCATCTGATGACTGGCCCGGGCGCCTCCGGCGTACCACTCCTGCCGCTGGTCTTCGTGTCCGAGAACAAGCCGACCACCTTGCCGATGCGGCGCCCGATAGCGCCGAATCGATCGACGTGGTTCGTGCCCACGGATTGCCCACGAACGGGTCAGCGCGGGCCGTCACGGGACAACACGCCCCCGACGGCTGCTCCGCGTCATCCCAGCTCAGATGGCACGCGCCGACACCTGGCGACACTCGCCGGACGGCCTGGGCGGGCCTTGTAACCATGAGCGCACCGCGCTGGTGCTGCGGCACCTGGCTTCTTGCGGGCGCGCTGTGCTTCTTTCACCGAGGCTCGCGTGCAACGAATCGTGGTGCTGAGGAGTCGTTCTTGGTGTGATGCGGTTGGGGGCGGTGGCGGACGTGGACGAGAGCTCGCTTGTCGATCTGTATCGGCGTGAGTGGGCGCCGCTGGTCAGGGTTGCGCTGGTGCTGGTCGGATCAAGCCCGGTCGCGGAGGAGATCGTGCAGGACGCCTTCGTCGCGCTGCAGTCGACTTCGACCCGGGTGCTGAACCCTGGCGGTTACCTGCGGACCTCGGTGATGAACGCGTGTCGCTCAGCGCACCGACATCAGCGGGTGGTCGACAAGACGGTGCTGCCACGGCCCGCGCCCGTCATCGATCAACACGACGAGCTTTCGGACGCGCTTGCTGCCCTGCCGTGGCGTCAACAAGCCGCCCTGGTGCTGCGCTATCACCTCGACCTGCCGGAATCGCAGATCGCCGACGCGTTGGGCTGTCGGCCCAGCACCGTCCGCTCGTTGGTGAAGCGCGGCCTCGAGACACTGCGAGAGGAGATCGGATCATGAGCCCGTCCATCGAAGACCGGTTGGTCGCGCACTACGACCGTGTCACCGCTGACGTTCCCGCCGAAGGCCCGGGTCCCGACACGGTGACGGTCAGGCGTATCGACCACCGCCGTCGGCGCCCGTGGCCCTCGGTCGCCCTCCTCGGCGCCGCAGCTGCCGCGATCGTGGTCATCGGCCTCGTCGCGACTCGGAGCAGCTCTGACAACACGGTGCCCGGCGGCCCGAGCGTGTCGCCCGCACCGCCACCGGTCGGCGCGACCGACACGGCGCCGTCGGTAACGATCGTCGCGACGCCGGCCATCGCCAGCTGCGCGAGCGCCGATCTGCTCGGGGCCGTGCGGGCCCTCCACCCCGACAACACCGACTGGGATCCGACGTCGGTGGACACCAACGCGTGCCGCAACGGCTACGCCGAGGTGGTCGTCGTGTTCGACGAGAGCCGTTGCCCGACCCCCGGCGTCGAGTGCCGCGACAACCAGCGGGTCTGGCTGCGCGACCTCGACGGAGCGTGGGTCGTGGTCGACGAAGGTACCGGGGTGGGCTGCTCGACCGGCGAGATCACCCCGACCCTCGAAGCGGCCTGCGCAGCTCTCGCGGCCGACCTCTCGGTCGCGCCCCCCGCCGCGTATTGCGCACAGGCGCAGGCGATGGAGGGCGAGCGCCCCGAGGCCTATGCCGGCTCGGCAGAGCAGCTCGCCGACGTCACCGTCCTCCGCGCCTTGGCCCCCGCCCAGGTCGCCGCGCAGCTCGACGTGTTCATCGACTACCTCGAGTCGGGAGCGATCGACGCCAGCGACCCCGACTCGAACCTCATCGAGAGCTTCCCTGCCGACGTGCAGGCAGCCCTCAACGAGATCTACTCGTTCAACGAAGCGAACTGCTGATGCGCTCGGCTGCGGGTGCTCGCCCCGCCAGGCCGGGTCTTGACCTCCGCGCTACTGCGCCGTCAGGGCACCCAGCACTTCGACGTGGGACTTGACGACTCCATCTGTGCGGTGGCGGTAGCGCTTGACGACCATCTCCAGGTCCTTGTGGCCGAGCAGGTCGGCGACCTCGCGCAGTGGCACATCGGCGTCGACCATCAGAGAGGCGACCGTGTGGCGGATCTCGTACAGGGAAAGGGAGGGCGCCCCGGCGCGGGCGCACACCTTCTTGAAGTCGCGTCGCGCGTGTGATGGATCGATCGGGGTGCCGACCTCGGACGTGAACACGAGATCGGTCCAACGCGGGTCTGCCGTCCACAGCGGCCCGACCGCGAGCTGGCGCGTCGCTTGCTGCTTTCGGTGCCGCCGCAGCGCGGCCTCCAGCAGATCGGTCATCTCGACATCGCGCCGGTTACCGGTCTTGGTCGGGCCGATGCTGATCGGGCGTCCGCCGTCGGCGCGCTTGATCGCATGGTCGACGGTGATCGTGCGGTGCTCGAGGTCGACCTGCTGCCACCGCAGGGCGTCGATCTCGCCCGGGCGCGCCCCGATGCTCAGCATGGCGACGAAGTAGGCGCTCGGCGTCGGCGTCTTCAACGCGTCGTCGCCGGTAGCGGTCAGCACGGTCATCAGGGCCGCGTACTGCTCGCCGGTGAACGACGCCTTCGCACGCGACTTGCTGTAGACGGCCGGCGCGTCGGGGTTCGTGGTCGAACGGTCCTTCGGCAACTTGGCGAGCCGCGCCGGGTTCCAGTTGATGTAACGGCGCGCCACCGCCCATTCCAGCATCTCGCCCAACATCTGCTTGTAGTCGCGGCAGGTGATGCGCGCCTGCGGCTTTCCGCCCTTGCCTCCCGACTCGGCTTCCCGGCGTAACCACGACTCGACTTGGGCGACCGTGAGTTGATCGAGGTGGCGCCCGCCGATGCGGTCGGCCGGGATGATGTGCCGCTCGACTCGGGGTCGCAGGCGCAGGATCGTGCCTTCTTCCTTCGTGCCCTCGTTCTGCTCCAGGTGCGTCAGCCACGCACGGGCGAGGTCGGCGACGGTCATCGACTTCCGGCGCACATCGACGCCGGCGTCCTGCTCGCGCTGGAGCGCGCGCAGCTTGTCGGCCACGGCCTTGCGTGTCGGGCCGGTGAGCTTCTTGCGCCGCCGCTTGCCGTCGGGCCCCAAGCCCAGGTCCACCGAAGCAATCCACCGCTCGACGGTCTCGCCGCTCCCCGAC
>CAZMGD010000185.1:0-4938 GCA_964565705.1 uncultured Ilumatobacteraceae bacterium | reverse complement strand
ATCCTCCGTCGCATCCTCAACCCTTCCTCATGATCGAACCCTCGATCAGACCGTCGATCTCCGCCGTCAACGCATCAACATCCTCATCCGACACCAACCCCTCCACATGATCCAACAACGCCGCCAACTGCGCCGCGTCATCATCCAGATCCACCTGCGCCAACTCCACGAACGCCGTCACCCCACCAGCATCCTTCGTCACGAACAACCCATCCACGATCGCGGTCGTCGACCTCGAAGTATGGTTTTCGCACGATCGACCGTCAACACGAGGTCCGGTCAGGCCGGATAGGTGGCGATGTCGGTGGCCTTGACCGCGGCCCAGACGTGGTCGCCGGGCCCGAGGGCGAGGTCGGACAACGCTCCTGCGGTGATCTCGGCGACGAGCGGCACCACGCCGTCGAGCCGCACTCGCACCCTGTCGGATCTGCGATCGACGTCGCCGACGGTCGCCTGCCAGACGTTGCGTGGGCTGCCGTCGGGCGGTGAGAGGTACACCGCGACGGAATGGGGCTGGATCACCGCGAACGTGTCGCCGTCCACGGCATCGGCGGGGATGATCCGGGCACCGGTCGGGGTGAGGATCGTGCCCTGATCGCCGCGTCCGCGCAGCAGGTTCACCCCGATGAGGTCGGCGACGTATCGCGAGCGCGGGTGGGCGGTGATGTCGGCCAGCGCGCCGGCCTGCAGGATCCGACCGTGCTCGAGGACGACGACGCGGTCGGCCAGTGCGAACGCGTCGACGGGGTCGTGGGTGACGAGCAACCGCACCCCGTCGAACGTGGCGAGGTGGTGGCGGAGGTCGCGACGGACCTCGGAGCGCGTGCCGGCATCGAGCGCGGCGAGGGGTTCATCGAGGAGCAGCAGCCGGGGCTCGGTCGCCAGGGCGCGAGCGAGGGCCACTCGCTGCGCTTGCCCGCCCGACAGGGCCAGCGGCCGGTGCTGGGCGTGATCGGACAGGCCCACGCGCTCCAGCCACTCGGCGGCGCGGCGGCGCGCCTCGGCCTTGGGCACCCTGCGGGCGCGCAAGCCGAAGGCCACGTTCTCCAGAGCGGTCAGGTTCGGGAACAGGAGGTAGTCCTGGAAGACCATGCCGACGGGCCGCGCGGCGGGCCGGACGTAGGCCCCGGTGGCCGCATCGTCCAGGATGACGCCGTCGAGCACGATGCTGCCCCGGTCGACGGGGAGCAACCCGGCGAGGCAGCGGAACAGCGTGCTCTTCCCCGAGCCGTTCGGGCCGAGCACGGCAACCGTCTCGGCCCGTTCGGTCGACAGGTCGACGTCGAGCTGGAACGTCCCGACCGAACGCACGATGTGCGCGTCGAGACGACGGCCGCTCATGTGGCGGGCGGGCGTCCGCCGCCGAGGTAGCGGTCGCGGAGCGCGACGAGCACCCCGAAGGACACGGCGATGAGCACGAGGCTGAGCACGATGGCCTCCTCGGGATCGACCTCGTTGGCGAGGTAGATCGCGAGCGGCATCGTCTGCGTCCTGCCCGGGAAGTTCCCGGCGAAGGTGATCGTGGCGCCGAACTCGCCCAGGGCTCGGGCCCAGGCGAGCACGGCGCCGGCGACGAGGCCCGGCCGGATCGCGGGCAGCGTGACGCGCCGGAACACGTACCAGCGCGACGCCCCGAGCGTGGTGGCTGCGTCTTCGAATCGCGTGTCCACCTGACGGAACGCGGCCTCGACGGTGATCACGAGGAACGGCATGGCGACGAACGCCTGGGCAACGACCACGCCGGCGGTGCTGAACGGCAGCGTGATGCCGAACCAACGATCCAGGTACTGGCCGACCAGGCCGCGACGACCGAGCGCGTAGAACAGGGCGACGCCGGCCACCACCGGTGGCAGCACCATCGACAGCGTGCACAGCGCCCGGGCCAGCCCCCGGCCGGGGAAGCTGACGCGAGCGAGGACCCAGGCGAGCGGGACGCCGATGACGACGGCGATCGCTGTGGCCCACAGCGAACACCACAACGACAGACGCAGGGCCGTCCTGGCGCTCTCGGAGGTGAGGATCGCCCACGCGTCGCCCCACGGCACCTTCCAGAGCAATCCGAGGAACGGCAACGCGAAGAAGGCGACACCGACCGCCGCGAGCGCGATCACCGGCGCGGGAGGTCGGTCCGCGCCAACCCGCCGATGACCGGCGGGATCGGTCACGGGGCGGAGAAGCCGTAGCTCTGAAGGATCGCCTGCCCGTCGTCGCTGAGCAGGAAGTCGATGAACGCCTGGTCCACGTCTTGCAGCTTGGACGTGGACACCGTTGCGATCGGGTACTCGGCGACCACGTTGATGTCGTCGGGGATCTCGACCATGTCAGCGGCGTCCCCGGCGGCGATGACGTCGGTGACGTAGACGATGCCCGCGTCGGCCTCGCCGGCGGTCACCTTGGTCACGACACCGCGCACGTTCTGCTCGAGGCTCACCGGTGTCACCGTCACGCCGGCGGCGGTGAAGATCTGGTTGGCGTAGTTGCCGCAGGGCACCTCCGGGGCGCACACCACGGTCTTGATGTCCGAGTTGGCGAGGTCCTCGACGCCGGTGATGCCGAGCGGGTTGCCCGGAGCGACGATGATCGTGAGGAGGTTCGTGGCGAAGATCTCGGGCTCGCTGCCGTTCAGGCCGGCGTCGACGAGCTTGGTCATGTTGTTGGTGTCCGCCGAGGCGAAGACATCGGCGGGTGCGCCCTGGATGATCTGCTGCACGAGAGCGGACGAGGCATCGAAGCTCAGCGTCACCTTCGCGTCGGGGTTGGCTTCGGTGAACGCCTCGCCGGCTTCGGTGAATGACTCCGTCAACGAAGCTGCAGCGAACACCGTGATCTCGCCTTCCACCTCCGCCGCCGCGGCCGTCGTGTCAGGAGCAGCGGTCGTCACCGCGACGGTGGTTGCCGCTGCCACCGTGGTCGTTGCGGCGCTGTCGTCGTCGTCCCCGCCGCAGGCAGCAACGAGCAGGGTCAGCGCGGCGGCGGGAGCGATGAGCTTGCGAAACGTCCGGATCATGGGGAGGGACTGTAGTCAGCCCCTGACGCTGTATGTGCAACCGTTGACTATGGTTCTCGGGGAGGGGCTTGCACCCGGTGCAGCTGGGCGATCGGCACCGGCGACCTGGCGCTTCCCGGGATCACCCGATCGAGCGCCGCTCGGACACGTCGAGCGTCGCCCTTGACGCCGGCGATCACCCACGCCGTCATCTTTGGGTTCTCCGCCCCAGCAGCCGAGGTCGGGCTCACCGCGGCGAGCGGCTCACCGCCGTCGTCCACCGCCGGAGCGGGGCGGGCGGCGGCCCGGCGCCACCTCTCGCCCAGGACGAGACCGGTGGCCACCCCGGACACCCACACCGCGAGGTACCTCGTCATCGAGTCCATCAGCGGGCCCCGAGGGTGAGGGCCGAGTACACACCGAGATCATTCACCGTGGTTCCTCCCATTGACCGACTGCGCTCCAGGAACCACCCGATCGAACCGATCTCGGCGGCATCCACCTCCACGATCGTCAGCACCGTCGCCGATCGTACTTCCGCAGGCGCCGCGGTGCGTGACGACGAGCAGATCGAACATCGTCACTCCTTCGCCTCGGATGATCCAGCGACTCGAACTGCCATCGACCGTACGAAGGAGCCGGGTGGGTCGTGCCCACCCGGCAACGGGTGGTTGACGCCGCCATGGCGGAGATGTCGGAGCGATCGGCGTTCCACCCATCGGCGGGTGGTGACGTCCCACCCGACCGTCCATGACCGTGGGGACGATCACGATGCGGTGAGGAGGCAACGGGTGACGAACGAGAGGATCCGATACTCGGGATCCACCATGGCTGACGGCCACGCACCCTCCCTGTCGGCGGCTCAGCTGGCCGAGCTCGCGATGCTCGCCGAGGAGCTCCAGAGCGCCCCGAGTACTGCGTGAGCACGGTGGCGGTCAACGTGAGCGTGCTCGAGCCGCCGGAGCTGGCCCTGTTGGGCGACCTCGAGAAGCGGCTCATCGCCCGGTTCAGCCCACCGCTGCGACCCGACGAGGTGCAAGGATGTCTGGCCGAGGTCGCGCGCGGCCACGAAGAGGCACGGATCAGGACGTACCTCGCGCTCCTGATCGAGCGGGCCGCGGTGGACCGCCTGCAGGCGATCGTGCGCCGACGCACCTCGCAGACACATCTCGTCGAGCCGGGAGGCCATCCATGACGGCAGTACAGTCCACCACCATCCCGAACGGCAACGAGACCGATTGGTACGCGCTCTCCGCTGAGGACGCCTGCCGACGCCTGGACGTCGATCCTGCTGTCGGGCTGAGCACGGCCGAAGTGGTCGAGCGCCGAAAGCGCTACGGCCCGAACCGGCTGGCCGAGGAGGCCAAGGAGCCCTCCTGGAAGGCGTTCCTGCGCCAGTACCGCGACCTGATGCAGCTGGTGCTGGTCGGGGCCGCGGTCGTCAGCATCGTCGCCATCCAGGACGTGTCGACCGGGTTGGTGGTACTCGGTCTGACGGTCGTGAACGCGTTCATGGGGCTGCACCAGGAGGGCAAGGCCGCCGAGAGCGTCGCCGCGCTGCGCCAGATGCTGATCATGACGGCGAACGTCCGCCGCGACGGCCAACGGGTCCAGATCCCGGCCGAGGAGCTGGTTCCCGGCGACATCGTCGGCTTCGAGGCGGGCGACAAGGTGGCCGCCGACGGCCGGATCCTGGTCGCCGCGACGCTCGAGATCGAGGAAGCCGGGCTCACGGGTGAGAGCACGCCGGTGGCCAAGAGCCTCGACCCCGTGCGAGGCCAGGACGTCCCGCTCGGTGACCGGGTCGACATGGCGTACATGAACTCGCAGGTCACGAGGGGCCGCGGCGAGATGGTGGTGACCGCAACCGGGATGTCGAGCGAGGTCGGGCACATCTCCGGGATGCTCAGCGGCGTCGAGCAGGAGAAGTCGCCGCTGACCAAGCAGCTCGA
>CAZMGD010000184.1:0-4955 GCA_964565705.1 uncultured Ilumatobacteraceae bacterium | reverse complement strand
GTGACGAACACCTCGCCGTGCTCGAACGGGTTCATCGTGCCCGGATCGACGTTGATGTACGGATCGAGCTTCTGCATCGTGACCCGCAGGCCGCGGAGCTTGAGCAACCGGCCGAGCGAGCTCGCCGTCAGACCCTTCCCGAGGGAGCTGGCCACGCCTCCTGTCACGAAGATGTGCTTCGGCATGTGGGGGGCCTCCCGTCGGCGTCCGATGACGGGATCGCACCATACCGTAGTTCTGGTCGGCGGCGCCGGACCCTCCACCCGCGCGGACCCCTGAGCGCCGCCCGCGGACGTGTTCTCCTGGTGTGGCGACCAGTGACCGTTCGGCTAGCGCGCGACCCTCACCAGGCGGCCGGGGCGGGCACCGGTGTCGACGTCGTGGCGGCGGGTGACGACGCCGTTGACGATGGTGGCGACGTAGCCGGTGGCGTCTTGCAGCACGCGGCGGCCGCCGGCGGGCAGGTCGTCGACCGAGCGCGGCGGGTGCAGGCGCAGCGCAGCGAGGTCGATCACGTTGACGTCGGCGCGCTTGCCGGCCTCGATCGTGCCCCGGTCGGTGAGGCCGACGGCGAGGGCGGTCCGTGCTGCCTGCTTGCGCACGATCGACTCGAGGCCGAGGCGGTCGCCGCGCGAGCGATCCCGGGTCCAGTGCGTCAGCAGGTAGGTCGGCATCGACGCGTCACAGATCATCTTCACGTGGGCACCACCGTCGGACAGGCCGATCACGGTGTCGGGGTGGTCGATCATCCGCGCCAGGTGGTCCTGCGATTCCTGGGCGTAGTTCGTGAACGCGCCGAGCATGAGCTCACCCGACGCCACGCAGTCGTAGAACACCTCCCAGGGATCGCGTCCCGAGGCGGAGGCGATGCCGGTGATCGAGCGGTCGGCGGTCGGCTCGTAGTCCGGCGGGTCACCGAGCAGGTAGGTGCGGGCGAACAGGTACGTGGCCCGCTCGGTCAGCGCCTCGAACTGGCGGTGGGGGTCGACCGGGAGATCCTCCTCGCCGAGGATCTGAGCCTTGACGTCGGGCTTGCGCAGCTCGACGAGCAGGTCGTCGAGCGCCAGCGTGTCCTCGAGGCGGCGCATCGTCGGACGGCGCATCAGATAGTGGTAGCTGGCCGCACCGATCAGCATCCCACCGGGTCGCCCGGCCACCTGCGGGATGAGGATCGCACCGTTCGCGTTCGCGTCGCGCACGGCGTCGAGCTGCTGCTGCCAGAGGTCGGGCGCGCCGAGCGACTGCACCATCAGGAACGACACCGGCGCTCTGGTGATCTTGGAGACCTCGGCCAGCAGAGCGATCTCACCGAGGATCAGCTCCGGGTCGTCGCCGGTCTCGCCGCTCGGCACCGCCTCGAACAGTCCGCCGCCGGCCTCCATCATCGCCTCCGCCAGACCGACCAGCTCGCCCTGGGACGCGAACGTGCCGGGCACGAGCTCGCCGTCGAGCGTCTTGTGGTTCAGCGATCGCGACGTCGACACGCCGATCGCACCGGCCGCGATCGCCGCCCGGACGTGCTCGGCCATCTCGGCGACGTCGTCGGGTGTGGCGTCCTCGTTGCGCGCGCCGCGCTCGCCCATCACGTACAGACGAAGCGGGGCGTGCGGCAAGAACGCGGCGATGTCCATCGAGTACTCGTTGCGGTCCAGCGCGTCGAGGTACTCGGGGAACGTCTCCCACGACCACCGGATGCCCTCGTGCAGCGCGGTGCCGGGGATGTCCTCGACGCCCTCCATCAGCTCGACGAGCTGGCCCTCGTGACCGGGGCGCACCGGCGCGAAGCCCACGCCGCAGTTGCCGAGCACGACCGTCGTCACCCCATGGCTGGCGGAGGGGTCGAGCAGGCCGTCCCACGTGGCTTGGCCGTCGTAGTGCGTGTGGATGTCGACGAAGCCGGGCATCACGTGGAGCCCGCGCCCATCGATCACCTCCGTGGCCTCGTCGCCGAGGTCCGGACCGACGGCGACGATGCGTCCGTCGCTGATCCCGACATCGGCGATGTACGACGGTGCACCGGTGCCGTCCACCACCGTGCCCTGTCTGATCAACAGATCGAACATCTCGCCTCCATCCGCTCGCGCGCGTCCAACTCTGTCGGAAGCGGGCCGCACCGGACGACTCCGGGCCCCCGGCCTACTCAGTCGGGCCGGTCTCGTCGATCGAGCCAGCGCAGCGCGCTCGCTCCCGCGGCCCGCCCGGTGCTGAAGCAGGCCTGGAGCAGATAGCCGCCCGTCGGCGCCTCCCAGTCGATCATCTCGCCGGCGACGAACACGCCGGGCCGGGCGGTCAGCATCGACGACTCGTCGATCGCGTCACGGGCGACGCCGCCGGCGGTGGAGATGGCGTGCGCGAGTGGTTGCACGCCGACGAGGCGCAGAGGTGCAGCCTTCACCAGGTCAGCCATCGACGCCGGCTCGGATGGGAGACGGTTCCCGGTGACCTCGCGCAACAGCCCGATCGCCACGGGAGTGAGCGCGAGACGCCGACGCAACCACTCGCTGGCCGACTCACCAGGTCGCCGGCTCGCCAACCGCCCGGCGACGTCGGACCTGGTGCGGTCGGGGTGGAGGTCGACGTGGACGACCGCACGCCCGTCGCGCTCGATCGCATCGCGCAACGGTGCGCCCACCGCGTAGAACACACCGCTCTCGACCCCGTACCCGGTGACCACGGCTTCACCTCGCGCGGCCGTCGTGCCGACGGTGATCCGAAGGTTCTTCAACGGTTGGCCCGCGAATCGCTCGCGGAACGGCGCCGACCAGGCGACGTCGAACCCGCTGTTGGCCGGCCGCAGTGGCCGCACCTCGACACCGGCGCCGGCGAGCGACGGCACCCATCCGCCATCGGAGCCGGTGCGCGGCCAGCTCGCGCCACCCAACGCCAGCACGGTGGCATCGGGTCGAACGACCGACTCCCCGTCCGGGCCTCGGACCAGCAGCGCACCGCCGTCGGCCCAGCCCTCCCACCGGTGGCGCAGCGCGAGCTCGACGCCCAGGTCGTCCAGGCGCCGCAGCCACGCTCGCAGCAGCGCCGCCGCCCGCCACGATCCCGGGAACACCCGCCCGCTCGAACCGACCGAGGTCGCCTCGCCGAGACCTGCTGCCCATGCCCGCAGGTCGTCGGGGGTGAAGGCTTGGATGCCTGGCTCGAGCGAGGGGCGAGCCTCGCCGTAGCGATCCAGGAACGCGTCGAGCGGCTCGGCATTGGTCAGGTTGAGGCCGCTGCGCCCGGCGAGCAGCAGCTTGCGCCCGACGGACGGCATCTGCTCGTAGACGACGACGCGCGCTCCACCGGTCGCGAGCACCTCCGCCGCGGCGAGGCCGGCGGGCCCGCCACCGATCACGGCGACGAAGGGAACCGGGTGCGACGACACGGCCGAGCCTGCCACGGATCGTGCTCGGCGGTAGCGTCGCCGGCCATGTCGATCGCCATCACCGATGACCACCGAGCGCTGGCCGCGACCGTGTCCGACTTTGCGTCCAGGCGGGATCTGCGCGGCGGGGCCCGAGCGCTCCTGGACGGCGCCGAGGAGCGCCTGCCCGACTGGTGGACCGAACTGGCGGGGCTCGGCTGGCTCGGGTTGCACCTCCCCGAGGCCGATGGCGGCTCGGGGTACGGCATGGAGGAGCTGGTGGTCGTCGTCGAGGAGCTCGGCCGTGCGCTCGCGCCCGGCCCGCTCGTGCCGACCGTGATCGCCAGTGCCGTCGTGGCTGCGGCCGGCGACACCGCGACGCGTGCCGAGCTGCTGCCCGGCCTGGCGGACGGCACGCTGATCGGGGCCGTGGCGCTCGACAGCGCGGTGGCCGTCACCGACGGCCGGGCGTCGGGTGCCGCCGGCGTGGTGCTGGGCGGTGGCCTGGCCCAGCTGCTGCTCGTCCGCAGCGGCGAGGACGTCGCGATCGTGCGCCTGGACGGCGACGCGCAGGCGACCGTCGACGTCCCGCGCAACCTGGATCCCACCCGCCGGTCGGCCCGGGTGAGCCTCGACGGGGTGCCGGCGACCCTGCTGGCCGGCGCCGCCGCGCTGATGGTCGACCTGGCCCGTGTGGTGCTGTCCGCTGAGGCGGTCGGTTTGGCGGGCGAGTGCACTGATCTGGCCGCCGCCTACGCCAAGGAGCGCGTGCAGTTCGGGCGTGTCATCGGCACGTTCCAGGCAGTGAAGCACCATTGCGCCAACATGGCCGTCGCGACCGAGCTGGCGACGTCGGCGGTGTGGGATGCGGCGAAGGCGGCAGCGACGGGTGGCGAGCAGCTCGCCTACACCGCCGCGGTCGCGGCCACGCTGGCACCGCGCGCGGCGGAGCTCTGCGCCAACCTCTGCACACAGGTGCACGGAGGCATCGCGATCACGTGGGAGCACGACGCCCACCTGTACATGCGGCGGGCCACCACGCTGGCGACGATCGTTGGCGACTCGGCGCCGGTCGAGCTCGTCGACCTGACCCGCCGCGGTGTCGAGCGTGGCGCGCGCATCGAGCTCCCGGCAGAGGCCGAACCGATCCGCGCCGAGGTCCGGGCGTTCGCCGAGTCGATCGCCGGCCGGCCCGCCGACGAGCAGCGCTCACGGATGATCGAGACCGGCCATGTCATGCCGCACTGGCCGAAGCCGTACGGACGCCAGGCTGGCCCGATCGAGCAGCTCGTGATCGAGCAGGAGTTCGCCGAGGCTGGCATCAAGCGGCCGTCGTACGGGATCACGGCGTGGAACATCCTCACCCTGATCCAGTATGCGAACGACGATCAGCTCGCCCGGTGGGTACGCCCGGCGCTGGACCAGGAGGTGATCTGGTGCCAGCTGTTCAGCGAGCCTGATGCCGGTTCGGATGCTGCCGGGGTGAAGACCCGGGCGACGCGCGTCGACGGCGGCTGGCTCCTGAACGGCCAGAAGGTCTGGACGTCGGGCGCGCACGTGGCCGCCATGGGTTTCGCACGGTCCGCACCAACCCGGACGT
>CAZMGD010000183.1:279-5053 GCA_964565705.1 uncultured Ilumatobacteraceae bacterium | reverse complement strand
TGGAGCACCTCCTCAGCGCTCGCATCACGGCCCAGCGGTCGTCCCACATCCGCGAGCTGCTCCGTGTCACCGAGCAGCCAGGCATGCTGTCGATGGCCGGTGGCTTGCCCGCGCCGGCGACGTTTCCGACCGATCTCTTGCACGCCGCGTACGAGCGCGCCGTCGCGATCGGGGGACCGACGGGCCCGGTCGCCTGGCAGTACGGGCCGACAGAGGGTGCCGCGGCCCTCCGCGACCAGGTGGCCATCGACCACGACATGCCCGTCGCGCAGGTGCTCGTCACCACTGGATCGCAGCAGTCGCTCGACCTGATGGCACGGGTGCTGTGTGATCCCGGCGACGTGATCGTCGCCGAGCACCCGACGTACCTCGGCGCGCTGCAGGCCTTCCAGCTCTCCGGGGCGCGGGTCGTGGGCGTGCCGGGCGACGAGCACGGCCTCGACACCGATGCGCTCGCCGCCCGATTGGCCGGGGGGCTGCGGCCCAAGGCCGTGTACGTCGTCGTCAACTTCGCCAACCCGACCGGTACCACCCTCGGCGCCGATCGCCGCCAGCATCTGGTCGAGCTGGCCACTCGGTACGGGTTCGTCGTGCTGGAGGACGACCCGTACGGCGCGCTGCGGTTCCGGGGTGATCCCCTCCCGTCGATGGGCGGCCGCGGCATCCCGGTCGTCCGACTCGGCACGGCGAGCAAGGTCCTCGCTCCTGGACTGCGGGTCGGTTGGCTGTCGGGTCCGGCACCGATCGTCGCCGCCGCGGTGCGAGCCAAGCAGGCCGCGGATCTGCACACTTCGTCGCTCGCCCAGCTGATCGTCGCCGAGGCCCGGGCGGACGTGGCCGCGTTCGCGGCCCACCTCGACCGAGCCAGGCAGCACTACGCAGCGCAGGCCGCCGCACTCGATGCCGCGCTCGCTCGCCACCTCCCTGACCTCGTCCGCCCCGTCGTGGACGGCGGCATGTTCGTCTGGGTCGACCTCGCGGTGCCGACCGAGCCGCTGCTCACCCGGGCGGTGGAGCACGGGGTCGCGTTCGTCCCCGGCGCCGCCTTCGGAGCCCCCGGCGCCGACCCGGCGACCGTGCAGGCGATGGCCCGGCTCAGCTTCGCCACGCTGACCTCCACCCAGCTCGACGACGCCGTCCGCCGCCTGGCCCAATCCCGCTGATCCGAGCGCATGGGCGCGGAAACCCCCGGAGTCCGGTGGCCGGCGCGCCCAAACCTGCCCGGGAGACTCAGGCGGGGCGGCAGGGTTGGCCGCGGAGGCTGCCGCAGGGCGGGTAGGGGTCTGGGATGTCGATGCCGGGGACGACGTTCAGGGCGATCGCGGAGGGGAACTCGTCGGTCTCGTGGACGGTGACCTGCTCGCCGTTGCTGATCGTCTGGAACGCCCAGACGGGGCGGGCGTTGCCCGGCGCGTCGATCGTGACCCGCAGCGACGACCCGGCCCGGAATGCATGGGCGAACGGGAAGATCTCGACCCGCGCCGGCACCACCGAGCCGTCGGTGGGCAGTGGGGCCGAGTCGGTTTCGGCGTTGGTGTGCACCGGACGCGTCGCCGTGCTCGCCACCTCGTCCAGCGCCCGCTGGCTGGCTCGCAACGTACCGGTCTGTACGTACTGCACCGCGCCGTCGGCGCGTACCTCGCTGATCGTCACCTCGAGGTCGGTGTCGGCAGCGGAGGAGCTGATCCACAAGTCGGCGGAGCCCGAACCGACGATCGCCGTGTCCTCGGTGAAGGGCTGCGAGGTGAACGTCAGGCCGAGGCCGTCGGGGATCGGCTCCCAGTCGTACGTCGTGTCGTAGCGCCAGACGCCGCTGCCGTCGCCCTCGTAGGTGGTGGTCGGGAGAGCGTTCGGGTCGGCGGTGTACGTCGACGCGATCGGGCACTCCGCGCCGACGCATCCGTCGGCGGCGAGGGTGCCGAGCCCGTGCGCACCGTCGCCGGCCAGCCGCCACGTCGTCGGCACGCCGTCGGGTACGGGCCACGCTGTGAACCCGACCGTGTACCGGCCCATCGGCGCCCCCGGCAACTGGCCGTCGGCCGCGCCCTGTTCGAAGACAACCTGGATCGGTGGATCGGCCTCGAACGTGGCGAGCGCGTCCTCGTAGCTCATGCCGGCGAACCGGTCGGCTGGCAGCGACACCTGGTCAGTGCCGAAGATGCCGCCAGACAGGATCGGTGCGACCAACCGCGCGGCGTCGAGCGACGGCGTCTGGCGGGCGACGTAGAGGTCGAGGAACTCCACCATCCGCGGGAACACGGTCGGGCTGATCGAGTCCGTGTGCAGCCCGTTCAGCAGCGTCGCGTACACGTGCGGCGAACCCGTGAACCGATCGAGCATCGCCGGGAAGTGTCCACCGGTCTGTTCGTCCTGCCACGCCCCGGCGATGAACACCGGCACCTGGATCCGGTCCACGAACGTGACCGGCGCCAACGGATCCCCGATCGCGGGGGAGTAGTAGGGATTCGCCTCGACCTCGGCCAGGCCGTCGGGGTTCTGGAGACGCAGTTCCTGGTTGGCGGCGCACACCGGGTCGCCACCAGCAGCGCGCTCGGCTGCCCACTCCTGGCCGTCCGGCGCCGACTCCTCCTGCCGCTCGGTCAGCCACGGCACGGCGAACCCGGTGTTGAGGATCCCCCCCGGGTACAGCGTCGAGCGGTACGAGTCGTCCAGCACCGACAGGGGGGAGATCGCGGCAAGGCTCGGCGGTTGCGTCGCCGCTACGAACAGCTGGCTGATGCCGGGGAAGCTGATGCCGACCATGCCCACGCGATGGCCGGTCACCCAGGGTTGGGCCGCGATCGTCTCGATCACGTCGTAGCCGTCGAGGTTCTGGGCCTCTTCGAAGAACCGCCACGAACCGCCCGAGCAGCCGGTGCCGCGCATGTTGACGCCGACGTACGCGTATCCGAGCGTCGTGAACAGCTGGGCGAACGTCGTGTTGTCGGGATCGCTCGGGCTGTAACCGCTGTACTCGATGACGGTCGGGTACGGCCCGGCGGCGTCGCCCGGCAGCACGACGTTGACCGACAGGGTCGTGCCGTCGCGAGTCGTCAGGTAGCCGAAGCCGGGTTCGATGGTTTGGCCCGTGTACAGCGTCGGGGCAGGCACGTCGTCGGGCGACATCACCGTGAACGCCTCGCTGGCGAGCAGCGGTTCGCCGGTGGTGCGAGCACGGTACTCGCCCGGAACCAGTTGGCGGGCGAGATACGAGCCGAGCGCGTCGACGACGCCCTTGGCGACGACGTCGCCCGTCCCGTTGACGATCTCGACCTCCGCGCCGGGCGGAGCGTCGAGGATGGCGACCTGGTTCACACCGGCCCGTGTCGTCAGCGGCCCCGTCGCGGCGATGGTCGTCGACGTGTCCGCAGCCGTCGAGGGCGGCGTGGTCTGCGCCATCGTGGTCACCGCCGCGGTGGTCGCCGGTGCGGTCGTGGACGCCGTGTCGTCGTCGCCCGAGCACGCGGCGAGCGTGAGGAGGAGAGCGCCGGCGATCCCCATTCGCCACGGCCTGCTGCAAGGCATCCGACGGATCGTAGACCTGGGTCGACGAGCGCCGCGCCAGAATGGGTCGGTGCGCCGCTTCCTCGAGGATCTCCAGTCGCTCGTCGAGGTGGAATCCCCCTCCCTCGAGCCGGCGGCGGTCGACGCGTCGGCTGCCGCGCTCGCGGCCCTGATCGAGCGCCGCTTGAGCAGCGCCGCCGACCTGGCACGGAGCACGTCGGGCCCGCACGTGCACTGGCGCGGTGCGGGGGATCCGAAGGTGTTGCTGGTCGGCCACCACGACACGGTCTTCCCGCTGGGCACGCTGGCCCGCCGCCCCTTCACCGTCGACGGCGATCGTGTCTCAGGTCCCGGTGTCTTCGACATGAAAGGTGGCATCGTCCAGGCCGTGCATGCGATCGCCGCCCTGGACGACCGCAGCGGCATCGAGCTGTTGATCACCAGCGACGAGGAGGTCGGTTCGGTCGCGTCGCGGGCGCTGATCGAGGAGCGCGCTCGCGCCTGCGGGGCGGTGCTGGTGCTCGAGCCGAGCGCCGACGGCGGCGCGCTGAAGACTGGACGCAAAGGCACCGGCACGTTCGTGCTGACGGTCGGCGGCCGCGCCGCGCACGCCGGGCTGGAGCCGGAGCGGGGCGTGAACGCGCTCGTCGAAGCCGCCCACCTCGTGCTGCGGATCGCCGACCTCGGCGACCCGACACGCGGCACGACGGTGACGCCGACCATCGCCAGCGCGGGCACCGCCGACAACGTGGTCCCCGCCGAGGCGACGATCAGGGTCGACGCCCGGGTGGAGTCCGACGAGGAGACGTCCCGCGTCGAGACCGCGATGCGCGAGCTGACGACGACCGTGCCGGGCGCGACGATCCGGGTCAGCGGCGGCATCGGTCGCCCGCCGATGCCCGTCAGCGCGTCGGCGGAGTTGTTCGCGCTCGCTCAGCAGGCGGCGGCCGCAGCCGGTCTCCCGCGGCTCGACGGCATCGCCGTCGGGGGCGGCAGCGACGGCAACTTCACGGCGGCGATCGGCATCCCGACCCTGGACGGGCTCGGGGCCGTCGGCGGCGGCGCCCACGCCGACACCGAACACCTCCTCCTCAGCACCGTCCCCGACCGCATCGCCCTCCTCCGGGCAGTGATCGAGGCCGTCCGCGCCCGCTGATTGGGGCTGAGGCTACTCCGCGCCGTCGCCGAGAGCCTTCAAGGCGCCCGACTGGAGGGTGCCGGCACCGCGGTAGACGTCGAGCTTGGAGCGGCTGTCGTCGATGTCGAGGTT
>CAZMGD010000183.1:0-269 GCA_964565705.1 uncultured Ilumatobacteraceae bacterium | reverse complement strand
CGTCAGGTTGGGGCTGGCGGTGTCGAGCAGGGTGTAGTCGTCGCCGCGGCGCAGGCGCAGCGTGACCTCGCCGGTCACCGCAGCGCCCACCCAGCGCTGCAGCGCCTCGCGCAGCATCAGGCTCTGCGGGTCGAACCAGCGGCCCTCGTACAGCAGGCGCCCGAGGCGGCGGCCCATCGTGCGGTAGTTCTCGATCGTGCCCTCGTTGTGGATGCCGGTGACCAACCGCTCGTAGGCGATGTGCAGCAGGGCCAACCCGGGGCCCTCGT
>CAZMGD010000182.1:0-5054 GCA_964565705.1 uncultured Ilumatobacteraceae bacterium | reverse complement strand
CCGGCGCCGCGCTTGCGGCCGATCGAGTCGATCTCGTCGACGAAGATGATCGCCCGGCCCATCTTCTTGGCCTGCTGGAACAGGTCGCGAACCCGGCTGGCGCCGACGCCGACGAACATCTCCATGAAGTCCGAGCCGGTGACCGAGAGGAAGCCGACGCCGGCTTCACCCGCCACCGCCCGGGCGAACAGGGTCTTGCCGGTGCCGGGAGGACCGACGAGCAGGATGCCCTTGGGCACCCGAGCGCCGATCTCCTTGAACCGCTCGGGCATGCGCAGGAAGTCGACGACCTCCTTGATCTCCAGCTTGACGCCCTCGTAGCCGGCCACGTCGGCGAACGTCGTGCTCGGACGGTCGGTCGTGTAGGCCTTGGCCCGGCTGCGACCGATGGACATCACGTTGCCCATCTGCCCCTGGGCACGACGCTGCATCCAGATCAGGAAGCCGATGATCAGGACGAACGGCAACAGCAGCGGGATCAGGCTGACGAAGAAGTTCGACGACGGTGTCTTGAACGTGTACTTGACGCCGGCGTCGTTGAAGATCTCGCGGTCGGCGTCGCTCGGGCCCGTCGGCGGGGCGGTCGTCGAGAACTCGTTGCCGCCACCGGCTTCATCCGTGAAGTGCCCGGTGATCGCAAGCGTCGAGTTGTTGACCGTGAAGTCCTGGACGTTGCCCTCCTGCACCTGCTCGAGGAACTCGTTGTAGTCGAGTTTCTCGCGGTCGGTGGAGGGGAGGAGCTGCTGGCCGAACAGGAGCGCGAGCACGAGGCCCACGAGCACCCACGGCGTCCAGCGCGGGACGCCCGCACGCGGTGACCGCTTTTGTTGGTCGTTGCCGGCGCCGTCGTTGTTGCTCTGGTGGGAACCGCGACCACCCGGCGCGCGGCCGGGCGGCGGCGGGGGAGGAGGAGGCGGAGGCAGCTCACTCATATACGTACATGCTAAGGGGCCCGAGGGGCGCGCGAGCATCCACCACCTGGGCGGTTGCTGTGTGTACCTTGCGCCGGCATGCGCCAGTGCTCGCGACCCGGATGTGCCGAGTCGGCAACCGTCACGCTCACGTACCAGTACGCGATCGCGGTCGTCTGGTTGGAAGACCTGCACGTCGAGCGCGATCCGCACAACTACGACCTCTGCCAGCGCCACGCCGCGCACCAGTCAGTGCCCCACGGCTGGCAGCTCGAGGATCGCTGCACCGGCACGTCGCCGCTGCTCGCCCGCCTCGCCAGCTAGATCGCCCGCCCGCGGCTCGGCGCCGAGACCCCGGCGGTAGCGTCGGCCGGATGCGGCCGGCGCCAGGACAGACTCGGTTCTCCGTCGGCGTCGTCTTCGCCAGCTGGCTCGCCGCGTTCCTCGCCGCCAACCTGCTGCTGATCGCGCTGGCGGGGGCGGCCGGCTACGCCGGCGAGGACAGCGACACCTGGCCGATGTGGCTGACGACCGCCTCGTTCCTCTTGCAGTGGGTGCCCTACCTCGTGATGCTCGTACTGCTCTCCCAGCGCGACGGGACGGGCCGCTTCGTCGATGACTACAAGGTCCGAGCGCGGCCCATCGATCTGATCGGTCTTCCGATCGGCGTGCTCTCCCAGCTGGTGCTGGTGCCGCTGGTGTACCTACCACTGCAGGGCCTGTTCCCCGACACGTTCGACAACGAGAAGGTGGAGGAACGGGCCCGGGAGCTGTGGGACCGCGCTCACGGTGGCTGGCTGGTCGCGCTGGTGGTGATCGTGGCGATCGGGGCGCCGATCGTGGAGGAGCTCGTCTACCGCGGGCTGATCCTGCAGACGCTGCAGTCGCGCATCGACGACGTGCTCGCGCTGGTCGCCTCGGCCGCGTTCTTCGCCGCGATCCACTTCGCGCCGGTCGAGTTCCCCGGTCTGTTCGCGTTCGGCATCGTCTTGGGTCTCTGCTACCAACGCACCGGACGCATCGGCATGTCGATCGCCGCGCACATCGGGTTCAACGCGATGGGTCTGGTGATCGCTGCGACGTGACGCGCTTTTTGGCGATCCAGGTGGAACAATCTCCGGTTGCATGACCGACCTCTCCACCACAGCGGTCGATCTCGACGCGCCCCCGCTGCTCGGAGATGGCGGCGACGGGATCGTCATCGAGACGACAGCGACACCCGTTCCGGAGTCCGCGCCGCGCGCGCCCTGGACGCCGCAGCGCCTCGCTCGGCTGCTGACCCCGATGCTCGTCATCGGTCTGTTCACCGGCATCACGTTCGGGATGCTCCACCCGGACCTGATCTTCAAGAACACGACGCCGACCGGTGGCGACATGGGTGCCCACGTCTGGGCCCCGGCCTACCTGCGCGACAACCTGATCAACCACCTCCAGCTGAGCGGTTGGAGCATGGACTGGTACTCGGGCCTGCCGGTGTACCGCTTCTACATGGTCATCCCGGCCCTGCTCATCTTGCTGCTCGACGTCGTGCTGCCCTACGGCGTGGCGTTCAAGATCGTGGCCGTCCTCGGCATCCTCACCCTGCCGCTGTGCTGCTGGGCGTTCGGCCGCCTGGCCCGCCTGCCGTTCCCGGTGCCCGAGCTGCTGTCGATCGCCGGCTTCGTGTACCTGTGGGACGAGAGCTACACGATCTACGGCGGCAACATCGCCTCGACGATGGCGGGCGAGTTCTCGTTCTCGATCGCGCTCAGTCTGGCGGTGCTCGGCTTCGGCTTGTTCGCCCGCGGTCTGCAGACCGGCGAGCACCGGGCCAAGGCAGCGATCGTCCTCGCGCTGGCGATCCTGTGCCACGGCATCGTCGCCATCTACGTCGCCGTCGGCCTGGTGCTGATGGCGCTCCTGTACCTGGACCGCGCCCGCTGGCGCTACATCTGGACCACGGTCGGGACGATGTCGCTGCTGGCGTCGTTCTGGATCGTGCCGTTCGTGCTGAACCACCAGTACATGACGGACATGAAGTACCACGGCGAGCCCGGCAGCGGCTCGTTCACGTCGTACTGGGACATGTTCTTCCACCTCCCGCCGATCTGGAACGTGTTCTTCACGACGATCGCTGTCGTCGGCCTCGTCGCATCGGTCGTGCGCCGCAACCTGATCGGCGTCTGGCTGGGCGTGTTCGGGCTGGTGATGGTCGCGTTCGTCTATCTCTTCCACGACAGCTTGCCGTTCGGGTTCGGCCTGCTCTGGAACCCGCGGCTCATCCCGGCCATCAACCTCAGCCGCTACTTCCTGTGCGCGATCGGGATCTGGGAGATCGTCCGCCTCGGCGTGCGTCACTACCAGCTGAACCGCTTCTCGAAGCTCGCCGTCGCCGGCTACCCGACGCCGCCGCCGGACGTTTCGGCCCGTCCGAAGCTGTTCGTGGCCAGCATCGCGACCGTGGTGGTCGTGACGCTCGTGACCCTCATCGGTTGGGGGTGGCGCTTCCAGAAGCTGCCGTTCGGCAACGTGTTGCACCCCGACGGGAAGTTCCAGTATGCGTGGGGCCCGTTCCGGGGTCCGGCCCGCAGCGACTCGACCAACCGCGGGTTCGTCGACGGGTGGGCGAGCTGGAACTTCAAGGGCTACGAGGGCAAGCAGTACTACGGCGAGTACCACGACGTCGTGCAGCAGATGACCGCGATCGGGCAGGACCCGGCATACGGCTGCGGCCGCGCCCTGTGGGAGAACTACGAGGGCAACAACAGCTACGGCACGACCATGGCCCTGATGCTGCTGCCGTTCTGGACCGACGGGTGCATCGGCTCCAGCGAGGGCCTGTTCTTCGAGGCGTCGGGTACGACGCCGTACCACTTCCTCGCCGCCGCGGCGATGTCGAAGAAGAGCTCGAACCCGGTGCGCGAGCTGCGCTACACCGACAACGATGCCGCGGTCGGCGTGCCCTACCTGCAGGACCTGGGCATCAAGTACTACATGGCGGTCACGCCCGAGGCGGTCGCCGAGGCCGCAGAGCAGCCCGAGCTCACCGAGATCGCCGTGTCCGGCCCGTGGCACATCTACGAGGTGGCCGACAGCGACATCGTCACCCCGCTCACGGTGGAGCCCGTCGTCGTCAACGAGCGCAGCGGCGACCAGCGCGAGCGGTGGCTCGAGGTCGGCACGAGCTGGATGCAGAACACCGACGAGTGGGCCGCGCTGCCCGCCCAATCGGGCCCGACGGACTGGGAGCGCATCGACGTCGCCGCCGACGTCGACCGGCGTGTCGGCGAGAACGAGGGCGATCCCGGCCGCCAGGTCGACGTGGTCGAGCCGACGGCGCCGATCGATCCGGTCGCGCTGCCCGAGGTCACGGTCACCGATGTCGACATCGGCGAGCAGTCCGTGTCCTTCCACGTCGACGAGGTCGGCGTGCCGATCCTGGTCCGGGTCAGCTACTTCCCGAACTGGAAGGTGTCCGGAGCCGAGGGGCCCTACCGCGTGGCGCCGAACATGATGGTCGTCATCCCCACGTCGCACGACGTGGAGATGACCTTCGGCAGGTCGCTCATCGACTACGCCGCCTATCTGCTCACGTTCTTCGGCATCGTCGCCGCGTTCATGCTCTGGCGCCGTGGGCCGGTGCGCTATCCGAACCAGGCGCCACACCTCGTCGGCGGACCACCTGGCGACGACCCGACCCTGGTGCCCGCCACGGTGGCCGGGGCCACGCTGTTCACGCCGCCACCCGAACCGGCGTGGTCGCCACCCCCGGCTCCACTGGACCACGACGAGCCGGAGCAGGTCGACGATCACAACGGCTTCGACCACGGCTGGACCACCGAGGCGTCCGGGGCCGAACCCGGCGACGGTCCCGACGAGGACGTGTCGGCGGGCCTGCGCATCCCGCCCGGCATCGACATGACGACCACGAAGGTCGATCCGGAGTCGGTCGACCTCGCCTGGTTCGACCGCTACACGACCGGTGAGGTGCCGATCCAGGAGGAGACCCAGGAGCCCGTGGATCCGCCCGCACCCGACGAGGATCACTGACCTGTCGTGGATGCCAAGGGGTAGCCTCGGGGGGCCATGCTCGACTCCATCGTCAAGGCGTACGACGTCCGGGGCACCGTCCCCGACCAGCTGAACGGGCCGATCGCCCACGCG
>CAZMGD010000181.1:0-5103 GCA_964565705.1 uncultured Ilumatobacteraceae bacterium | reverse complement strand
ACCCGCTCGGCGAGATGGGCTACTACATCGTCTCCAAGGGCGACCTCGGCCCGTTCCGGGTCAAGATCCGCTCGGCGAGCTTCAACAACGTGAGCATCGTGCCCTGGGTGATGCGCGGCGTGTACGTCCCCGACATCATCACGATCCTCGCCAGCTTGTACTTCATCCTCGGAGACATCGACAGGTGATCGCGGAAGTCCCGTACTGGGGGGCGTCGCTGTTGCGGGTGCTCGGCGGCATCGTCGCCGTGCTGCTGCCCGCCGGCACGATCGTCTACCTGTTCCTGTTCAAGATGATGTCGTTCATGCAGAGCCGCCTCGGCCCGATGGAAGCCGGCCCGTACGGCTCGCTGCAGCTGTTCGCCGAGGTCGGCAAGTGGCTCCAGAAGGAGGAGATCCACCCCGAGAAGGCCGACACGTTCATCTTCAAGCTGGCGCCGATCGTCGTGCTGATCAGCACGTTCCTGCTGATCGCGGTCGTGCCGTTCGGCCCGGACGCGTGGTTCACCAACTTCGACGTCGGCGTGATGTACATGCTCGCCGTCAGCTCGATCTCGACGCTCGGCATCCTCATCGCCGGCTGGTCGAGCGCGAACAAGTACTCGCTGCTCGGCGCGCTGCGCGGCGCGGGGCAGCTCATCGCCTACGAGCTGCCGATGGTGCTCGCCGTCGTCGGCGTCGTGATCCAGGCCGAGACGATGAACCTGCAGGGCATCGTGTTCGAGCAGAACGCCGGCTCGATCTTCGGCTGGGACGGACTCGGCAACCCCTACGTGCTGACCCAGGCCGTCGGCTTCTTGATCTTCATGATCGCCGTCCAGGCCGAGCTGGCCCAGGCACCGTTCGACATGCCCATCGCCGAGTCCGAGCTCGTCTCGGGCTACATGACCGAGTACTCGGGCTTCCGGTTCCTCATGTTCTTCATCGCCGAGTTCGCGACCGCCGGCGTGTTCGCGCTCGTCGCCTCGGTCCTGTTCCTCGGCGGTTGGGGCATCCCCTTCGCCTGGTTCGGCTGGGACACGATCGACGAGGTGTCGGACTGGATGAACCTGGCCGGGCCGCTGATCATGATGGCGAAGATGACGCTGCTGGCGGCGATCATCATGTGGGTGCGCTTCACGTATCCCCGCCTCCGTGAAGATCAGCTGCAGCGCTTCGCGTGGAAGGGCCTCGTGCCGCTGGCCCTTGGCAACATCATGCTGACCGCGATCTTGAAGGTGGCGTTCTGATGCCGAAGACACCCGGGTTGATCAAGGGTCTCGGCGTCACGCTGAAGACGCTCGGCAAGACCGTCACCGACGGTGCCGCGACCGTGCAGTACCCGCACGAGAAGGAGGCGCCGCCGCTGCGCGCCCGCGGCGTCATCGCCTTGCGCGAGGAGAACTGCACGGCGTGCATGCTCTGCGCCCGGTCGTGCCCGGACTGGTGCATCTACATCGAGGCCCACAAGCAGCTCGCCCCGCCCCGGCGCGCCGGTGGCAAGCCGCGCCAGGTGAACCACCTCGACCGCTTCGACATCGATTACGCGCTCTGCATGTACTGCGGCATCTGTGTCGAGGTCTGCCCGTTCGACGCGCTGTTCTGGAGCCCTGAGTTCGAGTACAGCGAGCCCAAGATCGCCGACCTGCTGCACGACAAGACCAAGCTCGGCGAGTGGATGGAGACGGTGCCCGAGGCGCCGGAG
Organism: uncultured Ilumatobacteraceae bacterium; assembly: GCA_964565705.1. Classification (GTDB taxonomy): domain Bacteria; phylum Actinomycetota; class Acidimicrobiia; order Acidimicrobiales; family Ilumatobacteraceae; genus CAZMGD01. The sequence continues at coordinate 3,420 of CAZMGD010000181.1, read as the reverse complement.
CTCGAAGCAGGAGCGGCGAAGAAGAAATGATCGCCCTCCTCGCCGCCGACGACGTGCTCGTGGCCCAGAACATCGGGTTCGGTCTCATCGCCGCCGTCATGGTGTTCGCCGCCTTGCGGGTCGTCACCGTGCGCAACGTCGTGCACGCCGCGCTGTGGCTCGTGCTCGTGATGGCCGGTGCCGCCGGCCAGTACATCCTGCTGACCGCAGAGTTCGTCGCGATCACCCAGGTGCTCGTCTACGTCGGCGCGGTCATGGTGCTGTTCCTGTTCGGCACGATGCTGACCCGGGCCCGGATCGGCGCCGAATCCGACCTCAACAACAAGCACGCACTGGCCGCCGTCCCGGTGGCCCTGGTGATGCTCGGGGCGATGGTGTGGGTGCTGATCGACGGCTGGGGCGACGACAAGCTGCCCCAGTCCGACACCGTCCCGGTCACCACCGCCCAGATCTCCGACGACATCTTCGGAAACTTCCTGTTGCCGTTCTGGGTGCTGTCGTTCCTGCTGCTCGTCGCCATGATCGGCGCCATCGTCCTCGCGAGAAGGGACTGAACGCGTGCTGATCAACCAGTTCCTCTTGCTCGGCGCGGTGCTGTTCTGCATCGGGGTGTACGGCGTCATCGCCCGCAAGAACGCGGTGATGGTGCTGATGTCGGTCGAGCTGATCCTCAACTCGGTCAACCTCAACCTGCTCGCGTTCGCGATGCTGCACGGCAGTGCCGAGGGCCACACGTTCGCGCTGTACATCATCGCCGTGGCCGCCGCAGAGGTCGGCGTCGGCCTGGCGCTCGTGCTGCTGATCTTCCGGAACCGGCGGACGATCGCACTCGACGAGCTCAGCGAGATGAAGGGGTGACGGTGCTGTTCGCTGCCGAAGAAGCGACCGAGGCGGCCGCCCACGTGGGATGGTTCCTCGAACACGCCTACATCATCCCGATCATCCCCGCGGTCGCGTTCTGGCTCATCCTCCTCGTCGGCAAGCGGATCCCCGACAAGCAGATCGGCAGGTTCACGATCCCCGGTGGCGGCAGCCTGATCGGGCTGGCGTCGATGGTCGGATCGCTCGTCATCGCCGTCGGGACCGCGATCCAGTGGATCCAACACTTCGACGATTCGCAGGCCGGCAGCGGCGAGACGGTGCACTCGCTGGCCCGCTTCGGCCGGATGTTCCTGCCCAGCGCCACGGAGGGCGGCGAGCACGCCTACACCTACGTGCAGCCGATCATCAGGGAGTGGACGTGGTGGCAGTCCGGCAACGTGCACTTCGGCTTCGGCCAGCAGATCGACGGACTCGCGGTCGTCATGTTGCTGCTCGTCGCGCTCATCTCGACGCTGGTGCAGATCTTCTCGCTGGAGTACCTGAAGGGCGACCGCCGGTACACGCACTTCTTCGCCGCCCTCACACTGTTCTCGGCCGGGATGCTCGGGATGGTCCTGGCACCGAACATGGTGCAGCTGATCCTCGGCTGGGAGATCATGGGCCTGTGCTCGTTCATGCTGATCGGGCACTGGTGGGAGGACGCCGCCAACAGCCGCTCCGCCCTGAAGGCGTTCTTCACGGTCCGCGTCGGTGACGTCGGCCTGCTCGTCGGGACGGCGATCCTGCTCGGTGCCGCCGGCACGCTCGACATCGACGGCATCAACCACTGGGGAGCCGCTGGGGGCGACGGCAAGAGCACGGCGCTGACCGTCGCCGCCGTCGCACTGTTCATCGCCTGCATCGGCAAGAGCGGCCAGTTCCCGCTGCACACCTGGTTGCCCGACGCCATGGCCGGCCCGACGCCGGTGTCGTCACTGCTGCACAGCTCGACGATGGTGGTCGCTGGCGTGTTCCTGGTGGCGCGCCTCTACCCGGTCTTCTTCGAGGGCCTGGGGATCATGGACAGCAACATGAACCTGATCGCCATCATCGGTGGCGTCACGATCATCATCGCTGCCGCCCTCGCGTTCGTGCAGAACGACATCAAGAAGGTGCTCGCCTATTCCACCGTCAGCCAGCTCGGCTACATGATGATGGGCCTCGGCGTCGGGGCGTTCACGCCGGCGGTGTTCCACGTGTTCACGCACGCCTTCTTCAAGTGCTGCTTGTTCCTCTGCGCCGGCTCCGTCAGCCACAGCGGTGCGGGCCACTCCTTCGACATGAAGGAGAACATGGGCGGGCTGTACAAGAAGATGCCGGTCACCGCGTGGTGCTGGCTGATCTCCACCGCCGCGCTGTGCGGCGTGCCGTTCTTCTCGGGCTTCTTCTCGAAGGACGAGATCATCGACTACGCCGATCACAACAACTACAAGGTCTTCTGGGCGATCGGCCTGATCGGCGCGTTCATGACGACGGCGTACATGACCCGGGCCACGTACCTCACGTTCTTCGGTACGCCGCGTGGCGCCGCCGCGCTGACCGAGACGGTCATCGACGACCACGGCCACGAGGTGCACCCGCCCCGTGAGTCGAACTGGGTGCTCAAGTTCCCTCTCATCGTGCTCGCCATCGGCGCCGTCCTCACCGGCTACCTGAACGCCGCGGCGTTCAACATCCACAAGTTCATGGAGTGGGTGGAACCGCACGGCCTGCTGCCGCTCGGCCACGCCGAGTTCGAGTGGGCCAAGGCCATCCCGTCCATCGTGCTCGTCGCCCTCGGCTTCGTCACCAGCCTGTTCGTCTGCCGGGCCATCTACAGCGCGGCCGCCTCGCCGCTCAAGGGCCTCACTCGGCGGGTCGCGCCGCTGCGCTGGGGCTACACGTTCCTCTGGAACAAGTACTACCTCGATGCCCTGTACGAGGGCGTGATCGTCCGCGCGATCGCCCACCCGATCGCCCAGGGTGCCTACTGGACCAACCAACACGTCATCGATGGAGTGGTCAACCGCGTCGGTACCGGCACCAAGCGCATCGCCGGCTGGGTGTATCGCAACGTCGACCAGCGCGTCGTCGACGGTGCGGTCAACGGTGCCGGCAAGACGGCCACCGGCACGGGAGGTGCGCTGCAGCCCACCCAGTCCGGCAAGGTCAGCCAGTACGGCGCCCTCCTGTTCTCTGCGGCTGCCATCGGCGCCCTCGTTCTCGTGATCGTCAACACCTGAGGAACCTTCGAGCATGGAAGTACTTCGAGACCAGAACTGGTTGCTGAGCGTCGGCACCTTCCTGCCGTTCGTCGGTGTGCTGGTGATGCTGTTCATCCCGAAGGCCGAGGAGGAGCTGCACAAGCTGATCGCCCTCGTCACGGCGGGTGCGACGCTGGCCGTGGGCATCTACACGGTCACCCAGTTCGACACCGACCGGGCCGGTGCACTGCAGTTCTACGCCAAGACCTCGTGGATCAAGATCATCTCCAGCAACTACGAGGTCGGCCTGGACGGCATCAGCCTGCCGCTGTACATCCTGTCGTTGGCGGTGACGTTCCTCGTCATCGTCTACTCG
>CAZMGD010000180.1:0-5215 GCA_964565705.1 uncultured Ilumatobacteraceae bacterium | reverse complement strand
GTTGGTCTGGCACCTCGCGCGGGTGCAGGACCACCACGTTTCCGAGCTCCTCGACGTGGAGCAGATCTGGGTGGGGGACGACTGGGGACCACGCTTCGGGCTCGACTCCGATCCCGGCAACACCGGCTACGGCCACACGCCGGAGGAGATGGCGGCCGTGCGCGCCGACGGACCTGACGCGCTCACCGACTACCTCGCCGTGGTCGAGGACCGGACCCGCCAGATGTTGGGACGGCTCCAGCCAGCCGAGCTCGACCGGATCGTCGACCGGCGATGGGATCCCCCCGTCACGCTCGGTGTGCGGCTGGTCAGCATCGCCGACGACAGCCTCCAGCACGTCGGCCAGGCGGCCTACGTGCGCGGGTTGCTCGGCTGGTGAGCTCGGTCCGCGATCAGCGCGGCAGGCCGAGCACGCGCTCGGCCAGCACGTTGCGCTGGATCTCGTTGCTGCCGCCGTAGATCGTGTCGCTGCGCGTGAACAGGAACAGCTTCTGCTCCAGCGACAGCGGGTACGCGACACCGGGATCGCCCTGACCCGCGGGGCAGATCTGGCCGTCCGCACCGAGGAGGTCGATCATCAGCTCGCCGAGCTCGCGGTGCCACGTGCCCCAGAACAGCTTCGAGATGCTGGCCTCCGGGCCCGGCACGCCCTTGGCCGACATCGACCGCTGGGCGTTCCAGCGCAGCAGCTGCAGCCCGGTGTGCGCTGACGCGAGCCGCTGGCGGACCACCGGATCGTTGGCGAGGCCCTTGCTGCGGGCCAGCTCGAACGTGTGCAGCAGCTCGCGCTCGAAGCCGACCTGCTGGGCCAGCGTGGAGATGCCGCGCTCGAACCCGAGCAGGCCCATCGCCACGGCCCATCCCTCGCCCGGCTGGCCGACGATCAGCCCGGCCTCGGTGCGGGCGTCGGAGAAGAACGTCTCGTTGAACTCGCCGCCGCCGGTGATCTGCACGATCGGGCGGACCTCGACGCCGGGCTGATCCATCGGCACGAGCAGGAAGCTCAACCCCTTGTGGCGCTGCGATCCGGGCTCGGTGCGGGCCACCACGAAGCACCAGTGCGACACGTGGGCGAGCGACGTCCAGACCTTCTGTCCGTTGATGACCCACTCGTCGCCGTCGAGCTCGGCGCGGGCCTTGACGTTGGCCAGGTCGCTGCCCGCGTCGGGCTCGCTGTAGCCCTGGCACCAGCGCTCGGTGCCAGCTGCGATGCCGGGCAGGAACCGGGCACACACCTCAGGTGTTGCATATGCAATGAGTGTGGGCGCGAGCAGGTTCTCACCCATGTGGTTCACGCGGGCGGGGGCCTCGAAGCGGCTGTACTCCTCGGCCCAGATGATCTGCTGGCTGACGGAAGCGCCGCGGCCCCCGTGCTCCTCTGGCCAGCCGAGGCCGATCCAGCCGGCCTCGCCGAGCTTGCGCTCCCAGGCCACGCGGATGTCGAAGCCGATCTCCTCGTCGCCGGGCCCGCCCCGGCCGCGCAGCTCGGCGAACTCGCCGGTGACGTGCTCGCCGAGCCAGTCGCGGACGACGGCACGGAACTCGTCGTCGTCCGCGGGCAGCTCGACGCGAGCGGTGTCAGGCATTCGGGCGCTCACCGGCCGTGGCGGCGCGGCGCATCTCCTCGGCCTTGGCGAGGCTCGGCATGACCTCCACGCCGATCGACGTCGGCAGGCGCTCGGCGATCTGCTCGGGCGTCCAGCGGCCCTCGGTGAACATCGCCCGCTGCTCGCTGGGCTGGCTCCACACGGCGATCTTGTTGCCGACCGCGGTGTACACCTGACCGGTCACGTCCTTGGCCGCGTCGCTCAGCAGGTAGACCACCATCGGGGCGACGTCTTCCGGCTCGCCGTTCGGGCCGATGTCGAACGGAACGTTGGCGCTCATCCGGGTGCGGGCGATCGGGGCGATGCAGTTGGCGCGCACGCCGTAGCGGGCGAGGCCGAGCGCCGCGGCGTAGGTCATCGACACGATGCCGCCCTTGGCCGCGGCGTAGTTCGCCTGGGCCGTGCTACCGAGCGCCCACACTCCCGAGGTGAAGCCGACGAGCGAGCCGCCACCCTCCTGCTTGCGCATCACGGCCGAGGCGGCGCGATACAGCGTGAACGTGCCCTTGGTGTGGACGCGCACGACGTCGTCGAACTCGTCCTCGCTCATGTTGAACAGCATGCGCTCGCGCAGGATGCCGGCGACGCACACGACGCCGTCGATGCGGCCCCACTTCTCGACCGCGAGGTCGACGATCCCCTGGCCGCCCTCCATCGTCGAGACGTCGTTGGCGATGGCCACGGCCTCGCCGCCGGCGGCGGTGATCTCGGCGACGACGGCGTCGGCGATCTCGCTCGTCGGCTCCGAGCCGTCCTGGGCGACGCCGAAGTCGGCCACGATGACCTTCGCACCCTCCTCGGCGGCGAGCAGCGCCACGGCACGCCCGATTCCCCGTCCGGCGCCTGTGATCGCCACGACCTTGTCCTGCAAGAACCCTGCCACGTGGAAAACCCCTCTGCGAGATCGTTTCTGACACTCCGTCAGAAGCCGGGTGGAACGGTAGCAGTCGGGCTGCGAACGCTGGTAGGCGACCCGGACGCGCCACGGCCCCGGGTGTGTGGCCCCGGGGCCGTGGACGACTCGGTTGCGTTTGAGATGTCAGCGTTGGAAGGGTGATCGGACAGGTGGCTCACACGAGTGCACTCGTCGGCCGGCTCGCAGCCGGGCTCTGGTGGGAGTGCCCGTTGGCCAAGCGCCGATCCTCCGACGCTGCATCTACCGGTCGGGTGGAGTTTCCCCTGATGCTGCTTCTGTCGACTGCACTGGTCGTACCCCCTCAGGAACTCAATCGAGTCGGTGTACCCATCGTGCACCCCTCCCCGGAGGGTGTCAACCCTTGGCGGGGGCCCACGCCCAGCCGTCGCTGGCGCTGCGGACGTGCCCACCGGCTGGGGCGTTGAAGTGGGTGCCGAGCACCAGCACGTCCGTGTCGGCGAGCTCGCTGAACAGAGCCCGCCGAGTCGCCGTCGCCGCCGGGGGGTCGTAGTCGGGGCCCGAGCGCCAGTCGGGGCGCACGATCTGGATCGGATGGTGCACGATGTCGCCGGTGATCAGCGCGCGCTGCCCGCGCGACTCGATCCGCACGCTGACGTGGCCTGGCGTGTGCCCCGGCGTCGGCACCAGCCGCAGCTCGGGCGTGATCACGTGGTCGTCGGGGACGAGCCGGGTGAGCCCGGCGTCGACGAGCAGCTGCACGCACTCGTCGTTGGCCTTGTTGGGGTCGGGATCCCCGCGCCAGTGGTCGTACTCGTCGTTGCCGAACAGGTACTGGGCATTGGGAAACGTCGGCTCCCATCCGTCGTCGGTGCGGATCACGTTCCATCCGACGTGGTCGAAGTGGAGGTGCGTGCACACCACGACGTCGACGTCGTCGCGGCCGAAGCCAACTGCCGCGAGCGTCTCGGGATGGTGGCGGGTGTCGACCTGGATGTCGTAGGGCAGCTGGTGCCCGTGGCCGAAGCAGGTGTCGACGACGATCCGTGTGCCGCCGGCCTCGACGAGGAAGGACTGGATGGCGAGGTGGATGTTGCCGTCGGCGTCCATGTAGTCCGGCTGCAACCACTCGAGGTGGTCGACGAGAGCGTCGCGGTCGAGGTCGGGGAGCAGGCCGAGCCCCGGCGTCGGCAACGCCACCTCGACCGCCGCGCGCACCACGACGTCGCCGATCGTCCACTCCTGCACGAGCTGCCCCCTTGTCGCTCCGGTGCGGGCATCGTGCCACACCGGCCCGACCGGTGCTCTCACCACCAGCCACCGCTCGCAGGCGAGGGGTACCCTCGGCGCTCATGACACCTGAGCCCGGGCGAGCGACACCGATCGACATCAAGCCGCGCAGCCGCGACGTCACCGACGGCTTCCAGAAGGCGCCGGCGCGCGCCATGCTCCGCGCCGTCGGCATGGGCGACGCCGACTGGGACAAGCCGCAGATCGCGGTGGCCTCGGCGTGGAACGAGGTCACACCCTGCAACATGACGCTGCAGAAGCTGGCCCAGCACGTGAAGGCCGGCGTGCGCGCGGCGGGCGGGTTCCCGATGGAGTTCGGGACGATCACCGTCAGCGACGGCATCTCGATGGGCCACGAGGGCATGCGCGCGTCGCTCGTCAGCCGGGAGGTGATCTGTGACTCGGTGGAGACCGTGATGCACGCCGAGCGCCTCGACGGCTTCGTCGGGCTCGCCGGCTGCGACAAGAGCATCCCGGCGATGCTCATGGCCGCCGCCCGCCTCGACCTCGCGTCGGTGTTCGTCTACAACGGCTCGATCATGCCGGGCCACCACAACGGCGTGTCGCTCGACATCACCAGCGTGTTCGAGGCCGTCGGTGCCTGCGCGCTCGGCAAGATCTCCGAGGACGAGCTCGGCCAGATCGAGCGCAGGGCCTGCCCCGGCGAGGGTGCGTGCGGCGGGATGTTCACCGCCAACACGATGTCGTCGATCGCCGAGGCGATCGGGCTGAGTCTGCCGGGATCGGCGTCGCCGCCCGCCGTCGATCGGCGCCGCGAGGACGACGCACGCCTCGCCGGGGCGACGATCGTCGAGCTGCTGCGCCACGGCATCACGTCGCGCCAGATCATGACCAAGCAGGCGTTCGAGAACGCGATCGCCGTCACCTCTGCACTCGGTGGCAGCACGAACGCGGTCCTGCACCTCCTGGCGATCGCCAACGAGGCCGGTGTGGAGCTGCACCTCGACGACTTCAACCGGATCGCGGCGAAGGTGCCGCACATCGCCGACATGAAGCCCGGTGGGAAGTTCCACATGAGCGACCTCGACCGCGTCGGTGGCGTGCCGGTCGTGATGAAGCACCTGCTCGAGGCCGGGCTGCTGCACGGCGACGTGCTGACCGTGACCGGCAAGACGCTGGCCGAGAACCTGGCGGCGATCGATCCGCCCGAGCCCGACGGCGTCGTGGTGTACCCGCTCGACCGGCCGATCCACAGCGAGGGCGGCATCAACGTGTTGACCGGATCGCTCGCGCCGAGGGGCTCGGTCGTCAAGGTGGCCGGCCTCACCAAGGAGCAGATGGAGTTCGAGGGCCCGGCGCGGGTGTTCGACGGCGAGGACGCGGCGATGGACGCGATCCTGTCCGGATCGATCCAGCCGGGCACCGTGCTCGTCATCCGCTACGAAGGCCCCAAGGGCGGGCCCGGGATGCGCGAGATGCTGGC
>CAZMGD010000179.1:0-5301 GCA_964565705.1 uncultured Ilumatobacteraceae bacterium | reverse complement strand
CGGTCGAACGGCGCCCGTTCCGGGCGCGATCTGACCGCAGGTTCGTGGGTCGGTTCGTGGGTCGGTTCGTGGGTCGGTTGCCGCTGGCTCAGTAGAACGGGGATTCGAGGACGACGCCGTCAGGGCCTTGGCGGGCGAGGGAGCGGTAGCGGCGGGCGGCGATCCACCACCGGTCGTCGACCTTGATGTACTCGTCGTGGTACACGCCCAGCGCGTTCGGCCAGGTGTTGGTCGCGGTCTCGTGGCGCACCTCCATCATGAAGATGCGGCCCGTCGCGCTCGTGCCGCTCGTGACGTCGACGACGGTGTTGAGGATCACGAAGTTGAAGTGGTCGAACTTCTCGATCGACGCACCGACGAAGCTGCCGAGCGCGTCGGGTCCGACGAACTGGAACGGCGGCTCGGTCACGATGTCGAGATCGATCGTGATGTCCGGCCGGAACACGCCGTGCAACTCCGCCCAGGCGCGGCGGTTGACGATGTCGGCGTAGGCCGACTGCAGCCTCCAGATGGCGACGACGTCGTCGGTCTCGTTCGTGGGGGTGGGGCTCATTGGTGCTCGCTCCGCTGCGCGCCAATGAGCGGCTCGCTGCGCTCGCTGGGCGCCGTGATGATGATTCGCTCACTTCGTTTGCTCATGTGAGGTCGAGTTCCTTTCGGAGGAAGGCCAGTTGGTGCAGGAGGAGGTTCTCGGCGACGACCGCCTGTGGGGTCATGTGCGACACACCGGAGAGGGGCAGCACCTCGTGGTGCTTGCCAGCCGCCAGCAGCGCTGACGACAGCTGCAGCGTGTGGGCGGCCACGACGTTGTCGTCGGCCAGTCCGTGCACGATCAGGAGCGGTCGCTCGAGGCGATCGGCGTCGAGCAGCAGCGAGCAGCGGTCGTACGGTTCGGGGTCCTGCTCGGGGTCGCCCAGGTAGCGCTCGGTGTAGTGCGTGTCGTAGAGGCGCCACTCGGTGACGGGTGCCCCGGCGACCCCGGCGTGGAACACGTCGGGGCGGCGCATGACGGCGAGCGCGGCGAGGTAGCCGCCGAAGCTCCAGCCGCGGATCCCGACCTTCGACAGGTCGAGCTGGGGCAGCTCGGCGGCGGCGAGCTGCAACCCCTCCACCTGGTCGTCGAGCACGGGCCCGGCGAGGTCGAGGTGCACCGCCCGCTCCCAGTCACTACCTCGGCCAGGGGTGCCTCGTCCGTCGACGATCACCACGGCGAAGCCCTGATCGGCGAACCACTGCGACGTGAGGTAGGCGGAGTTGGCGCTGACGACCCGCTGGGCATGCGGGCCGCCGTAGGGATCCATGAGGACGGGGAGCCGATCGTGCTCCGTCGTCCCGTGCGGCAGCAGCACGGCGACGGGAAGACGATGCTCGCCGACGCGCAGGATGCGCACGTTCGGCGTCACCAGCGGATCCTCGGCGTGACTCGTGAGCTCGGGCCCGCCGATCACCCGGGTGGCTGGGCGCAGTGCGTCGAGCGAGATCCGGCGCACGACGTCGATGGCGCCGTTCGTGGCGACGGTGTGCATGCCCGGCTCGGTCGTCAGTGCCTCGAGGTGGGGCTCGCTGTCCGCGGCCGCGCCCAGCGCCCAGCGCCACACGTGCTGCACGGTCGGGTCATCGATCGGGCTGGCGAGGAACGTGACCACGCCGGCGCGGCTGGCGACGACGGAACGGACCTGGAGGTCGGGTGGCGTGATCGGTTCGCCGTCGGCCAGCAACCGGCGGGCACCGTCGCGGTCGGCGGCGGTCAGGAGTCGCCCGTCGGGCAGCTCGGCAGGAACACCGGGTACGAGTTCGATCCAGGCGGGGTCGCTGTCGTGCCATCGTGACCTCGTGGTACCGGCCAGCGGATCCGCCTCGAGCACCTCCAGCGTGCGCTGGTCGCGCGACTGCACCGTCACCAGCAGGCGGTCGGGGCTGGCCCAGCGCACGTCGGCGAGGTAGCCGAATCGCTGCCGGTCCCACTCGACCTCGACGTCGGACTCCGGGAGGCCGGCGGTGTCGAGACGCACGACGTGCAGCGACACCCAAGCGTTGTCGGTGCCGGCGGCTGGATAGGCAATCTCCGTGGGGGTCGTGCCGGGGTTGGCCGGGTCGCCGATCCACCAGCGCTGCACGGGTGAGGTGTCGACGCGGGTGACGGCGAGCGTCTCACCGTCCGGGCTCCACCAGAACCCCTGCTGGCGGCCCATCTCCTCGGCGGCGATGAAGTCGGCCGATCCCCAGGAGACGTCCGCGTCCGGTTCGCCGGCGACCTCGTAGCTCGTCCCGTCGAGCTCGGCGACGCGCAGGGTCGCGCCGCTGACATACGCCACCCGGCGGGCGGTCGGGTCGGGACGGGGATCGAACACCGGCCCATCGACGCGCAGCTCGCGTGCCTGGCCCGAGAGCAGCCCGCAGACGAACAGCCGTCCAGCAAGCGCGAACGCGGCGACGTTCACATCGGTGTTGGTCGCGAATGCAACGACGCCACCGCCCATCTCGCGGGCCCGCTCGCGCCGAGCCTTCTCCTCCGGCGGCAGGTCCTCGGGATCGTCCTCGCCGAGCAGTCGGCGCGGATCGGCGACCAGCCGTTCCTGCCCGCTCGGCAGGTCGAGCACCCACAGGCAGTTCGTGGGATCGTCCCCTCCCAGGCTGCGGGCGAAGACGACGCGCAGCCCGTCCGGCGACACGACGACGTTGCGCGGCTCGCCCAGCGTGAGACGTTGCGTCCGCGCGTACTGCCGAGGAAACGTGTCGTCGCCGGTCATGGCCGCACTGTAGATGCGCCTCGCGGTTGGCCGGGACGGTGTGGCTAGCGTCGGATCGATGATCCGCACCGCGTTCGTGACCGCCGTCGCGGTCGCCGTGCTGGCGGGGTGCGGAGGCCACGATGCGACCGCGCCACAGCCGATGCCGACGCTGGTGACGGCAGCGCCGCAGCTGCCGACGACCTCGACGTCGCCGACGACCTCGACGTCGTCCGCGCCGGCATCGACCACTGCGGCCGATCGGGCCACGACGACGGTCGAGGTCGTCGCCCCGACCGCGCCCGGCACGACGGCGTCGGGCGTGCCCGGCGCGTCGAGCGAGCTGCCGATGTGCCGGGACTACGCAGCCGTCGTGGGCACCCAGTCGGTGCTGACGCTCGCCGGTGCGTTCGGCGGCCTGGATGCGACCGCGCTCGCTCGGCTGGAGCTGATCGCGGCGCCCACGGTGATCGATGCCGCTGACGCGCTGGCCAGCGAGTGGCCGTCCGAGCTCGCCGGCGAGGAGCAGGCGGTGATGGCCGGAGTGATCGGGCCGATCCTCGGACGAGCGCAGCTGGCCGACGCAGCGTTGGCCGGCACCGGCGTCGATCCGGTGGTGCTCGACACGGTGTGGCGCGACGTGCTCGCCAGCTACGACCCGGCCCGCCCCGCGGTCACGGTGACCGGCCTCGACTCCACGACCGAAGCCGCGCTCGTCACTGCGGCCTCGGCCTACGCGGCGAATTCCACGCGCTATGACCTCGACGGCGGCGTGCTGCGCACCGTGGCCACCCCGTTGACGAGCCAGTTCCTCTTCGACAACTGCCCAGAGCTCAGCTACCTGATCACCGGCGACGCCGACTGAGCTGTCCATCTCTGTGTGAGCCGACGGTTCTGTGTGAATCACCGAAGCTGCCAGCTGCATCACAGCCGTCTGCGTTCACACAGAACGGACCTTTCACACAGAACGGAACACGGTCACCGGGGTCGGAGGGTGCCGTTCGCCAGGTCGACGGGACGGCCGACCCACTCGCTCTCGACCATCGAGGTCATCGTCTCCGGGTCGGCGCTGGATGCCCAGGTGCGGTCGCCGGTGGGTGTGCGGCAGGACGCGTACGCACGCTCGGGCCGGCCGTCTCGGTCGTGCATGACCGTGTAGCCCTCGATCGTCGCCTGGCCGTCGTATGCGTCGAGCACCTGGACACGGGGGAGGGCGTCGATCTGCGCCTGCACGTCCTCGTGGCGGAACCCGCCAACCGGTGGCTCGGTCGAGTACACGCCGAACGCGTGCTTCGTGCAGAACCCACCGTTGGCCCACACCAGGGCGCGCGCTCCGGGTTGTGACCGGCAGTCGGCGACCGTGGTCGCGATCGAGTGCATGACGTAGTTGTTCCACGGGCCACCACCGAAGGTCAGCCCGCCGGTTCGCGTGAGCTGACGGTCGAGCCCCAGCCCCAGTGAGCGGGCGCCGAGCTGCACGGCGACGGGGAAGCACGAGTAGAGGTCGACGATGCCGACGTCGTCGATCCCGATACCAGCGAGGTCCAGTGCCGTGCGCCCGGCGAGCTCGATCGCCGGCGTGCGCGTGAGCGACGCCCGGTGCGACACGTAGGTGTGCTCGTGGGCCCGCGCTCCGGCGTGGAGGAACACCCAGCGGTCGCGAGGCACGCCGAGGTCCTCGGCGCGCTCCACCGAACAGACGAGCAACGCCGCCGCCATGTCGACGTCGTTGTTGGAGTTCATCAGCTTCGGATACGGCGCGCCGATCATCCGGTTCGTCGGCCCCGGGGTGCGGATCTCGGTCGCGGTGCGAGCGACCTGCGACCACGCGAACGGGTTGGTCGCCGCGACCTCCGAGAACCTCGACCACAGCTCGCCGAGGTGCACGTGGTGCTCGTCGATGCCGTGGCCCAGCTCGGCCCGCAGCGCGGTCTCGAACATCGGGTACATCTGCACCGGCAGGCGGATCCCGGCGGCGATCTCCTCCGGAGCGCTGAGGTCGAACCCACCCTCATACGTGTCGTCGGCTCGATCGTCTTCGGTCACCTCCGGCCAGCCGAGGTCGTGTTCGTCGCGCCGCGCACGGGTCCAGGTCCGCCACGCCTCACCACCGGTCAAGAGGGCGAGGTCGAGCTCTCCGCGCTGGATCTGCCCGGCTGTGAGGTTCAGCAGGTCCTGGGGGCTGTTGCCCCCGCTGTGGTACAGCCCCGTGTGCACGCCGGGGTACCCGAGTGCCGAGGCGACGAACCGCCCCGGATCGGGCGAACGCCAGGACAGCAACGACACCGCCCGCACCGAGTCCGGCCGCGGCACCGACGCCAGCCCGGCGTCGGCGCTCGCCGACTCCGCAGCAGCGGTCATCAGCTCGACCGGCGACCGAGCATCCCCGAGCCCCGCAGCATGGTGCACGACCTGCCCCACCCCGATCAACACCGGCAACCGACGATCCAGAACCACAAGCGGAAGGTAGACGCGACCGGACCGATGCAGGTCACCGAGGGCCGAACCCTCGACCGGTGTCACCGAGGCTTCGCGAGCGCAGCGAGCAACCCGAACACAACGAGCGCGGCCA
>CAZMGD010000178.1:0-5355 GCA_964565705.1 uncultured Ilumatobacteraceae bacterium | reverse complement strand
CGCGTGCGCTGGAACGAGGCCGCACGGCGTCGTTCGCCTTGGGTGAGACCTCATGGACCGTCGCTGAACGCCGGGTGGTCCCGCCGCGGGTCGGGCACGCTCGGCCAGCCCTCCGCCGGGTCGCTGCGGAGGTCGATCTCCGGATCGACGCGAAACGTCATGTCGGCGAGCGGGGGGCTGTAGACGTGCACGGTCACCGCTTCGTCGGCGCCGAGATTGATCACCTCGTGGACGTGGTCAGCCGCGAGCAGGTGGCGATCGCCGGGCGACAGCCAGCGCGTCCGCAGCCCCGACTCGGCGTGGTAGCGCTCGCGCAGCCGGCCGCTCACGACGCGGACCATCGCGCTCGAACCGTCGTGATCGTGCATCGCCAGGCCGGTGCCCGCGGGCCAGGCGATCACCCACGCCGCGTAGCGCTCGGTCGCGGCGACGAGCGCCCACCGCCGCGCCGTCCCCGGCGGCACGAACGCGCCTGGATTGCCCGATGCGATCCCCTCGGCGATCGCGACCAGCGCATCCGTGTCGAGCGGGTCGGTCGGCGACGAGCGGGGGTCGGAGTCGGTCATTTCGGGCCTCCTCGCCTGACGTGGTGGGTAGCGTCACGGACATCGCGACGCAGGGATCCGGTTCCGTGGCGAGCCTGCCCATGTACGACGTCGCCGAGCTGCGCCCCGATCACGACGCGCTGTGGCAGGCGATCGCCGCCGAGCTGCGCGTGCGTGGCATCGACGCGCCGCCCGCGTTGACGCGACACGTCGAGCCCGCCGCTCTCTGGCGTGACCCGGAGCTGTTGATGAGCCAGACCTGCGGTTGGCCCTTCGTGACCGAGCTGGCGCCGATGCTGACCGTGGTCGGGGCGTTCGAGTACGCGGTCGACTCGGACGCCGGCACTCGCTACCGCAGCCAGCTCATCACCGCCGCCGGCTCCGGGCGCTCGGTCGACGACCTCGGACGGCCCGGCGTGTCGATCGCGGTCAACGCCGCCGACAGCCTGTCGGGTTGGGTGTCGCTGCGCGGACTGCTCGACTCGACCGATGGACGATGGGAAGGCGCCGTCGTCGCGACCGGTGCGCACGTGCGCAGCATCGAGGCCGTGGCCCACGGCGTCGCGGACGTCGCGCTCGTCGACGAGGTGACGCTCGCGCTGCTGCACACGCACCGGCCGGAAGCCGTGCGCGGCATCGAGGTCGTCGGAGTGGGGCCGCAGATCCCCGGCCTCCCGCTCGTCGTGCGCCGCGATGGCGGCGCCGGCCTCGTCCCGACGGTTCGCGCCGCGATCGGCGCGGCGATCGAGCGGCCCGACCTGGCGTCCACCCTGCGCCGGCTGCTGATCCGCCGCTTCCACCCCGTGGACGACGAGCACTGCGCGCCATTGCGCCAGCTGTGTCCGCCGACGACCTGACGTGGTCATCGCAGCGCGCCGGTGACCCCGACGGGCACGTCACCGGCGACGGTCACCCGGTGCATCACGCGCCGACCCGTGTAGTCGGCCGCGGCGTAGTGGCTGGTGGAGCGGTTGTCCCAGATCGTCACGTCGCCGGCGCGCCAGCGCCAGCGCACGACGTGCTCGGGCAGCACGCTGTGCTCGTAGAGCAACGACAGCAGCCGGTCGCTCTCCAGCCGCGACAGGCCCTCGATGTGCGACGTGAACACCGGGTTGACGAACAGCCCGCGGCGACCGGTCTCGGGATGGACCCGCACGACGGGGTGGCGGACGGGCACCAGCGCGTCGACCCGCGCTCTGTTGTCATCGTCGGCCTGGAACCGATCGAACGTGCGGCGAGCGTCGTGCACCGCGGTCAGCGGATCGAGCAGCCCGCGCACGCCCGGTGACAGCGACTCGTAGCCGGCGACGAGGTCGGCCCAGAGCGTGTCGCCGCCCACGGGCGGGATGATCTGCGCGGCCAGGATCGACGCTGCGGGTGGCGTCGCCGAGAACGTGACGTCGGTGTGCCAGCGATTGTTGTAGCTGGTGCTGCCGTCGCGGTCACCGATGCCGAGCGCGTAGTCGCTGCTGTCGAGCACCAGCACCTCGGGGTGCTCGTCGTCCAACCCGCCCTGCAGTGGATGCGCGGGCGTCAGCACGCCGAGGTGCCGGCCGAGCCGCACCTGCGACGTCGGGTCGAGGTGCTGGTCGCGCAGGAACAGCACCTTCCATCCCAGCAGCGCGCGGCGAAGAGCGGCGACCGTCGGCTCGTCGAGCGGTCGGTTCAGCTCCACCCCCCGAACGACCGCACCGATGGTGCTCGTGACCGGTTCGACGTCGAGGAGCACGTCGGTGTCGGTGGTCATGGGATCCCTTTCGCGATCGCCACCCGGGTGCCGGTGCGCCGCGGCGGCGCGGTCGGAGGTGGTGAACAAACTCGTCCTTGTCAGTAATGATGACTTGTTTGATCAACAATACCGGTCTGTGTCCACGTGCGCCACTCGACAGCGCTGCGCCGTTCCTGCAGTCGGATCGGTCCCCGCGGGGACCGATCCGACTGCAGGAGACCAGTACGGTCGCGTCGGTGCTGGACGACACGATCGAAGCGCTCAGGTCGGTGGCACTCGATGCCGACGACGCGAGCGGCTACTTCGCCGCCATGTACGCGCGCGTCACCGACCGGGTGCAGGCCTCGATCGGGGACGGACGGTTCGGGGACGGGCAGCGCATGGCCACCTTCGCCCGCGCCTTCGCCGGCTGGTACCTCGGCGCGCGTGACGGGTCGCGACCCCGCCCCGACTGCTGGCAGGCAGCCGCCGACGTCGTGAACGACGGCCGGCTGCTGATCGTGCAGCACCTCCTGCTCGGCATCAACGCCCACGTCAACCACGACCTCCCGCAGGTCGTGGTGGAGCTCGCCGACGCGGGCGCGTCGCTCGACGAGCTCCGCCCCGACTTCGACGCGATCAACGACCTGCTCGCCGCCACACAACCCCACATCCTGCGCGATCTCCGTCACGTGTCTGGCTGGACGCAGTGGTCGCTGTGGCTGGGTGGCGGACGGGCGTTCAACTTCTCCCTCGATCGTGCTCGCGACCAGGCCTGGCAGACAGCGGTGCGCCTCCGACCACTCGACCCCGATCCCCGGGCGCGCGAGACCGCCGCGCTCGACCGGCTGGTCAGCGTGCTCGCCTACCTGATCACCAAGCCGTCAGCCCCGGCGTCGTGGCTCGTGCCGATCGCCCGGCGGCTCGAGGACCGCGATCCGCGTGACGTGACCCGGCAGCTGCTCGGACCGCTGGTCTGACGACGAGCGAAGCGGTCGGGGTGGAGGTCGGGCCGCGGTCCGCTAGCATTGCGGCATCCGGCGGCCGCGGTGGCCGTCGTGTGCAGTCTTCCGTTGCTTCGGTTGCTTGTGCAGATCGATGACTGGAAGTACCCGACATGCCTGTTCCCACGTTTGGTCGAGCAGGTGTCGATCTTCCCACTCACCAGTCGTCGTCCTCTGATTCCACCGCACACCTCACTACAGCACTCACAAGGAGCGCAACCATGCAAGGCACCGTGAAGTTCTTCGACCGCGATCGCGGCTTCGGGTTCATCGCCCGCGACAAGGGCGACGATGTGTTCGTCCACGTCTCCAACCTCCATCCCGACGCCGGGGCGGGTCTCACCGACGGCCAGACCGTCGAGTTCGAGATCGGCCAGGGGCGCAAGGGCGACGAAGCCCGCAACGTCCGTCCGGCCTGAGCACCACGGAACTGACCACCGACCGACCACCCGATGTCGCGCGGCACACGCCGCGCGGCTCGGGTGGGGTCGCGCTGTCGGCCCACCCCGACCCGCGTCTGTGCTGGTCGACGATCGCTGGGCTGGGCGTCATCCATCTCGGTGGCGTCGCCGGTGCGGTCTGGCTGGTCACGCATCCATCGCTCCACACCGTCGTCGCGGCGACGATCGCCTACGCGCTGAGCGGCCTCGCGATCACGGCCGGCTACCACCGGCTGTTCGCCCATCGCACGTACCGGGCGAGCTGGCCCGTGCGCTGGTTCTTCCTGATCGTCGGCGCGGCCTCGTTCCAGAACTCGGCGATCTCGTGGAGCGCTGACCACCGGGCCCATCACGCGTACACCGACACCGCCCTCGACCCGCACGCGATCACCCAGGGCGTGTGGCACGCTCACATGGGCTGGTTGTTCCGGCGCCGCGAGGCGTCCGCCGATGTGACCCGGCAGCACGACCTGTGGGATCAGCGCAGCATCCGGCTGCAACACCGGTGGTACGCGCTGTTCGCGATCGCCACCGGACTCGTGGTCCCGGCCCTCGTGGCCACGAGCTGGCACGACCCGGTCGGCGGGCTGCTGGTGATCGGCTTCCTGCGTGCCGCCCTGTTGCTCCAGGCGACGTTCTGCGTGAACTCCCTGGCCCACCTCCTCGGGCGACGCACGTTCGATGCCGACGGTTCGGCACGCAACAGCACGCTGACCGCGCTCGTCACGTTCGGCGAGGGGTACCACAGCTACCACCACCGCTTCCCGTACGACTTCCGCAACGGTGTCCGCTGGTGGCACTACGACCCGAGCAAGTGGCTCATCGTCACCCTGCACGCGGTCGGCCTCACCAGCCGCCTCCGTCGCGCCTCCACCACGTCCATCGCCGCCGCAGCCGCGGCAGCCAACTCAGGGGAGAACCCATGACCGCACCCAGCAGGTCCAAGCAGAAGCGCGCCGCCGAGAGCTGGAAGTCGCCTGGCTCCCCCCACGAGCTCGGCGAGGTCGAGCAGCTCGCGCACAGCATCGTCACCGAGCGCCCCGACCTCATGCCGTCGGTCGAGCGGATCATGGCCGCGCCGCTCGACGGCGACGACCGCCTGCAGGCCCTCACCCTGTTCCGCGACGCGCTCCACGCGCCCGGCGACCCCAACCGCGACCCCAGGGTCGCGATCGCCCGCTTCCTTCCCGAGACGACGGCATGAGCAGCGGACGCTTCGCCAAGCGCGAGCGCGAGAAGGCAAAGCGAGAACGCGCCGTCAACAAGCGCGAGCGCCGCGAGAGCCGGCGCAACGACACCCCCGACGAGCCCACGTCACCGGCGCGCGACCAGGCCGACGTGCTCGCCGCGCTCGAAGCCCTCCACGTCGCCCACGAGAAGGGCGACGTCACGTTCGAGGACTTCGAGGCGGAGAAGGCAGACCTGCTCGCCCAGCTCGCGCTCTGACGCAGCGCCGCCCGGAGGGCGTCAGCCGTTGAGGATTCGTGCCTTGGCGGCCGCGAACTCGGCGTCGTCGAGCACCCCCGCAGCATGCATGTCCGCCAAGTTCTGCAACTTGGCCATCATGTCATCACCCCCCGCAGCCGGCGCCGCCGCCGGTGGCGGAGGAGGCGGCGGTGCCGCCTGCTGCGACTGCAACTCCGCCAACTGCGCCTGCA
>CAZMGD010000177.1:0-5491 GCA_964565705.1 uncultured Ilumatobacteraceae bacterium | reverse complement strand
CACCCGGTCGCCGACGCCGACGCCCAACCCCTTCAACACGTTGGCGAACCGCTGCACCTCGTCGAGGAGGTCGGCGTAGGTGATCGTGCGGGTGTCGCCGGGCTCGCCCTCGAAGTGGAACGCCACCCGGTCACCGAGACCGGCCTCGACGTGGCGGTCGAGGCAGTTGTACGACACGTTGAGCGTGCCGCCGACGAACCACTTGGCGAACGGCAGCTCCCAGTCGCACACCGTGTGCCAGTCCGACGCCCACGTCACCAGCTCGGCGGCCTGCTTCGCCCAGAACGCCTCGTGGTCCTGGTTCGCGTCGTCGTACAGATCCGTCCCGACGACGAGCGCATCCCGCTGGAACTCGGCAGACGGTGCGAACGTGCGGTGCTCCGCCAGCAGGTCGTCGATCGCCTTGGCGTCGTCGGTCATCTCGGGTCCCTTCCGACTGGTCTCGATCCGGCGCCCACCTCCCCCGGTGGGCGATCCGTACCTTATGACGGTGGGAGCGAGCCTGCCTCAGCCGCCCGCAGCAGTCGCCGGAACCGTCGCCGCAGCGACCGTCGTCGCGGCCGGATCGACCGCTCCGGGCGCTGCGTACCGGGTGACCGTGGCGACCGTGCACGTCGGCGCGACCACCTGCGTCACCTCGGACGCGGCGATCACCGACGTCGCCGCCCCGGGTGCCACCTGGCTCGCTGTCGCGTAGGCCTCGCCCACCTCCTTCCCATCCCCCTCGGCGATGTCGAGGGTGATCAGGTAGTTGGACACGACCGCGGTCGAGTTGGTGATGGTCAAGCCGGCGCTGACCGTGCCCGTGGCCGGATCGACGGCGCACGTCGCGATGACGACATCGGCGATCGCGGCCTCGTCGCCGACGCTCCCGCTGTCGTCGAAGAACACGATGAGCAATCCGGCGACCGCCGTGGTGACCAGGCCGATGGCACCGAGGACGATGCCGACGCTGGCCATGCGTCGGCCGGACTGGCGGCGCCGGCGGATCTGCTTCTTGGCCACGACGCCGAACGCGATCGCCAGCAGCGAACCGATGCCGAAGCCCCACAGCACCGCGAACACGACCGACGCGAGAGCGAGCCGGTTGAGGCGCGGTTGCGAGGGCGACGCCAGACGGAACGCCGGGCGCGGGTAGGACATCGAGTAGTCGCTGGTCCGGCCCTGCCAGCTCGACCCTTGCCCCTCCCACGTCGATCGCGGAGGCGGGTCGGACATGCCGGCATCGTAGGCGACACCCTGCGGTGCCGATCAGCCCGCGGCCCCCACCGTCCACTCGAGCACGGTGAACGCGCCGAGGCCTGCGGGGTCGAGCAACGCCTCGGCTTCACTCACCCGGCTGCGCATCTTCATCGCCCGCAGATCCGGTCGGGCGGCGCGCTCGATCCACACCCGGCGGCCCTCCTCGACCAGCGCCTCGATCCCCCACCGTTGGAGGAACTGCGCCTGGGAACGGACCGCGTCGGGTTCGCCGGCGGCCATCGCGAGCTGGTCGAGCGCGACCTGAGCCGTCACATCCTGGCGGCCGGGGTCGCTGAGGTAGTGCGAGCCCCGGCCGTGAGCGCGATACGTGCGCAGCCACTCCCGCCACGGCTGGAGCGCGAGCTGGGCCGTGCGCGGGGTGCAGTAATCGAGCACCACGACCCGGCCCCGGTCGAGCCGCGAGCGGGCGTCGAGCACCCACGCGCCGGCACGCTCCTGCACCGGGATCCGTGCACCGTGGGCGACCGCCAGGCCAGCGGGACAGGGCTGCGGGTCGATCACGCCGCCGAGCACCTCCATGCATCTGCCCTGCTGCACGTCCACGAACGCCTCACGCCACCGCCCGTCGAAGACGGCCAGTCGGAACGGCAGGTTGTCGAGCAGCTCGTTGGCGAGGATCACACCGGTGAACCCGCCGTCGGGCAGCTCCGCCACGGACTCGACGCCGCCGGGGTGACGGTCGCGCTGCGCTGCTGCGACCTCGACGGCGACGTAGCTCAGCGCGCCCGCGCACGCCGGGACTGCGCCGAGCACCGACCTGGCCAGGGTGCCAGGCCCCGCTCCCACCTCGACCACCGTGAACGGGTCGGGCCGGTCGAGCTCGTCCCACCAGCCGTCGAGCGCCCGCGCGAGGACCTCGCCGTACAGCGGACCGACTTCCGGCGACGTGATGAAGTCGCCACCCCGCCGCCCCGCTGATCCGGCACCGGAGTAGAAGCCGTGCGGCCCGTACAGCACGATGTCGAGGTACCGGTCGAACGGGATCGGCCCGTCCGCAGCCACCGCAGCGGCCACATCCCCCAGCGCGCCCTCGTTCTCGGGAGCGTTGGCGGCGTCCTGACGCCCGATTTGCTCCCGAGAACGCATGGCGGGGGAGGTTAGTTAGGGGGCCGCACCGCGGGTGGCGACGGACTCGGCGAGGAGGAGGTCGGCGAGCATCCAGCCACCTGCGCCGTTGCCGCTGCGGTGGACGGTGACGGCGCCGTTGGCCGCCTCCACGGCGACCTTGCGCCAGGATGTGACCGGTTCGCCGGTCAGCACCGTCATCTCCTCGACGGACCGCGGCACGACGACCGGCGCCGACCAGCCCGGCGGTGCCCCGTCCGGCGGAGGGAGCTCGATCGCGGTGATCGCGTCGCCCGTCCAGTGCTCGACGCGCACGCGCCGCCCGTGGCGCACGCCCTCGTAGACGACCGCGCCCTCGAGGTGTCCACCGCCACCGACGATGTTCGGCAGGTACGACGGCTGCCCGGTGACACGCAGCCCGAGCGGCGCCATCGCGTCGTCGGTCGCCCGGAACACCTGCCGCCAGACCCCGAAGAAGAGGTACAGCACCCAGACCACGACCAGGGCCAAGACACCCCACAGGATCCAGCGCGCGATCCCGTCGTCGCCCAGCGCTCCGGCCCCCAGCGCACCACCGGTGACGAGAACCCCGAACGCGAGGTAGACGTAGGCGATCGTCGACATCGTTCGCGCCGGCGTCTTCGCTCCCTTCGGGATCGGTGCCACCGCCAACCGTTCGTACAGGTCGCTCGCTCGGCGCGTGCTGGCCCGCCGGATCTGGAGAAACGAGATCAGGAACAGGCCGCCGAAGAAGACCGCGCCGCCGATCGTCGCCGTCAGGCGGACCGGGCCCGCCTGATCCTTGGGCTCAGAGCGCGACGAGACGGCCACGACCGCGCCGATCCACAGGGCGAGACCACCGAAGATGTACAGCTTCCAGAGCCAGCCCGTGCCCGGCATGGGTCAACGGTACGGTCCCGGAAGCGGGCGGTCAGTCCCGAATCCGTCCCAGCGATCCACCCTTCTCGGGAGTGTTTTGGCTGCCAGAGCAGCCAAAACGCTCCCGAGAACGAAGGTGGGGTCAGGGGGCGGTGGCGCCGGCGAGGCTGGCGAGGTCGCCGAAGTGAGTGATGAGGCCAGGCAGGATGCCGAGGGCGAGCGTCGCGATCGTGGTGATGCCGAGCGCGAGGCCGAGCGATGACGGAGTGCGGATCGGCGCGGTGTCGCCGTCGGGCGGCGGGCGCATCCACATCTCGCGCATCAGGTTGCCGTAGTAGCCGAACGCGATCACCGAGTTGACCGCCGCGATGACGGCCAGCGTGTAGCCCCACCCGGTGCCGGCGTCGAGCGTGGCGCGGAACGCGGTGAACTTCCCGATCCACCCACCCCACGGGGGGATGCCGGCGAGCGACGCGAGGAACAGCGTCATCAGCACCGCGAGGCCGGGCGCGTACGACATCAGGCCGCCGTAGCTGCTGATCTCGCCGCTGCGGGTCTTGCGGGCGACGGCGATGATCACGGCGAACGCCCCGAGGTTGGTCGCCGCGTACACGAACAGGTAGGTGACCACCGACTCCAGCGCGGGCTTGGCCGCGTCGGCGGCGACGGCGAGCGGCATCAGGATGAACCCGGCCTGGCTGATCGACGAGTAGGCGAACATGCGCACGACGTTGTGCTGGCGTAGCGCGAGCACGTTGCCGACCGTCATCGTCAGCACGGCGAGCACCCAGAAGAACGGCTGCCACGTGTCCTGCACCTGCGGGAAGCCGATGTACACGAGCGTCACGAGGGCGACGAAGCCGGCCGCCTTCGAGGAGACCGACAGGTAGGCGGTGATCGGCGTCGGTGCGCCCTCGTAGACGTCGGGTGCCCACGAGTGGAACGGCACCGCGGACACCTTGAACGCGAACCCGACGAGCACGAACACGACCGCCAGCGCGGCGACCTTGCTGAACTGGCCCTCGCCGCTGAGCGCCGTGCCGATGTCGGTCAGCTTGGTCGAGCCCGTGGCGCCGTACAGCAGGCTCATGCCGTAGAGCATCACCGCCGACGAGAACACGCCGAGCAGGTAGTACTTCATGCCGGCCTCGTTGCTGCGGTTGTCGCGCTTGCGCCACGAGGCGAGCATGTAGGTGGGGATGGCCAGCGTCTCGAGGGCGACGAAGATCGTGATCAGGTCGCGGGCCGACGGCATGATCATCATGCCGAGCACCGACGTCAACAGCAGCGCGTAGTACTCGCCCTCGTAGTAGTCGCCGTCCTCGACGTACTGCTGCGACATCAGCACGACGACGTAGCCGGCGAGCAGGAAGAACACCTTGAAGATGACGCTGAAGTCGTCGACGACGTAGCGCCCATCGAACATCGAGCGGGGCAGGTCGCTGTCGAGGCCGAGCGCGACGACGGGGACGACCGCACCGAGCAGCACGAAGCCCGAGATCGCTGCGGTCATCCACTTCTTCGATTCCTCGAGGAAGAGGTCGAGCATGATCACCAGGCAGATGCCAGCGGCGACCACGATCTCGGGCGCGATCGCGAAGTAGTCGACCTTCGGGGTCGACCACCCATCAGGCGATGCGGCGAGGAGCGCGCCGAGCATCAGTTCCCGAACGTCCGGGTGAGCAGGCCGGTCACGGCGGGGTCGGTGATCTTGAACAGCAGCTGCGGGTAGATGCCGAGCACGACGATGCCGACGATGAACGGCGTCCACGCGAGCCACTCGAACAGGCCGACGTCGTGGATCTTCTCGTGCTCGGCGTGATCGTCGCGATCGTCGCCATGATCGAACTCGTTGGCGGCGGCGCTCAGGGAGTGGGCGACGACCGGGGCATGCGCGTCGTGCGCGTCGTGGCCGTGCCCATGGGCG
Source organism: uncultured Ilumatobacteraceae bacterium (assembly GCA_964565705.1). Classification (GTDB taxonomy): domain Bacteria; phylum Actinomycetota; class Acidimicrobiia; order Acidimicrobiales; family Ilumatobacteraceae; genus CAZMGD01. Next base: position 357 of record CAZMGD010000177.1, on the reverse strand, counting down.
TCGTGCTCGTCGGCGCCGAGGCCGGCGAACTCGGCGGTCGGCTCACCCATCGCCGTGCGCTGGAACAACCAGAGCAGGTAGGCGGCGGCGAACACGGTGCCGATCGCGGCGACGACGAGGTACACCCGGAAGATCTCCTCGTCGAAGCGCGGCGAGTACGCGGACAGCAACGCCGGGAACTCGCCCCAGAACCCGGCGAGACCGGGCAGGCCGAGCGAGGCCATCGCTGCGAAGCCGAGTAGCCAGCCGAGGTGGGGGACCTGCCGGAGCAGGCCGGAGAGGCGCTTGATCTCGAGCGTGTGGTAGCGGTCCTTCACCGAGCCGGCGAGGAAGAACAACATGCCGGTGATCAGACCG
>CAZMGD010000176.1:0-5801 GCA_964565705.1 uncultured Ilumatobacteraceae bacterium | reverse complement strand
CGCACCGGCGCGTACCTCCTCGGCCTCGACGTCCGACCTGACGCCCCGATCCACGTCAGCGTCAACGGCCGCCATCACCTCACACCTCTGGTCGGCGTCGCGGTGCACCGGCCCGACAACCACCTCGATCTGGCCGTGGCCGACGACGGCGGACCAATCCCCCGCTGCCGGACGGGTCGGATCCTGCTCGATGTCGCGGCGTGGGATCCCCACCTCACGAGCTCCGTGTTCGAGGAGATGGTCGTCAAGCGGCTGCTGACCGTGCGCGACGCCGAGCGACTGGTCGAACGTCACTCGCGGCAAGGCCGACCCGGCCTGACCGTGCTGCGTACGACGGTGGAAGCGTGGACGATCCGCCAGCGTCCACCGGATTCCGTGCTCGAAGCCCGCTTCGCCAAGCTCTGCGCCGAGTTCGGACTGCCCGCGTTCGAGTTCCAGCGGCCCGTGGGGCGGTTCCGCACCGACTTCTGCCGGGTGCCCGAGCGGCTCATCGTCGAATGCGACGGCTTTCGGGATCACGGGCGTCGCCAGGAGCAGATCGAACGAGACAAGGAGCGCGACGCCGAACTGACCGCTCAGGGGTGGGCGATCATGCACTTCACCTGGCACCAGATCAACAAGCGCCCGGCATGGGTGGCGAGCAAGATCCGTTCGACGCTCAGGCTCCGCGCAGCCCTGCTCGGTGCCAACCCCTGAAGTTCTCGGTCGGTTTCTGGTACCTCTGACGACCAGAATCCGACCGAGAACTCTGGGTCAGGTCGGGGCCTGGCCGTGGCGGAGGAGGCGGCCGGGGACCGCGCCGGTCTCGCGGTCGTCCTCGATGATCGGGTCGCCGTTGACCAGGATCCAGCGGTAGCCCCTGGCCCGCACGATCGCTCGCGTCTGGCCGGCGGGCAGGTCGTCGACGAACTCGGTGTCGCCGTAGGCCAGATCGGCGAGGTCGTAGACGATGATGTCGGCGGCGGCGCCCTCGGTCAGGGTGCCGCGGTCGCGGAACCCGGCGCAGTGGGCCGGCAGCCCGCTGAGGCGCCAGTGGGCCTGCTCCAGCGTGGTGATCGCCTCGTCGCGCACGAAGCGGGCCACGTACTCGGTGCCGTAGCAGCCCGACGTCAGGAAGCTCAGGTGCGCGCCACCGTCGGACAGGCCGGGGATCAGGTACGGGTCGTCGACCAGCTCCTTCAGCGCGTCGAGGCTGGCCTGGAACTGCTGGGTCTCGAACACGGCGCCGAAGCGGTCGGCGATGGACGCGTCGCAGAGCACGTCGACGGCTCGGCAGCCGAGCGCGGCGGCGATGTCGCCGAGCTTCTGCCCGGCGAACGGGGCGAAGCGCTCGCTCTCGGCATTGCGCAGCTTCATCTCGGGGAACGTGTTGAACACGATCGAGCGGAACTCGTGCAGCTCGTCGCGGAAGGCCGGATCGGCGAGCACGGCGAGCTTGGCGTCAGTGCCCTGGGCCTCGTGCACCCGGGCGAGCGGGCTGCGCTCGAGGATCGACTCGTTGTCGAGGTGGAAGTGGATCGGCGCGTCCACGGTCATCGCCTGGCCGTAGATCGGTAGGCCGCGCTCGCGGCAGCTCTGCAGCCACTCCAGCCGGTTCTTGTAGTACAGCGTGAGCGCGTTGGCGACGACGGCCTGCCAGATGAACGGCCGTCCGCTGATCTCGACCAGCTCCTCCACCTCGGCGTCGGGAATGCCCGACGCCTGCATGAACCCGATGCCGCGGGCACCGAGCACCTCGGCGAGCACTCGGCGCGTCTCGGGCCACATGATGTCGGTCGGCATCGGCGTGCCGTCGAAGTCGCCCTGTGGGAAGTTCCCGGCGGACTCGCCGGGCTTGCCGAGGCACTGCGCCGACCACCCGCAGGCGCCGGCGGCCAACGCCTCGTCGAACAGGCGGGCGATCTCCTGGTTCTGCTCGTCCGTCGGCTGCGCGCCGGCCTTCGCCGCGTCGAGGCCGAGCACCCAGACCAGTAGCGGGTTGACGGGCATGTACGGCAAGACGTTGAGAGCGAGCGGCGTCCGCTCGATCGCGTCGAGGTACTCCGGGAACGTCGTCCAGTTCCACGGCAGTCCCTCGCGCAGCGTCTCGGTCGGGATCGCTTCGACCGCGGTCATCGAGAGCATCGCCCGCTCGCGCAGCTCCGGTCGCACCGGCGCGAAGCCGAACCCGCAGTTGCCCGTCACGACCGACGTGACCCCGTGCCAGCCGGACGTGGTGAGGTACGGATCCCAGAACACCTGGGCGTCGTAGTGGGTGTGGAGGTCGATGAAGCCGGGCGCGACGATCAGCCCGGTGGCGTCGATCACCCGGTCGGCGTCCGCCGCGGCGACCCGGCCGATCTTGGCGATGCGCCCGCCGGTGACCGCGACGTCGGTGCGCACGCGCTGGTTGCCGGTGCCGTCGACGACCATGCCGTTCTTGATGACCAGTTCGTACGTCGCCATCGGATTCGCTCCTCGCTCGGGTGGGCGGACCTGGGTGCGTCCGGTCTAGCCGCGGCGCCCTCGCCCGGGCTCACCGGAGCTTACGGTTGTCCCAGGTCAGGAACCGTCCCTCGGGCCGGATAGCGAGGAGCTCGCGGCCGCCGTCGTAGTGGGCCTGCGTGGGCTCGGGCATCTCCTCGCGCGGCGTGCGGAACGAGGCGTACTTGGCATCGAACAGTGCGTCCACGCGGGCCCAGTCGGGGTCGGCGACGAGCGACGCCCGCCCCGTGAGGTGCACGGCGCGCAGCTCGACCCACCGCTCGCCCGACTCCACCAGGAACGAGCAGCGGTCGTCGTGGCGCACCCGCGAGAACTTCTTCGTCCGGGCGGGGCCGCTGACGAGCACCGCGCCGTCGTCGACGACGAACCACACCGGCAGGGTGATCGGGAACCCGTCGGCGCGCAGGGTGGTCAGCACCCCGGTGTGACCGGCGGTGAGGAACGCCCACGCCTCCTCGTCGCTCAACCGGACGCTCACTGGAACGGCCGATCGCGCATGAAGTCCTGACCGACGGTGCGCTCCAGCTCGAACGCCTCGTCCGGGCCGAGGCCGACACCCCGTTCGTAGAGATCGAGCGACGCCCGTTGGGCCGGCGCGTCACCGGCGACGATCTCGGCGGCGAGCGCGGCGACGACGGCGTCGAGCTCGTCGTGGGCCACGACGCGGGTGACGAGCCCGACGCGCAGTGCCTCCTCGGCGTCGACGAACGCGCCGGTCAGCGTCATCTCCTTGGCCTTCGTCACCCCGACGGCTCGGGGCAGGAGCACCGACAACCCCCAGCGCGGCAGTGCGCCGAGCCGGGCGTGGGTGTCGCGGAAGCGCGCACGGTCCGAGGCGACGACCAGGTCGCAGCTCAGGGCCAGCTCCAGGCCGCCGGTCACGCACGCTCCGCCGACCGCGCACAGCACGGGCTTGCCGACCGACCGGAGCGCGGCGCCGGGATCGGTCGAGGGCAGCGAGCCGCCCAGCTCGCGGATCTCGGTCAGGTCGGCGCCGGCGCAGAACACGGGCCCGAGCGCCCGGAGCACCAGCACGTCGACGTCCGGGTCGTCGTCGACGTCGGCGCAGATGCGCTCGATCGCCTGGCGCATGGCCACGCTCAGCGCGTTGCGTCGCTCCTGGCGATCGAGCGTCACGAACCCGACGCGGTCGCGCACCTCGACCGTCAATCCCTCCACCGAGACGTCCATGCGTGCATCATCGCTCATCGGCCCGACCGAGCGACGCCTCGCCGGACATCCACTGCGCTGAACGCGGCGCTCGTCACTCCCGGCGGTTCAGCACGAACCGGCGGGTCCGCCGCGGGCGGCGGCGCCGACGGATGTCGCGGACGAACCGGGCGAGCTCGGTCGAATCGGCGAGGGCGTGACGCTGCTCGGCGGCCAGGTGCTCGGCAAGGGGGATGTCGTACGACATTGGGTCGCTCCTTGGGGACACGGCGCCCGAGTCGAGCGCACACCCACAGAGCACCACGACCCGGGTGCAGATGAGTTGCCATTTTCCCACGGGGCGACCGCCGGGCGTTCGCTGCTCCGGGCAGACCGAGCCTGCGCCATGATCGTCGGCACACACGTCGCGAGGGAACGGGGATGGGATGACCGGTGAACTGGAGGGCCGGGTCGCGCTGGTGACCGGCGCCGGCAACGGCATCGGCAAGGCGTGCGCGCTGTCGCTCGCCGCGCACGGGGCCAGCGTGCTCGTCAACGACCTCGGCACGACCGAGGTCGGCGAGGGCGCCTCGTCCGGACCGGCCGACGCCACGGTCGCCGAGATCGTCGCCGCCGGCGGACGGGCCACCGCCAGCCACGACTCCGTCGCCGACGCCGCCGGCTGCGCCCACGCCGTCGAGCTGGCCGTCGATGCGTTCGGCAAGGTCGACATCCTCGTCGGCTGCGCCGGCGCGGTGCTCGAGGCGAGCATCAACGCCACCGACGACGAGTACCGGCGCTTCATCGACCTGTTCCTGTCGCAGAAGTTCTGGCTGAGCCGGGCCGTCCTGCCCGGGATGCTGGAGCGGGGCTGGGGGCGGATCGTCACCACGACGTCATACGGCGCGACCGGCCTGCTCGGCAGCCCGATCTTCGCCGCGTCGATGGGCGGCGTGATCTCGCTGACCAAGGCCCTGGCCCACGAGTACGCCGGTACCGGCGTCACGGCGAACTGCCTCGCCCCGGGTGCGTCCACCCGCCTGCACAACCTCAGCCGCGAGCACTTCGAGGAGCTGCACGCGAGCGGGCAGATCAGCGACGAGATGTGGGAGGACTACGACGGCATGCCCCCCGCCGAGTACGTCGCCCCGATCGTCACCTGGCTGTGCACCGAGGCCGGCGGCGCCGTCAGCGGCGAGGTCTTCCACGCGTCCGGCGGCGAGATCGCCCGCTGGTCGCGATACGTGAACGAGCGAACCATCTTCCGTGGCGACCACCGCAGCAACCCGCCCTGGACCGTCGCCGACCTGAACACGGCCGTGCCCCGACACCTGATGGCGTGACCCCGATGTCGAGCAACGCCTGTGCGGGGAAGGTCGCGCTGGTGACCGGCGCCAGCCAGGGCGGCACCGGCACCGCGATCGCGCTGCGCCTCGCCGCCGAGGGGGCCGCGGTGGCGATCACCGCCCGTACGGTCGAGGGCCTGGAGGCCACCCGGGCCCGCATCGAGCAAGTGGGCGGCCGGTGCGTCGTGCTGCCGTGCGACCTCAGCGATCCCGACGGTGGCCGCTCCGAGCTCGTGCCCCGTACCGTCGACGCGTTCGGGCCGGTCGACCTCCTCGTCAACAATGCCGCGGCCGGCGGCTACCGCGCGTTCGAGGCGGTGACACCGTCCCAGCTGGAGACGAGCCTCCAGGTGAACCTCTGGGCGCCGTGGGAGCTGATGTGTGCGGTGATCGGCCCGATGCGCGAGCGGGGCAGCGGGTCGATCCTCAACCTGACGACGTTCTCCGCCGAGCTGCCGCCCGGTCCGCCGTTCCCCACCAACCGGCCGGGCAAGGCGGGGTTCGTGTACGGCGCGCCGAAGGCCGCGCTGAACCGCCTCACCGTCGCCGCCGCCAGCGAGTGCGAGGGGCAGGGCATCTCCGTCAACGCGCTCAGCCCGCAGGCGGCGATCGCCACCCCCGCGCTCGTCGAGGGTGGCTGGATCGACGAGGCCATGTTCGAGCCACTGGAGACGATGGCCGAGGCCGCGCTCGCACTCCTGACCGGCAACCCGAACGTGCTGACCGGCCGGATCGCGTTCAGCCTCCAACTGCTGTTGGAGCTGCGCCGGCCGGTGCGCGACCTCCAGGGCGACCAGCTCGTCGGCGGGTGGCAGCCCGACG
>CAZMGD010000175.1:0-5837 GCA_964565705.1 uncultured Ilumatobacteraceae bacterium | reverse complement strand
GGCGGGGAGATCGGGATGCCGCTCGAGGCGGTCTTCTGGTCGCCGCTGTTCGGCACGTGCACCGACCGCTTCGGCACGCCCTGGATGATCAGCGTCGGCCACCCCGCCGAGCACTGAGATCGTCGCAGTCCAAGCGTTCACCGGGCACGACGCGAAGGGACAGGCCAGGAGGCAATGCCACCTCTTGACTCCCAGTGCTATAGCAAATATGCTGCGGCGCTGATGTCATCGGAAAACGCGCTACGACAGCTCGACAGCACGACGCTCGCCGACCAGGCCTACGGAGCGATCCGCGAGGCGATCGTGTCGGGCGAGCTGGAGTCGCGGGAGAAGATCACCGAGCGTGGGCTGGCCGAGCGCTTGTCAGTCAGCGCGACCCCGGTGCGCGAGGCGCTGCGCCGCCTGGAGCAGGACGGCCTCGTCGAGCGCACCGGGCCGCGCACCGTGCAGGTGGTCGACTTCGACGACCGCTCGGTGTCGGAGATCCGTCTCGCCGAGGGTGCGCTCCGGGTTGTCGCGGCGAGGCTGGCGGCGACGAACGCCACCAAGGAGCAGCTGGCCCGGATGGAAGCGATGCTCGACGCCGGTGACCGCGAGATCGCCCGCCTCGAAGCGCTCGATCCAGATGGCACGTCGCTCACCTCGGCCGACCTCGCCGGCATCTTGCGGATCACCCGCGAATTCCACGCCGAACTGAACGAGGGCTGCAACAACCCGGTCGTGCTGCGCCTGTTGAGCACGGTCGACGCGTTCAACCTCGCGGCGCTTCCGCGGAACCTGTCGGTCGAGGTTCGCCATGGCGGCGGGCGGGACGCGGCGGACCGGTACGCCGACCACCGACGGATCCTCGAAGCCGTGCGCGCCGGCGATGCCGCGGAGGCCGAGCGGTTGATGACCGAACACACCCGCGCCCATCACTACGCGCGGCGCTGACGTACACAACGCCGGCGGCCACCGTCGTCCGGCTCCAATGAGGGGGAATCACATGGCGAATCGAACTCGGCACCTGTCTGGCGCCGTCTTGCTCACGGGGGTGCTCGCGCTGACGGCGTGTGGCGTCGGCTCGCAGTCCGACTCGGACGCCACCGACGCGCCCGCGGTCACCGAACCGAGCGGCACCACCGCCGACACGACCGCGGCGACGACGGCCGACACCACCGCCACCGCCGAGACGACAGCGCCGGCCGAGACCACCGCGGACACGACCGCGACGACCGAGGACAGCACCGCGCCACTCGCGGACGCGATCGACATCGACGCAGCGATCGAGGCCAGCCGTGACGAGGGCAAGCTCGTCGTCTACGGCAATCCGAGCGCCGATCAGTGGACGCCGGTGCTCGCCGCGTTCAACGAGAAGTACCCGTGGATCCAGGTCGAGACGTTCGACCTCGGCGGCGCGGAAGCATTCCAGCGCTATCTCAGCGAGGAGGCGACCGGCTCGCCGACCGCCGACGTGATCGTCAACACCGACGGCGCCGGCTGGCTCGATCTGGTCGAGCGGGGCAAGGTCGCCGACTACGTCGATCCCGAGCTGGCCGCGTACCCGGTCGACGAGGCGGTACTGGCCCCTGGCGTGTTCGCCATGTCGTACGACCCGTTGATCGCCGCGTTCAACACGCTGGCATTCCCGCTCGACCAGCAACCGACGAGCCTCGCCGACATGGCCGCGATGGCGCCGGAGCTCAGCGGCAAGATCGGCACGGTCAACGTGACGAACGCCAACGCCGGGCTCGGTACGTTCGGCTACATCGACGCCTACGGCGAGGAGGGTTGGGCGGTGCTCGAGCAGCTCGGTCCCCACTCCGGCGTCGAGGACGGCACGGGAGCCCTGCTCGGCAAGCTGCAGAGCGGCGAGTACGTCGCCAGCTTCTTCGCCTCCGGCTCGCTGCGTGCGCTCATCGACACGACCGAGACCGGCGACCTGCTCAACTACCGCTACCTCGCCGACGCGACGACGCTGCCGGCCCGCGCCATCGGGGTCACGACCGCGGCGGCATCGCCCAACGCGGCGCGGGTGCTCGTCAACTACCTCCTGTCGGAGGAGGGCCAGACGGCCACGTGCCTCGGTGGCTTCACCCCGTACCGCGAGGGTGTCGACTGCCCGACCGGGCTGCCCGCCGTCGAGGCCGCGGTGGGTGAAGGCAACGCGATCCTGGTCGGCTACCCGGCCGACCTGCGTGAGCAGCAGGCGGCGATCGAGGAACGATGGAACGCGGCGTTCGGTCGTTGACCCGATGACGACGATCGACGCCGGCCGGGCGAGCGACATGAACGTTGCCCGGCCGGCGATGCCGAAGGGCCGGCTCAAGCGGAGCTGGCTGCCGGAGTGGATGACGCAGTACGGGCTGTGGATCCTTGCGTTGGCGTTCGTCATCGGGCCGATCATCCCGGTGCTGTGGGCATCGCTGTGGTCGACGCCGCTGTACGAGGCGGGCGGCTCGCTGACGCTGCGCAACTTCCGCGAGCTCGTCGCCGACCCCGACTGGTGGACGGCGGTGCGCAACAGCGTCGAGTTCGCCGTCCTCACGACGGTCGGGTCCATCTTGCTCGGGTGCTCGCTGGCGATCCTGTTCGTGCGGACCAACCTGCCCGGCCGGCGGTTCCTGCGCGGCTTCATCCTGCTGCCGGTGATGATCCCCGGGCTGGCGTTGATCCTCGGCTGGGCGTCGATGTACTCGCCGTCCGGCTATGTCACCCGGCTGCTCGACACCCGCACGCCGATCCCGGTGTGGTGGGACCTCTACAGCGTGTCGGGCATGTCGATGCTGGCCATCGGTGTCGCCGCGCCCGTCGTGTACCTGTACGTCAACGCGTCGCTCTCGTCACAGGACACCGCGCTCGAGATGGCGGCGATGTCGTCAGGGGCCAGCCCGGTGCGGGCGCTGCGCACCGTCACGCTGCCCCTTTTGCGGCCGGCGATCCTCAACTCGTCGGTGATCGTGTTCGCCCTGTCGCTCGAGGTGCTCGGCCTGCCGTTGATCCTCGGCAGCTCGTCGAACGTCGACATGATCTCCACCTACCTCTACGACCACTGGATCAACGAGGTGCCGTCGCAGCAAGGGCTGGTGTCGGCGGGGGCGATGCTGCTGCTCGCAACGGTGACGGTCCTGCTGTTCGTCCGCAACCGGATGACCGGCGATGTCGCCCGCTTCGTCACCACCGGCAAGAGCACGGCCGGCCGGCAGATCGACCTTGGCTGGCTGCGCTGGCCGATGAGCGCGGGCGTCGCCGTCTACATCATTGCCGCGCTGATCCTGCCGGTGGTGGGGCTCGTGCTCACCGCGTTCACGTTGTACCTCACCCCCTACGTGCCACCGTGGGAGGTTCTCACGACCAACCACATGCAGGCGGTGTTCGACAACCCGGTGTTCACCCGATCGGTCCGCAACAGCCTGCTGATCGCAACGATCGGCGGCGCTCTCGCCACGCTCGCCATCGCCGCCCTGTCGGTCGTGGCCCACCGGTCGTCGTTCCGCTTCCGCGGCTCGCTCCAGTACTCGATGCTCTACCCGCGGGCGATGCCGGGGCTCGTCACCGGGATGGCGTTCTTCTGGGCGTTCGTCGTGCTCGATCCGTCGAACACGGTGCGCGCCTCGCTGTGGGGGATCGGCATCGCGTTCGCCGTGCGCAGCCTGGCGCTCGGGTACAGCGCGTTCTACCCGGCGTTGCACGCGCTCGGCGAGGATCTCGATCGCGCCGCCCGCACCTCGGGAGCGGACTGGTGGATGACGATGCGTTCGATCGTGCTGCGCCTGCTGCGTCCGGCGATGGCGGTGTCGTTCATCTTGATGTTCGTGGCGATGCTCAACGACTACGACCCGGCGGTGTTCATGGTGACGCCGGGGACCGACGTGATGGGCCTGACGATGCTCAAGCTGTGGGCGGCGGGCACGGTCGGGCCCGTCGCCGCGCTGGCCTTGATCCAGGTGACGATCACCATCGTCGTGCTCGGTCTCGGCCGGCTGTTGTGGGGGGTGAAGCCGGGTGCCTGATCTGGAGATCACGGGGCTGACGAAGACGTTCGACGATCAGGTCGCGCTCGACGCGATCGCACTGGAGGCGAACGCCGGCGAGCTGCTGACGCTGCTCGGCCCGAGTGGCTGCGGGAAGTCGACGACGTTGTGGTCGATCGCCGGCCTGCACCGCCCCGACGCCGGCCGCATCTCGATCGGCGACCGCGTCGTGTTCGACGGCGCGGCGAAGTCGTTCGTGCCGCCGGAGAAGCGGGAGTGCGGCGTCGTGTTCCAGTCGTACGCGATCTGGCCGAACATGACGGTCGCCGAGAACGTCGGCTACCCGCTCGGGTTGCGGCGGATCAAGGGTGCGGCGAAGGAGCAGCGGGTGCGCGAGGTGTTGGAGCTCGTCGAGCTCGGCGACCTGGCCAAGCGCTACCCGCACCAGCTGTCGGGTGGCCAGCAGCAGCGCGTCGCACTTGCCCGGGCGCTCGCCGCGCCGCCGCGCCTGCTCCTGCTCGACGAGCCGTTCTCCAATCTTGACGCCAAGCTGCGCGATCGGGCCAGGGTGTGGTTGAAGGCGCTGCAGCGCGAGATCGCAGTGACGACGATCTTCGTCACCCACGACCAGGACGAGGCGCTGTCGCTGAGCGATCGCGTCGCCGTGATGAGTGCCGGCGAGATCCGCCAACTCGGGACACCCGAAGAGGTCTACAACGCGCCAGCGGACGTGTTCGTCGCCGACTTCGTCGGCACGATCAACCTCCTCGACGTCACGAGCGCGACCGATCGCGGCGACCACGTCGAGGTGACCGTCGCCGGTTCGCCGGTCGCGCTGCGGGTCGACGCCGACGGATCCACCAGCCCGGCTGACCGTTCCGCTCAGGTAGGCATCGTCGGGTTCCGGCCGGAGTCGGTGATCGTCCACGACTCGTGCGCCGCCGGCCACCACGACAACACGCTGAACACGTTCGACGCACCGGTCCTCGACGTCGCCTACCTCGGCGACCACTACCGCTACCGGATCGACGTGGGCGGCACGCCGGTCACGGTGCAGACGACGCACACCGTGTCGCACGACGGCCGGTTGACGGTCGAGATCCCATCCACGCGCATCCGCGCCTACCCCCACCGGGAGCCGTCCGATGGCTGACGCCAAGATCCTCATCCCTGCCGGCATGCTCGGCGCCGGCTTCACCGCGGAGCAGTTGGACCGCGGCATCGCCCTCGGCGCGCACGCCATCGCCATCGACGGGGGGTCGACCGATTCGGGACCGGCCTACCTCGGCCGGGCGATGCCGAAGATGCCGGCCGAGGCGATCGCCGCCGACCTGCGGCTGATGATGACGAAAGGGCTGGCGGCGGGCATCCCGGTGATCGTCGGGTCGGCGGGCACGAGCGGTACCGACCGCGGGGTCGACTGGGTGGCCGGCATCGCCGAGCAGATCGCCGCCGAGGAAGGACTGACGATCCGCCTGGCGAAGATCTACAGCGAGTTGTCGACCGACGAGGTCCACCGGCTGCACGCCGCCGGATCGATCGATCCGTTGGCGCCGCTCGGACCGATCACCGACGAGCTGATCGACCGGTGCGAGCACATCGTCGGCCTGCTCGGCGCCGAGCCGTTCATCGACGCGCTCGATGCGGGGGCGAACGTGATCATCGCCGGCCGGGCGACCGACACTGCGGTGATCGCCGCCGCGGCACTGCGCCGAGGGTGTCCACCCGGCCCGACATGGCACGCGGCGAAGACCGCGGAGTGCGGCGGGCAGTGCACCAGCAACCCGCGGGGTGGTGGCGTGCTGGTCGAGATCGACGACGACGGGTTCACGGTCGAGCCGCTCGAGCTGACGTCGGCGGCGACCCCGCTGTCGGTGGCGGCGC
>CAZMGD010000174.1:0-5947 GCA_964565705.1 uncultured Ilumatobacteraceae bacterium | reverse complement strand
CGTGAAAGTCGTCAGTGAACGACTCGGTCACGCCAACATCGCCTTCACCATGGAGACCTATCAGCACCTGCTGCCAGGAATGCAAGGCGACGCAGCACGCGTCGCCGATGGACTCGCCCTTGGCGATCTCCCGGCCGGCACCGCCACGGTGGAACGCCGTAGGAACAACCGGAAGACGCCCGCCTGACCCGGAGGAACGCTCCTGGCAACGACGAAGGCCCAGGTCACTGACCTGGGCCTTCGTCAACAATTTGGTGGCGGGGGCAGGATTTGAACCTGCGACCTTCGGGTTATGAGGGGGTGTCGTCCCGTCCAGCCGGTGTCGTTGAGCAGGCACTTCGCGTGCCGGCCTGTCCATCGTGTGTCGTCCCGTCCAGTGGGTGACGGGGGGTTGGTTAGACGTTTGGTTAGAACATGTCGACCCCTCATCGATGTCGGGTGAGCCCTTCGATCATCCCGCCGGGTGTGTGGTCGGGCAACTATCGGTGCTCCGGGGCGCTACACTTAGAGCAGTTGACTTTCAGTCGTGCCGCCAGGAGGCCGCGTGAACACTGCACTCGTCGATGACGTCAAGCTGCTCCGCTCCGGCCTCGCAGGCAATGAGCCCGAGATCGAGGTGACGCTACGCCTGCCGCGCGAAAGCGCCAAGAAGGTGCTCGCCCTTCTCGACGCAGAACAGTCCGTCGGCGCGGTCGTGATCCCAGCCAAGCAGGAGTTCACCACCACCGAAGCCGCAGCGATCCTCGACATGTCGCGTCCGTCGCTGATGAAACTGATCCACGCCGGGCGCATCGGGTTCCGCAAGGTCGGTCGCCACCACCGCGTGCCCGCAACCGCGATTCAGGCGTTCCGTGAACGCCAACGCGAGGAGGGAGCGGCGAGCCTGACCGCGCTCGGCGAGCTGGCCAATCGGGTCGGGCAACTCGATTGAGCCTGTCGGTCGCGTTGGCCGACGCCAATGTCCTGATTCCCCGGACGCTGCGCGATTACGTGGTGTACGCCGCCAAAGCCGGTGCGGTGCAGCTGCACTGGAGTCAGCTGATCCTCAACGAGATGTCGCGCAACTTGATCGCCAAGTTCGGCTTCACCGTAGACGACGCCGCGGAACTTGAACTGCGCCTGACCGAGTACCTACCACAAGCGCTCATCGAGGTACGCCGCCGCGACGTCGACGCCGTCGCCACCGTGGAGATGGACGCCAAGGACCGCCACGTTGTCGCGGCCGCGCTGTCGGCGAAGGCCACGATCGTCGTGACTGACAACACCCGGCACTTCCCGACCGACTGGTTGGCCAAACGCAGGATCGAGCTGTTCACGCCCGGACAGCTCTTGACGAGACTCGCCGCAGATCACCCCGACGCGTTGAGGACGGCACATCGACTCGCCGTCGTCAACTCACCCAAGACCGAGGACGCGATCCTTGCCACGCTGACGGCACAGATCGGCGACGAAGCCAGCGACAAAGTTCGTCGCGCCGTCGTCGGGTGACGGTCCGGCGCGACGCCGCTGCCGACGGCGCGAAGCTCCGACCCGAGTCGACCGAAGCGTACGACTCGGGATCGCGTCCCGCAGTCAAGGACCGACCGGCATTCAGCCCAAGCCGATGACGAGGGGTGTGTCGGCCTCGGGCACGCGATGCACGGTCACGTCCGACGAGGAAGCCCTTGCCCTGACATGCGTAGCGCAGTCCACTGAGCCCGTGCGCAGCAGCAAGGACGTCTCCGGCCTCGTCGACGGCGACCCGGCAGCCGCGGTACCGGTCAACGAGATCGCGCTTCATCGGCTGCAAACGTACGCCGACGTGGAATCGGACGTCAGCGGTTTCGGTCGGTGCTGAAGCCGAGTGTGGCGTAGGTGGCGAGTCGCTTGCTGTGCATCTTGCGGAACACGGGTCCGGGGTCGAGGTAGTCGTGGACCTCGACATCGGTCTTCGTGTCGCTGGTGCGCAGGATCCGGCCGATGTACTGCACGACCCGCCCTTTGAACGCGAGCGGGAACGCGAGGAACAAGGTGTCGAGCGTCGGGCTGTCGAACCCTTCGCCGAGGTATGACCCGGTTGCCAGCAGCAGCTGCCCTGATGGTGCGTCGTCCGTGTTCAGCTGCTCGATGATGGTTGCCCGTGCCTTCTTGCCGAGGCCGCCTTTGAGCACGAGCGGCGCAAGACCATCCTGTTCGAGAAGCGCGGTGAGCGCGTCGAGGTGCTCTGTCCATTGGGTGAGCACGAGCACGTTGCGGCCGGCTCCGACGGCTGCAGCCACATCGCGAGCGATCTGGCGGGTCCGTGTCTCGTCGGTGACGAGCCCGCGGAACACATCGTGAATGGCACGGGGGATCTCCCCCGTGCCTGCAGCACACGTGGTCTCGTGGACGTGCAGCCGTCGCGTCAGGTTCGCGGCATCGGTGTCGGCGAGGGCGATCTCGTGGCGGACGGGCCCGCACTGCATGGTGATGATCGCCTCGAGCCCATCGCGCCGATACGGGGTTGCGGTCAGCCCGACCCACCGTCGACACCGGGCGTCGCGCACCGCGAGCTCGAACGATCGGGCGGGAAGATGGTGACACTCGTCGACGATCACCATCCCATAGCCGTCGAACAGGGCGGCAGCATCCTCGCGACGCGCCACTGCCTGCAGCGTCGCGATGTCGACGAGCCCTGACGCCTTCGCCGTCGAGGCGACTCGGCCGACCTGTCGTCGGCCGAGACCGAGATGCTCCATCAGTCGTGATTTCCACTGCTCGACCAGCGGTGTGCGGTCGACCAGGATCAACGTCGGCACCCGGCGGGCAGCGATCAACGCGCAGGCGATGACCGTCTTGCCCGAACCGGTCGGCGCGACGAGCACCGCGTGGTCGTGCGCAACGAGCGCGTCGACCGCGGTCTGCTGCACGGTCGTCAATGTGATCGTGGACTGCACGTCGACCTTCGGCGGGTCGTTGCGACGGTCGTCGAGCGCCAGCTCGCTTCCGGCTGATTCGATCACCTGCCGGGCGGCGTCGAGCAGCCCGCGGGGGAGGTGCAGCGCGTCGAACTCTTCGACGTAGCAGCGGATCAGCCGTGGGGTGGCGTGGTTGGACAGTCGGAGGCGTTCGTTCTCGTAGAACTTCGGGTTGTGCAGCGAGGCGAGGTGCTTCAGCTGGGCGAGCAGCCATGGCGGCAGGCCGATCCGCTCGACCGACAACATCCCGGCCAACGTGGCATGGACCACCTGCGGGGCGGGCTGCACGTCGCGTTGGCGTTCCCACTCGACCGCCTCGCTGCCGACCGGGAGCGGACGCACGGACTCGGCGATCGCGCGCAACGCTTGCGGGCTCGCCAGCGGCACCGATGACAGGAACGCCCACTGGTCCTCGTACGGGCCGAGCGTGGACGGGTCGAGGAACACGGTGGTGCCGCGCCGACGGCAGTCACCTTGCAACGGGAGCGCGATCAAGTTCCCGAACGAGCCCTTCGGCATCACGTCCTGCGATGGGAACAGCCGGTCATAGCTCGCCAGGTCGATCTCAGCGCGAGCTGTCATGGCCCGGCGCAGCATCGCTGCGCCCACCTTGCGGGCATCGGCCGCTGCGACTGGACCGGAGAAGAAGATCCACACGTGACCGCCGTCGCCGGAGCGAGATCGCTCCAACACCGCCGGCAGGCCGGCAGCGCGGCAGGCGTCGAGGTACGCCATCGAGTCGAGCGCCCACGACCCACCGTCGAAGTCGCACGCCAGCAACCGGCACCGATCGTCACGCGACAACGGGTACAGCCCCGCCGCGACCTCGCCGGCCAGGTGCCGCTCGATCACGCCGTCCGTGAACGGCTCGTAGGAGCGGTCCGGTCGCTTCGAGTTGGACCACCCACCGACAACCGCCGGAGACCACCCCGACTTGCCCGTCCGGTCGTTCTGCCATCGCAGCGCGAACACGTCGTCTCGTCCTGCGAACATCCTGCGGAACAGCTCGATCTTGTCCGCTGGCGACGACCGACGATCTACGACCGGACGCTCGGACGCGGGAGGAGAGAACAGCGTGGGCTCCCAGGCCGGCGGCGGATCCGAGGGCCGCTCGTCAGTCAAACCGAGCAGTCCTCGCAGCCGTTCGTTCTCCGCCCGCAACACGGCGATCTCGGCGAGGGCCGATGCGAGCGCGTCCTCGGCGCCTGCGCCTGTCACCCGGCTGGCACCCACCATCGCTTGAACGCCGCCACCAGCCGAGCCGCGTCGTGACCTTGGTCAGCGACCTCGACCTCCACGAGACCAATCTGTCGTGACGAGCCGTCGATCGTCACCTTCGCGACCAAGCCGCGGCGTTCGTCGCCGGTGAACTCGACGGACCGCAACGTGCATGCTCGGCCGATCACCGTGGCAGCGACCGGAAGACCGGTCTCAGCGAACGCGCACTCGAAGGCGGTGAGCTGCTCGCTGTCACCGTACGCATCGACCAGCACGTCGTCGACCAGCAGATCGAGCTCAGCCTCCGACCACTCCGACGTCACGACACCAACGTAGACGGCAACTTCGTTCGTCGGGCCGTCCACCCCGCCAACGTCCGGCCTCAACTGGAGCGACGCAGCGATTCTCCCGATGTGCTCCACCGCAGACACAACTCTGCCCGACCAGAAGGAGAACGCCATCATGCAGGGATACGTGGCCCGCAAGGGCGACCGCTTCTACGCCGTCATCTACGAAGGCACCGACCCGATCACCGGTCGCGAACGACGGCGATGGCATCCCGCCGGCACCGACCGCGGGGACGCGGAGCGGCTCGCCGCCGAGCTCGCTCGACGACGCCACAACGACGGGTACGAGCGATCTTCGCTCACCGTTGCCGTGTACCTCACCCAGCGTTGGCTGCCGTCCAAGAAGCTCACTCTGCGGACAAGCACTCACGACTCGTACCGGCGCAACATCGACCTCCACGTCACGCCCGCAATCGGGCGGCTCTCGCTCCGCCGCCTCCGGGCCGATCACCTCGAACGCCTCTACGCCGATCTCGCCGACCACGGCCGTACAGACGGCAACGGAGGCCTCAACCCGAAGACAATCGTCGAGATCCACATGATCCTGC
This sequence comes from uncultured Ilumatobacteraceae bacterium, assembly GCA_964565705.1. Taxonomy (GTDB): domain Bacteria; phylum Actinomycetota; class Acidimicrobiia; order Acidimicrobiales; family Ilumatobacteraceae; genus CAZMGD01. Next base: position 898 of record CAZMGD010000174.1, on the reverse strand, counting down.
GCCGCGCACTCGACGACGCCGTCCGCCGCGGACTGATCGTGTCCAACCCGGCGCGCATCGCCCACGCCCCGAAGCGCCGGCCACTCTCAAGCCCGACCTCCCGGGTCTGGACCGCAACCCAGCTCACCGAGTTCGTCAACGGAACACGGTCCCACCGCTACCACGTCGCGCTGTGGCTCGCCGCGAACACCGGGATGCGGCGCGGTGAGATCCTCGGACTCCGGTGGGGTGACGTCGACCTCAATCTTGGCCTCCTGTGCGTCACCCGATCACTCGTGTCAGTCGGCTACGAGCTCCACGAGACACGCGGCAAATCACGATCTGCGCGTCGGAGCATCAACCTCGACCCGACCACCACCGAGCTGCTCAGCGAGTGGCGACAGCGACGCTGCGCCGAAGACCCCGAGTTCGACCCCGACGATCCGGAGGGGCACGTGTTCAGCCGGCCAGACGGCACCGCTACCCACCCACAGCTGCTCTCCGACGCGTTCAAGAAGCTCGTCAGCCGGTCGGGCTTGCCGCCGATTCGATTCCATGATCTCCGCCACACCCACGCCACCCTGCTGCTCAAGGCTGGCGTCCCCGTGAAGGTCGTGTCCGAGCGGCTCGGGCACTCCACCCCGGGCTTCACGATGGCGACCTACCAACACGTGATCCCCGGCATGCAGCACGAAGCAGCGCTCACCTTCGCCCGACTCCTACGCGATACGGCCTGACGACCGTCCCTTTCGCCGACATCTCCACCGATTTCTACCCGGTAGAGGTGCCGGTAGAAGGCACGCCTCAACGAAGTGCGATACAACGGCGAAGGCCCGGAAACTCAATGTTTCCGGGCCTTCCAGAGTGGCGGGGGCAGGATTTGAACCTGCGACCTTCGGGTTATGAGGTACCCCGTCCA
>CAZMGD010000173.1:0-5951 GCA_964565705.1 uncultured Ilumatobacteraceae bacterium | reverse complement strand
GCGGCGCCGGCCACCGACGCGGCGACGACCGTGGCCGGAGGCGGCGGCAGCGGGAAGATCGGGGTGATCCTCCCCGACTCGGCGTCGTCTGCCCGCTGGGAGACCGCCGACCGGCAGTACCTCGACGCGGCGATCACCGCCGGCGGGTTCGAGCCGATCATCCAGAACGCCGAGGGTGACAAGCAGAAGATGGCGACGATCGCCGAGTCGATGATCGCCCAGCAGGTCGACGTGCTCATGATCGTCAACCTCGACAGCGACTCGGGCGCGACGATCCTGCAGAAGGCCCGCGCCGCCGGCATCCCGACGATCGACTACGACCGCCTGACGCTGGGCGGTGGCGCCGACGTGTACATCTCGTTCGACAACGTCGCCGTCGGCACGCTGCAGGGCGAGGGCCTCGTCAAGTGCGTCACCGACAACGGCACCGAGAACCCGGAGATCGCCGTGCTCAACGGCTCGCCGACCGACAACAACGCCACACTGTTCAAGCAAGGCTATGACGCCGTGCTCGACCCGAAGTTCGAATCGGGTGAGTGGACGAAGGTCGACGACCAGAGCGTGCCGGACTGGGACAACCAGGTCGGCGGCCAGATCTTCGAGCAGATGCTGGCCACGGCCGGTGGCTCGGTCGACGGTGTGCTCGCCGCCAACGACGGCCTCGCCGGTGCGGTGATCGCCGTGCTCCAGAAGAACAAGCTGCAGGTGCCCGTCACCGGCCAGGACGCGACGGTGGACGGCCTGCGCGCCATCCTCACCGGCGACCAGTGCATGACCGTCTACAAGCCGATCAAGGTCGAGGCCGAGGCAGCGGCGAAGGCCGCGATCGAGCTCGCCCAAGGCCAGACGCCGACGACGAACGGTACGGTGATCGACACGCAGACGAACACCGAGGTGCCGTCCGTACTCAACACGCCGCTACCGATCTACGTCGACAACGTGAAGGACGTCATCGACGACGGCTACCAGTCGAAAGACGATGTCTGCAAGAACCTCACCGCCGAGTGCGAGGCCGCAGGCATCAGCTGACGATGGACGACACGGTCTCGCCCCCGCTGCTGGAGGTGCGCCACCTCTCGAAGAGCTTCGGCCCGGTGCGCGTGCTGATCGACGTCGACCTCACGGTCGCCGCCGGTCAGGTGACAGCGCTCGTCGGCGACAACGGTGCTGGGAAGTCGACGCTGATCAAGTGCGTCAACGGCATCCACGCCGCCGACTCGGGGCAGACGCTGATCAACGGTGAGCTGCAGCACATCCACGGCCCGCGCGACGCTGCAGCACTCGGGATCGAGACCGTGTACCAGGATCTGGCGCTCTGCGACAACCTCGACATCGTCGGCAACATGTTCCTCGGCCGTGAGCGCACGGACCGTGGACGTCTCGACGAGACGCGGATGGAGCAGCTCGCCAGGACCACGCTCGCGGGACTCAACGTGCGCACCGTGAAGACGGTGCGCACGAGAGTCTCGGATCTGTCGGGTGGCCAGCGCCAGACGGTCGCGATCGCGAAGGCAGTGCTCTGGGAGTCGAGGCTCGTCATCCTCGACGAGCCCACCGCCGCCCTCGGCGTGCAGCAGACCGCTCAGGTGCTGGCCACCGTTCGGCGCCTCGCCGACAAAGGCCTCGGCGTCCTCATCATCTCCCACAACATGATCGACGTGTTCGAGGTGTCCGACAGCATCGCCTGCTTGTACCTGGGCCGCCTGGTGGCCCAGGTGCCGGCGGCGTCGAGCAGCGTCGAGCAGGTCGTCGAACTGATCACGACCGGCCGTTCCGGCACGATCGGCCTCGGCGCCGCGCAGGCCCGGCAGGTGACGGTGTGACCGCGGCGAACGACGCCATCGAACCCGCCGCCGCGTCACTCGGCGCGACGGTGGGCACCGACTTCGTGCTCGACACCACCCCGATCGGGCTCAAGGAGTCGATCACGAACTACTTCGGCCGGTTCCGCCGCGGCGGCGACCTCGGCCTGATGCCGGCCACCGCGGCGCTCGGCGTGCTGACGCTGATCTTCGCCGTGCTGCGCCCGGACAGCTTCCTCACGCTGTTCAACTTCGGCAACTTCTTCACCCAGGCCGCGCCCTACTGCGTGCTCGCGATCAGCGTCACGTTCGTGCTGCTGCTCGGCGAGATCGACCTCGGCGCCGGCTACGCGGCCGGCGTGTGCGCGGCGATCATGGCCTCCCGCCTGCGCGCCGACTGGCCGTTGCCCGCCGCGCTCGCGCTCGCGTTCCTCGCCGCGCTGGTCATGGGCTCGTTCGTCGGCTTCATGGTGGCCCGCCTCGGCATCCCCTCGTTCGTCGTGACCCTCTCCACGTTCCTGGCCTGGCAGGGCGTGCTGCTCCAGATCACGAAGGAGGGCGGCACGATCAAGATCGAGAACGACATCATCGTCGCCATCGAGAACGACAACATGGCGGTCTGGGCGGGCTGGGCGATGTGGGCGATCCTCGTGCTCGGCTACCTGGCCGTGCGCCTCGGCAGAGCAAGAGCGCGGCGCCGCGCAGGGCTCGCCGGCGAGGCGACGTCGGTGATCGCCGCCAAGGCGGGCGTGCTCGCCGTCGTGTGGGGCGCCGGCACGTACCTGCTCAACCGGCCTCGGGGCGCGGCCGGTCTCCAGGGCGTGCCGTACGTCGTGCCGATCGTGCTCGTGCTGGTGGTCGTACTGACGTTCCTCCTCGAGCGCACGGCGTGGGGTCGCCACCTGCTCGCCGTCGGCGGCAACGCCGAGGCTGCCCGTCGCGCCGGCATCAGCCTCGTGCGGGTGCGGATGCAGGCGTTCATCCTCTGCGCCCTGCTGGCCTGCGTGGCCGGCATCATCTTCGCTTCCCGGCTGAACTCGGTCGACCCGCAGACCGGCGGCAACGACACGCTGCTGATCGCCGTCGGCGCCGCGGTCATCGGCGGCACGAGCCTGTTCGGCGGCCGCGGCCGGGTGATCAACGGCCTCATCGGCGGCCTCGTGTTCGGCCTGATCAACAACGGGCTGCCTCTGCTCAAGACGATCGGCGGCATCGACTTCTCGGCGGCGGGCCCGAAGTTCATCGTCAACGGCGCCGTGCTCTTGCTCTTCGCCTCGCTCGACGCGATCTCCCGGCGCAGCGCCGCGGCCCACTAGCCCGACTCCCCCCTCGGTGTGGGTGGGCCACGGCGGCGCCGTGGCAGGGTTGCAGGGAGCGCACCGCGACGGAGGATCCGACATGCAGACGCCGTACACGACGGGCGGCAACGTCCCGGTCACGCTCGCCGTCGCGTGAGCTGCCTGTTCTGCCGCATCGTCGGCGGTGAGGAGCCGGCCACGATCGTGGCCTCCGACGACGAGATCGTCGCCTTCCTCGACATCCGGCCGCTGTTCCCCGGCCACGTCCTGATCGTGTCGCGGGCGCACGTCGAGACGCTGGCCGACCTGCCGACCGATCGCGTCGGGCCGCTGTTCGAGCGCGTGGCCTCGATGGAGCGCGTCGTCGAGACGACGATGCGTGCAGCGGGCTCGTTCGTCGCGCTCAACAACCGGGTCAGCCAGTCGGTGCCACACCTCCACGTACACGTCGTGCCGCGCACGAAGGGCGATGGCCTGAAGGGCTTCTTCTGGCCTCGCACGCGCTACGAATCACCGCAGCACCAGGCCGACGTCGGCGCCGCGCTCGCCGCAGCCTGGGAGGCCGAGCGGGGCGTGCTCCCCTGAACTCGGGAGTGTTTTGGTCGCTCCAGCGACCACAACACTCCCGAGAACGAAAAGGGGGGATGGCCGGAATCGTGGGGTTGTGGTCATTGACGACATCCGACGGTCGGCAGACGATGGCCGGGTGCCACCCCTCACCGTCGCCATCCTCGCCTTCGAAGGCATGCAGGCGCTCGACCTCGTCGGGCCCCACGAGGTGTTCACCGGCGCCAACGACGCGCTCGGGCGCGCCGTGTACGACGTCCGGGTCATCAGTCACCACGGCGGGCCCGTCGACAGCGGCAGCGGGCTGACCGTCGCCACCGCGCCGTGGACGTCGCTGCGCACAGCAGTCCACACGCTGCTGGTTCCCGGCGGTCCGGCGACCCGCCACCTCGGCCCGGACTCGCCCGAGGTGCGCTGGCTCGCCGAGGCCGGGCGCGACGCCGAACGCTTCGCCACGGTGTGCACCGGCGCGTTCCTCGGCGCCTGCGCCGGGTTGCTCGACGGGTCGCGGGTGACGACCCACTGGCGCTTCGCCGACGCGCTGCAGCGCCGGTATCCGTCGTTGACGGTCGACGGCGATCCCATCTACATCGAGGACGGCCGGGTGTGGACGTCAGCGGGCGTGACCGCCGGCATCGACCTCGCGCTGGCGATGGTCGAGGCCGACCACGGGGTCGAACTCGCTCAGGCGGTCGCCCGCGACCTCGTCATGTTCCTCCGCCGGCCAGGTGGCCAGACGCAGTTCGCCACGCCGGTGTGGACCGAGCGGGCGAGCGATCCGCCTGTGCTCGCCGTACAGCGCCACATCGACGCCAACCCCGGCGACGACCTCACGCTCGCTCGCCTCGCCGACCGGGCGGGCATGAGCGAGCGCCACTTCGCTCGCCTGTTCAGCCGCCAGGTCGGCCTGTCGCCCGCCAAGTACGTGGAGCGGGTGCGCATCGAGGCAGCCCGCCGGCGGCTGGAGCGGGCGGGCACGACCACCGCCGCCGTCGCTCGGGAGTGCGGGTTCGGCAGCGCCGAGACGCTGCGCCGGGCGTTCCACCGCGCCCTCGGCGTCGGGCCCGACGACTACCGGCGACGTTTCGCCACCCACCCCTGACCATCCACTCCTGACGACCCAACCCGAGAGGACCATCCCGTGCAGGCAGCCATCGCCCTGTTCCCCCAGTTCACCGCGCTCGACGCCGTCGGCCCGTACGAGGTGCTGCAACGCATCCCGAGCATCGACATCGTGTTCGTCGGCCACGAGCGCGGCGAGGTCCGCACGGAGAACGGGATGCTCGGCGTCACTGCCGACGCCACGTTCGAGGAGGTGCCCACGCCCGGCATCCTCGTCATGCCCGGCGGCATCGGCAGCCGGGCGCTGATCGGCGACGAGCGGGTCCTGGAGTGGGTGCGCGGTGTGCACCGCACCACCACGTTCACGACGTCGGTGTGCACGGGCTCGCTCGGCCTCGCCGCCGCGGGGCTGCTCGACGGCCTGACGGCGACGACCTACTGGTCGGTGATGGACGTCCTCGGGAAGCTCGGCGCGATCCCGACCTCGCAGCGCGTGGTGGAGCACCTGCCGGAGCGGATCATCACCGCCGCCGGCGTCTCCTCCGGCATCGACATGGCCCTGCGCCTCGTCGAGCTGCTGGTCGATCGCACCGCCGCCGAGGCCGCCCAGCTGATGATCGAGTACGACCCCCAGCCCCCGTTCGACGCCGGCGCGGTGCACAAGGTCGGCGACGAGGTGATGGTGCGCATCGCCGAGTACGCCGCGCTCCGCCAGTAGCCACGCGACGGGGCGCTGTTCCGGCTCGTCGCCGAGGCCCGCCGCATCCGGCTGGCCTACCTGTTCGATCCGCGCCTCGCCGTACACCTCAGCCTGATCGAGCCGTTGCCGCACCAGATCCTCGCCGTGTACGGCGACATGCTGCCCCGCCAGCCGCTGCGGTTCTGCCTGGCCGACGATCCGGGGGCCGGCAAGACGATCATGGCTGGCCTCTACATCAAGGAGCTGTTGCTGCGCGGCGACCTCCAGCGCTGCCTGATCGTCGCCCCCGGCGGGCTGGTGACGCAGTGGCAGGACGAGCTGGCGGAGAAGTTCGACCTCGACTTCTCGATCCTGACCCGCGAGCTGATCGACGCGTCGCGCACCGGCGATCCCTTCGGTGAGCGGAACCTGCTGATCGCGCGGCTCGATCACCTCTCCCGCAACGACGACCTCGTGGCGAGGCTCGGCGGCCAGGAGTGGGATCTGGTCGTCGTCGACGAGGCCCACCGGATGGCGGCGCAC
>CAZMGD010000172.1:0-6245 GCA_964565705.1 uncultured Ilumatobacteraceae bacterium | reverse complement strand
GAGACGGAGGGCACGGACGTATGTCCGGCCGGGTGACGAGCCGGCTCGCAGCCACTCTGGCTGCCGCCCTCGTCGCCCTTGCGCCTGCCGCCGTGTCCGCCGCTCCGGGAAGCGGCGGCGGTGGTGGCAGCGGTGGCACGACCGGCGAGGTGTTGGTCGCCTACGTCTCCTTCCGGGCGTCCGGTGAAAGCGGCGGGGGAGGGGGCGATGACGGCTGCAGCTGGGGAGAGATCGTCGGGACAATCGGTACCGACGGCGTCGGCGGGGGGCCGTGGCCGCGGGATAAGGACGGCGTCATCTATCGGTTGTGGATTCGCAAGTGCGGGACCGTGGTCGACGCGTTCGAGGTGCCGGACATCAGTCCCGTTGACCTGCTGCCACAGCTCCTCGAACGGCTGCGCACTCGCTCGCTCCCAAGTCCGGAACCCGTGTTTCAGCAACTCGACCCCGTGAACGACTGGGCGTACGTCCGAGTGCCGATCGACTTTCGTGCCGGTGGGGACTCGTGGCGCACGGTCAGTGTGACCGCGGCGATCGGTCCGATCTGGGCGACCGTCACCGCACGCCCCACCTCGCTGTCGTTCGACTCCGGCGACCCCGCCGCCCAGACCCCCGGGGCATCGTGCGATGGCGACGCGCCCGTCGCCGCCTACATCGCTTCTCAGCCGGGTCCGTGTTCGTATACCTACACGAACGCGTCCTCGACGTCACCGCTCGACGGCTACCACTTCCTCACCACGATGACCATCGGCTGGGACATCTCGTGGACGTCGTCATCTGGTGCCGGGGGTCCGCTCGCCGGGTTGTCGACGACATCGACCGCGCCGCTGGCAGTAGCGGAAGTGAAGGGGATCGTCACCTGTACCGGCTCTCGCCCACAAGAAGGAGACTGCTGATGGCTCGCACCACACTTCGGACAGCTGACCGACCATCGCCCAACGGCCATCGAGAGCACGCCCCCGTGGCGGCGCCATCGGTCGTTTCAATCGGCGGCCCAACTCATCGAAAGCCGTCGTGGGTCTTGCTCGGAGCGCTCCTAATCGGCGTCGCCGCTGTCCTGGGCGCATGGGTGTTCAGCGTGACCTCGCAACAGATGTCCGTCGTCGTCGCAGGACGCAACATCGAGCCAGGCGAGGTGATCATTGCTGCCGACCTAACCGTTGTCGAGATGAGCAAATCGGGAGGTCTCCGAGCAATCATGTCGGACCAACAGGACCTCGTCATCGGGCGCTCGGCACGAGGTCCGATCCCGGCGGGCACCGTGCTGAACACTGACCTGTTTGCCGAGGCCGGCCAGGTGATCCCGCCTGGCATGGTGGTCGTGGGTGCTTCCCTCGATCCGGGAGCGGCGCCTGTCGCGGGGCTCCGCTCTGGGGATCGGGTCGAGCTGCTCGGGATCGAAAGCACGACCGGTGCTCCGACCCAGGAGTCGTCCACTTCGTCTGCAGCCACCCTGGCGTCGGGCACGGTGTGGTCGGTCGAGCGCGCATCCGCGAGCTCGCCGTCAGCGAAGCTCTGGGTGGCCGTCGTGGTTCCTGTCGAGGCGCAGGGCGCCGTGGCGCAAGCCGCGGCTGACGGCCTGCTGTGGCTCTCACTGGTGGGAGCGGGCGAGTGATCGTGGCACTCGGGTCCATTCGGGGCGCACCCGGCGTGACGTCGTGGGCAGTGCTCCTCGCCGCGGCGTGGCCGCCCGAGTTCCGGATCGAGCGGGTCGTGCTCGAGGCAGACCCGGCCGGCGGAGTGCTCGGTGCACGGTACGGGTTGGGTGTGGAGCCGGGTGTTGCGGCGTTCCTCGCCAGCCTTCGTCGCAATGACGCCGAGCTTCTTGACGTCGAGCCGTTCGCGCGGATGGCCTACAGCCACGTGTGGGTGATGCCTGAACCCGAGACGGGGGAGCGCGCCCGGGCGGTCTGGGTGGCGGCGTCCGACGCGACCGCCGTGCGCCTCGCCGCCGATCAACGGGTCTGGTTCGTCGATGCGGGACGGCTCGAGGAGATGAGTCCTGCGCTCAAGCTGGTCGACGCTTCGGCACTCACCGTGCTCGTCTTCGGATCACGCAGCGAGGACCTGGTGCAGGTGCCCACGCGTGTCGCGACCCTGCGGCGACGATGCTCGACGATCGCGCTGCTCGTGTGCGGCCAGACACCGTTCGCCGTCGACGACCTCCAGGAGTTCTCGCGGGCAGACGCGGTCTGGTGCGTCGACGCGAGAGACGACCTCGTACAAAGCGCCGGCCTCGCGCTCTGCGGACGGCGCGCCCGGCGAACGTGGGCGTGGCGCCAGGCACTCGATGTCGCCGACCGCGCAGCGGCCTTGATCGCCCCGACGCCCTCCGCCTCGAACCAACCGGTCGTGGAGGTCGCGACGTGATGGCCGCCGAACCAGCACTCGTGACGTCGCTCACGAGGGCCGTTCAGGAGGCGCTCGTCGGCGAGGCGACCTCGCGGGTGCAGGCGGGCAAGCCGCCGCTGTCGCGCTCGGGCCAGGAGGCGTTGGCCGACTCGATTCTGCGCGAGCGGCTGCAACAGATCGATGCCGAGCGGATGGCCAACGGCAGCCCGATGCTCGACGACGACGCCGAGCGGATGTTGGTGGATCGAGTGGTCGCGCTCACCGTTGGTCTGGGTCCGGTCGAGTTGCTGCTGGCGGACCAATCCGTCGAGGAGGTCGTGGCGACGCGCTATGACATCGTCTTCATCTACAGGTCTGACGGCACGATCGAGCAGCTCCTCGAGCGACTCTGGTCGTCGGAGGCGGAACTCGTCGCCTGGTTGTCGCATCTGGCGCGCACCGCAGGCCGGACCGAGCGCCAGTTCAACCCGCAAGCACCGCTCCTCGTCATGCGCCTTGGCGATGGCCTCCGCCTCGCAGCGACACGCGACGTCTCCAAGCACGTCTCGTTCGCCCTTCGCCGCAACACCCTCGGCAAGGTGCGGCTCGCCGATCTGGTCGGCCGCGAGATGGTGACGCCCGTTGTGGCCGACCTGCTCCGCGCGTGCATGGCGTCCAGCGAGATCAGAATCGTGTTCTCGGGACCGACTGGCTCGGGCAAGACCACGCTGGTCCGAGCGTGTCTCGGTGAGCTCGAGCCGCACGAGCGGGTGGTGGTGATCGAGGACACCGCGGAACTTGACCTGTTCGACGCCGTTGCCCATCCGAACGTCGAATCGTGGGAGGCCCGGCTTGCCAACAACGAAGGCGAGGGCGCGATCACGCAGGGCGAGCAGGTGAAGCACGCGCTGCGGTATCGGCCCGACTGGCTGGTGTGTGGAGAGGTGCGTGATTCCGACGCCGCTGTGCCGATGCTCAAGGCGATGACACACGGCCAGTCGTCGTTGACGACGGTCCATTCTGCATCAGCGATCGGTGCGCTCGACAAGCTCGCGCTGTACCTCGGCACTGGCGACGATCGCCTCCCGCCCGAGGTCGCACACAATCAGCTACACCAGGCGATCGACTTCGTCGTGCATCTCGAACGCGGCGCCGACGGTCGACGCCACGTCACCGAGGTGCTCGAAGTGGCCGGTTTCGACGGCCAGCGCTGCACGACCAACACGATCATGACTCGCGACGTGAACGGGTCGACCTCCACCCTGCGTCGACTCGACCAGCGACACGACCGCGTGCTCGCCCACGCCGGATTCGACTCGAGCCTTCTCGGGAGCGGGTTCCGATGAGGGCGTTGGCCGGTGCGATCGTGGGGCTGCTCGCCGCCGGGGGCCTGTGGCTGGCCATCGTCGGATGGGCCGGTGTTCCCGAATACCCACGACGACGCGCATCGATCCGATGGGACGATGTGTGGTGGCGAGCGAGCCTCGTCGTCGGCTCGTTCGCAATCGCAGTGCTCATCACCGGTTGGCCGGCTGCGGGAGTGCTCGCAGCTGCGACCGCGTTGGTCGCGCCGATGCTGCTCGGTGTCCGACGGCGTCGCGACGAAGCGATGGCGCGAAGTGACGGGATCGCCGCGTGGGCCGAGATGCTGCGCGACACCATCAGTTCCCATGCAGGGTTGCAGGAGGCGATCGGCATCACCGCGCAGGTTGCGCCTGCGGCAATCCGCACTGAAGTGCAAGCGCTGTCGGTGCGTGCCGAGCGCGGTTCGTTGACCGACGCATTGCGCCAGTTCGCTGTCGACGTCGATGACCCCGTCGCGGACCTCGTCGTCGCGTCGTTGGTGATCGCGGCTGAGCGACAAGCCCAACGACTGAGCGATCTGCTGTCGCAGATCGCCGTGTCGGCGCGTGAGCAGACAGCGATGCGCTTGCGCGTCGAGACCGGCCGGGCGCGCACCTATGCGTCATCGAAGGCGTTGGTCGCAATCACCTTCGGTCTCGCCGTCGTGTTGATGGTGTTCTCGCCGACCTTCATGGAGCCGTACGACACCGCTACGGGCCAACTCGTGCTGATCGGCATCGGTGCCCTGTTCGCCGGCGCGCTCTGGGGGTTAGTACAGCTGGGTCGACCGACCTCGTCGCCTCGTCTGCTGAGCGGGATCGAAGGGGCAGCCGAGCCGTGATGCTGTTCGCGATGGTCCTCGCTGCGTCGCTCGCGGGCGGCGGAGTAGCACTCATGCTTCGTGGAGCGGTGGGCTCAACGCCCCCGCTTTCGGCGATCGTTGCGGAACTCCATCGGCCCCGAACGGCGAATCACCCATCGACGCGACGCGACCAGATGCTCTCGTCGCTCGCGGGTCGGCCATCGCCGAGCCGTGCCGCTGACCTTGCTGTGTGCGAGCGCACGTTGGGCCGCTACATCAGGGATCGGTTCGTGTGGGCTGCGATGGGTGCAACACCGGCGCTGTCGTTCGTTGTACTCACGGTGGTCAACGTGGTCGACTACTTCCCTCTCGCCGTGTTGTTGCTCGCTACCGTCGGCGGTGCGGTCGCAGGTTGGCTGTACGCCCGCATCGATCTGCGAGACGACGCCGAGAAGGCCCGTCGCGAGTTCCGCCATGCGCTCTCTGCGTACCTCGAACTGGTTGCGATCCTTATGGCGGGTGGCGCAGGCGTCGAGACGGCAATGTTCGACGCGGTCGCGTCGGGTCGAGGTCCGGCATTCCGTCACCTTCGATCCGCTCTGTCGGCCGCGCAGGCACGCCGCGAGCCGCCCTGGCAGCGTCTCGGCGAACTCGGCGACCATCTCGGGGTGGCCGAACTCGAGGAGCTGTGCGCCTCGATGACGCTGGCCGGCGGTGGCGCCTTGGTGCGCGAGTCGCTCGTGGCCAAGTCCGCAGCGATTCGCCAGCGCGACATTGCGGCGCTCGAGTACGAGGCCCAGTCGCGCTCGGAAACGATGGTTCTTCCGGTTGCCCTGATGTTCGCCGGCTTTCTCATTCTCATCGGCTACCCGGCGCTGGCCGCACTATCGACGCCATGACGTCGTTGCCCGAAACGTCCCGTGTCGCCTCGGCCCGACACGACTTGACGTCGATCAACCAGGCCGCTTCACACGAAGGGAAGAACCATGCTCAACATCCAAGTAGCGCTGCTGACTGCCTGGCGGATGGTCAGCGACGCGGCGCGGGACCAGATCCGCGAACCACGGGATCGTGGCGAGGTCACCGCCACGACCGTGCTGATCGTGCTTCTCGTCATCGCGGCAATTGCCGCGGGAACGATCATCGCCACGAGGATCACCACGAACGCCAACAACGTTCCCAGCCCATAGCCCGGCGACGTGGTCGCGCTACAGAGAGCGACCGGGATCGTGGCGAGGTGACCGCCACCGTCATCATGGTCCCGGTCGTTCTGCTCGCACTTCTGTTCGTCGTGCAGTTCAGCCTCGCCTACTACGCACGGACAGTGGTGGCGGGAGCGGCCCAGGATGGTGCGGTCGCCGGCGCTCGCCAAGGTTCAACACCCGAAGCCGGTTCGTCTCTTGCTGACTCCCTTGTCGAGGAGGCTGCCGGTTCCCTCGTTGAATCGCATTCATCCGCGGCGTCCAGTACCGGCGACACCGTGACCGTGACGTCCACAGCGCGAGTTGTCTCGATCCTGCCGTTCTTCGGAACGATCACCGTTACGGCCACAGGTGCTGCGCACGTCGAGCAGTTCGAAGCCCAGGGTGGACCATGACGACTATCGGCCGGGATCGAGGTTCGGCCGGGGTCGAGGCCGCTTTTGCGGTCGTGGCGCTCTTGGCCGTCGGGTTCTTCGTCGTCGGCGCACTTCGGGTCACGGGTTCGTCGAGTGATGTCGATTCGGCCGCTCACGCCGGGGCGCGTGCGGCGGCCGCTGCGTACGAGC
>CAZMGD010000171.1:0-6319 GCA_964565705.1 uncultured Ilumatobacteraceae bacterium | reverse complement strand
GACGTGCTGCGCCTCTGGCATGGACTCGGCTACCCGCGTCGAGCGCGCAACCTGCACCTCGCCGCCCAGGCCGTCGTCGAGCACCACGGCGGTCGGTTGCCGTCGACGGCGGATGAGCTGCTGGCGCTGCCCGGCATCGGCCCGTACACGGCGCGCGCCGTGCTGGCCTTCGCGTTCGAGGCCGACGCCGCGGTGGTCGACACGAACATCGCCCGCATCTACGCCCGCCACGCCGGCCGCCGGCTGACGGCGGGGGAGGTGCAGCGCGCCGCCGACGCATCGCTGGCCCGCGGTGACAGCTGGGCGTGGAACCAGGTGCTGATGGACCTCGGCGCGACGCTGTGCCGCCGTGCCGCGCCACGCTGTGCGGAGTGCCCGGTACGGCCGACGTGCGCCTGGTCGACGCTCGGCGGCCGGGATCCAGCGGACGGGTCCGCCGGTGTGAGCGGCCGCCAAGCGCGGTTCTCGGGCAGCGACCGTCAGGCCCGCGGCCGTCTCCTGGCTGCACTGAGCTCCGCTCCGATCGCTGTCGCCGCCGCCGCCGAGGTCATGTGCGTCGCCGCCGCCCGCGCCGCCCGACTCGTCGACGCCCTCGTCGCCGAAGGCCTCGTCGCCCGCACCGGTACCACCCTCCACCTCCCGTGACCCTCGATGGTCTCTAGGCTCATCGCGTGAGCGAGACCGCGACGTTGCCGGGGCCGATCGTGTCGGCGGAGTGGCTCGCGGAGCATCTCGACGGCGTCGCCGTACTGGACGCGCGGTGGTACCTCGACGGACGATCCGGCCGGGCCGCGTTCGACCGGGGCCACATCCCGGGCGCCCAATGGATCGACCTGGACACCGATCTGTCCGCGCCGCCGGCGCCCGAGCTCGGACGCCACCCGCTGCCCCCGGCTGCGCAGGTGAACGCCGCACTGGAACGGCTGGGCATCCCAGCCGGACGCTCGGTGGTCGCCTACGACGATGCGAGCGGGTCGATCGCAGCACGGGCGTGGTGGCTCCTCGGCGCACTCGGGCAACCGGTCGCCGTCCTCGACGGTGGGATCGCTGCCTGGCCCGGCGAGCTCACGACGGACGCGCCGGCGGTCGTCGCGGTGCAACGTCCCTCGGTGGAATGGCCCGCTGGGCGCTTCCTCGAGATCGACGATGTCGACGCGCACCTCGCCCGTCCCGGCGCCGTGTTGCTCGACGCGCGGGCCGCGTCGCGCTTCACGCACGGCGATCCGGTGATCGACCCGCGACCCGGCCACGTGCCCGGCGCGCAGAGCGCGCCATGGATGGCCAACCTCGATCCCGACACCGGGCGGTTCCTCCCGGCCGACTCGCTGGGCGAACGCTACGCAGCCCTCGGGGCCGTCGACGGGGCGCCGGTCGCCGCGTACTGCGGATCGGGTGTCACCGCCTGCCACGACCTCCTCGCCCTGACCCTGGCCGGCGTCGAGTCGACCGCGCTCTACACCGGTTCGTGGTCGCAATGGGGCGCCGACGAGCGCCGTCATGCGGACACCCGTGCCTGACGTCACCACCCTCCACCTTGGTCGCCGTCACCCAACGTTCATAGCCTGGTCATCATCAGGGGAAGCGCTGCACTGAGCGTGACGTTCCACGGCGTCCGCGGGTCGACTCCGTGTCACGGCGACGACACCCGCCGTTACGGCGGGAACACGTCCTGCGTCGACGTGTCGGCACCCGGCGAACGCCCCCTGCTGCTCGACCTCGGCACCGGTCTGCGGTACGCGGCCAAGACGTTGACCGACGGTCCGTTCAACGGCACCGCACTGCTGACGCACCTCCACTGGGATCACCTGCAGGGGCTACCGTTCTTCACGCCGATCCTCGCTGCGGGTGCCGAGTTCGACATCTACGGGCCCGAGCAGGGCGACGGTCAGACGATGGCCGACACGATGGCCGCCCTGATCACGCCTCCAGCGTTCCCGGTCCCTCTGTTCGACCTGCCGGGCGAGCTGCGCGTGCACGACGTCGGCGACACCACGTTCCAGGTCGACGGCTTCACCGTCACCTCCCGCCTCATCCCGCACAACGGCGCGACGTGCGGCTTCCGGGTCGAGTGGGGCGGGCGCAGCCTCGCGTACGTGCCCGACCACCAGCAGCCCGACGATCCCTTGCACGTGGCCGATTCGGTGCGTGAGCTGTGCGACGGTGTCGACCTCCTCATCCACGACGCGCAGTACACCCCCGCCGAGCTGCGCGAGAAGCGCACCTGGGGTCACTGCACCGTCGAGTACGCCGTCGCCGTCGCCGCCCAGTGCAAGGTGCAGCGACTCGCGCTGTACCACCACGACCCCGCCCACGACGACGACATGCTCGACGAGCTCGAGCGTCAGGCGTCGAAGTGCGCGCAGGGCTTCGGAGTCGACGTCTTCTCCGCCAAGGAGGGCGCAAGCGTACGCGTCTGATGGCTCGCTGCGCTCGCTAGCGGCGCCTGGGCCCGCCGAGTGGGCTCGCTTCGCTCGCAGGGGTCGGCTGCGGCGCCGGTTCGTGGCGAGGTCCGCTCCGTTCGATTGCTCGCGGCACTCTCAGCCTCGGTGATCCACCCGGCTGGGTGGGTGACCTCGCTCGCTCGTACAGTTCGGACGTGGCCGCTTTCGACAACACCCAGTTCCGCCGCGTGCTCGGACACTTCCCGACCGGTGTCACCGTGATCACCGGCCTCGGCGTGAACGGTCAGCCCAACGGCCTCACGATCGGGTCGTTCACCTCGGTGTCGCTCGAGCCGCCGCTGGTCGGCTTCTTCGCTGGCTTCAGCTCGACGAGCTGGCCCGACATCGAGCCGAGCGGGCGGTTCTGCGTCAACATCCTCCACGCCAACCAGAGCGAGCTGTGCTGGCGCTTCGCCAAGGATGCCGACGACCGCTTCGACGGGATCGACTGGACCCCGTCGGCGGCGGGCCTGCCGATCCTGCCGGGCGTCATCGGCTGGATCGACTGCCGCACCGAACAGATCCTCGAGATGGGCGACCACTGGTTCGTGCTCGGCCACGTCGAGGAACTGGCCCACGTCGACGAGGCCGACGACGCGATGATCTTCTTCCGCGGCAAGGTCGCGGGCATCAACCTCCCGACCTGAAATGCTCGGCGCGATCGCCGCGGTGCTGCTCGGCGCGGCGTTCGTGCTCGCCGGAGCGGCCAAGCTGGCGATCGGTCGCAGGTGGCTCGCCCAGGCCGAAGGCTTCGGCGTGCCCTGGCAGTTCGCCCAGTTCGTGCCGTGGTGGGAGCTGATCGTCGGCGCCCTGCTCGCCGTCCAGGTCGAACGTGAGATCCTGGCGTCGATCGCGATCGCGACCCTGCTGGTCTTCTCGGCGCTGGTCGCCAGGCAGCTCGCGAAGGGGCGCCATCCCCCGTGTGCGTGCTTCGGCGCCTGGAGCCCGAAGCCGGTGGGCCCGCAGACGCTCGTTCGCAACGCCGCCCTCATCGCGTTGGGCATCGCCGCCGCGACCCTCTGAACTCGGGAGTGTTTTGGCTGCCAGGGCAGCCAAAACACTCCCGAGAACGTTGGGTCGCGTTAGGGGGACAGGGTCTCGAGGAGGAAGGCGTGGACCTTGGCCTCGTCGCGCCAGCGGCCGTAGCGGCCGCTCGGGCCGCCGTGGCCGGCGCCCATCTCGCACTTGAACAGCAGCAGCGCGTCGCCGGTGGTGACCGAGCGCAGCTTGGCCACCCACTTCGCCGGCTCGTGGAAGCTGACCCGTGGGTCGTTCAGGCCGGCGGTCACGTACGTCGGTGGGTACTCGGCGGCGACCACGTTGTCGTAGGGCGAGTAGCTCAGCATGTAGCTCGCCCACGGCTCCTCGCGCGGGTCGCCCCACTCGTCGCGCTCGATCACGGTCAGCGGCAGGGTCTCGTCGTGCATCGTCGTCACGACGTCCACGAACGGCACCTCGGCCACCGCCGCGCCGAACAGTTCGGGCCGCAGGTTCATGCACGCGCCGACCAGCAACCCTCCGGCGCTGCCGCCGCGCAGGCCGACCCTGCCCGGCGCGGCCCAGCCGGTGTCGACCAGGTGCTCGGCGCAGGCGATCGTGTCGGTGAACGTGTTGCGCTTGTTGAGCAGCTTGCCGTCGAGGTACCAGCGCCGGCCGAGCTCACCGCCGCCGCGGGGATGGGCGAGCGCCCACGTGAACCCGCGGTCCACCAGGCCGAGGCGGGCGACCGAGAACCAGGGAGGCATCGACGCCTCGTAGCTGCCGTAGCCGTACAGCAGGCATGGCGCGCTGCCGTCGGGCTCGGCGCCGCGCAGGTGGACGACATCGAGCGGCACCAACGTGGCGTCGGGCGCAGCTGCCCACAGCCGTCGCGACTCGTAGCGGTCGAGATCGACGTTGGGGGTCGGCGTGCGCTTCAGCAGTGTCGCCGCGCCCGTGGCGAAATCGTGCTCGTACACCGACACCGGCGTCGTCAGGCTCATGTACACGTAGCGCAACGTGGATGCGTTCCAGTCGGGGTTCGCCTCCAGTTCCACGTCATGGGGCTCACTGAGCCCATCGGGCCCGACGGTCAGCGGCGCCGGCGCGGCGTCGGCACGGCCGAGGATCGACAGGCGCGGCTGGGCCTCGCTCCACTCGTGGATCACGAGCCGGTCGGCGAAGGCCTCGACGTTGGTGATCCGCCGGCCGGGCACGTGAGGCACGAGCGGGCTCCACTCGCCGGGCGCGTCCAGCGGCGCGGTCATCACCCGGAAGTCCTCGGCGTCGAGGTTGGTGTGCACGACGAACCGGTCGCCCCAGTCGTCGAGGTGGTACTCGTGGCCCTCCTCCTTCGCCCGCACGAGCGACGGCCGGGCGGCCGGGTCGGACGCGCGGATCAGGTGCACCTCGCTCGTGGTGTTCGACGACGCGTCGATCACGATCCACTGCTCGCTGCGGCTGAGGCCGACGCTCAGGTAGAAGCGCTGATCGGGTTCGTGGAACACGAGCACGTCGCCTGCGGGGTCGGTGCCGAGGCGGTGGCGCCACACCTTCTCCGGGCGCATCTGCTCGTCCGGCGTCACGTAGAACAGCCAGTCGCCGGCCCACGCCGTGCCGCCCCACGTGGTGTCGGGGATCTCGTCGGCGAGGTCGTCGCCGGTGTCGAGGTCGCGGATGCGCAGCGTGTAGCGCTCGCTGCCGTCGGTGTCCGAGCTCCACGCCAGCAGGCGGTGGTCGGGGCGGACGTCGAACGCCTGGCACTGGAAGTACTCGTGGCCCGCGGCCTCGGCGTTCTCGTCCAGCAGCACCTGCTCGGTGGCGGTCGCCGCGGAGCGGCCCCGGCAGTGCACCGCGTAGCTCGCCCCCTCCTCGGTGCGCGATACGTACCACCAGTCGCGGTGACGGATCGGCACACCCTGATCGGTCTCCTGGGTGCGCCGCTTGATCTCGTCGTACAGCTCCTCGACGAGCGTCGACCGTTCGTCGAACCAGGCGTCGGCGTAGGCGCTCTCGGCCTCCAGGTAGGCGATCGTGTCCGGGTCGTCCCGGTCGCGCAGCCACGCGTAGCGATCGTGGAACGACCCGGTCGGGCGCTCCCAGACGTGGTCGACCTGCTTGGCGATCGGGGGAGTGGTCACAGCGCGAGAGGGTAGTGATGACGACCGGTAGCGTCCTCAACGCATGAGGGTGTGGATCGACCAGGACCTGTGCACCGGTGACGGCCTGTGCCTCGACCACTGCCCCGACGTGTTCGTGCAGCTGGAGGACGGGATCGCCTACGTCGCCGAGCGCGGCACGGCGCTCAACGATCCCGGCGGTTCGGGCAGCCTGGCGATCGTCCCCGAGCGGGACGTGCAGCGGGTGGTCGACGCCGCGCTCGACTGCCCCGGCGAATGCATCTTCATCGAGCCGTAGGCCGCATCGCTTGGGCGTGCAGACCCCGGAATCCGGTAGGCAGCGCGCCCAAGCCCGCGGATCGGCCTGAGCGGACGGCCCGGGGGATTGTTACTATGCAGGTAGTGCAAATCCCCCAGCGCTGGAGCATGCCTGCATGACTGCCTTCGATCTCGACCTCACCAAGTACGACCTGGGCTGGAGCGACGAGTCCGAGTACGCGTTCGCCCCGGAGAAGGGCCTCAACGACCGCGTCGTCGAGCAGATCTCGTGGTGGAAGGGTGAGCCGGCGTGGATGACGAAGATGCGGCTCAAGAGCCTGCGCACGTTCGACCGCAAGCCGATGGCACCGTGGTTCGCCCGGAACATGCCCGACCTCGACTTCCAGGACATCTACTACTACCTGAAGCCGGCAGCCGCGCAGACCGACGAGTGGGATGAGCTGCCGGCCCAGATGCAGGCCACCTACGAGAAGCTGGGCATCCCCGAGGCCGAGCGCAAGT
>CAZMGD010000170.1:0-6334 GCA_964565705.1 uncultured Ilumatobacteraceae bacterium | reverse complement strand
CGTGCTCGACGTGGACGGCCGGCTGCTCGCCAACCACAAGGTCTTCACCCGCGCGCACCTCGTCGCGGAGATCGCGCCCCGCCTCTACGGACGCGACCCCGCCGAGCTCGACCGCGTGATCGATCGGATCGTCGTCGGGCGCGATGTGGTGCCGGTGATCGGCGTGCCAGCCGCCCGAGACCAGTCGTACACGACCGTCGACGTGTTCGCAGCCGAAGCGACGATCGCCGAAACCGTTGCGCGACTCGCCGACCGGGGTGGACCGGCCGTCGATCCGAGGCGGGTCGCCGCCGCGATCGCCGCCACCGAACTGGACGGCGGCAACGCGCTCAACGCCGGCCAGCGACGAGTCGTCGAGCGACTGTGCTGCTCTCCTTGCGCAGTGTCGGTCGTCGTCGGGGTGGCCGGTTCCGGCAAGACCACGGCTCTTCGGGCGGCGACCGCGGCGTTCGAGGCGTACGGATACCGAGTCGTCGGCAGTTCCACCAGCGGTCACGCCACCCGGACACTGGGCGCGCAGACCGGGGCAGAAGCAAGAACGCTCGCCTCGCTGCTGTGGCGGCTCGACCATGGCGCAGACGCCCTCGACTCGCGCACGATCGTCATCGTCGACGAGGCGGGGATGGCCGACGACGCCGATCTCGCGAGGCTCGCCGTCGCAATCGAGCGGCGAGGCGCCTCGCTGGTCCTCGTCGGTGACGATCGCCAGCTCGCCGCCGTCGGGCCCGGCGGAGCGTTGGCCGCGGTGCTGGCGCGCCGACCCGAGCTCGTGGTCACCCTCGATGCCAACGTCCGCCAACGCGACCCGGCCGAGCGCAAGGCGTTGGCCGAGCTCCGCGACGGGTCCGTCCAGCGGGCCGTTGCGTGGTACGCACAGGCCGGTCGCATCCAAGTGCAACCGAGGCAGGTCGACACGCTCACCGCGATGGCAGCCGGGTGGGCCGCCGACATCGCGGACGGACACGACACCGCCCTGGTGGCGTGGAGGCGATCCGACGTCGATGGCCTCGACCGCCTCGCCCGCGAACGGTGGGACCGGCTGGTGAGCTGCACGGCCAGGACGTGCTCGTCGTCGGCGGCCGGCACTACGCGATCGGCGAGCGGCTCGTCGCCCTTGCGCCGAATCGCTCAGCCGGACTCGTGACCAGCGAGCAACTCACCATCGTCGACCTCGACGAGTGCCGTCTCGACGCCCGGACCGCCGGCGGGCGACTCGTCACCATCACCGGAGACGGCCTCGACCGCGCACATCTCGACTACGGCTACGCCGTCACGGTCCATCGCTCACAGGGCGCATCCCACGACCGGGCGCACGTGCTGAGCGCCGGCGGCGGGCGGGAGCTGCCTACGTCGCCATGAGCCGAGCCCGCGACCACACGACGGTCCACGTCACCGCCGACGATCTCTCCCAGGCTGTCGACGACCTCCAAGCCGACTGGGGTGTGGAGCGCCACCAACGCTGGGTCAGTGACACGACCGCCCGGCCCGGCACCGAGCCCCCGGTTGTGTCGTCGATTCACGGAGCCGAGACGACGCTGCCGACCGCGCCCAGCACGCAAGCATCCCGCGTCCATCCAGAGACGCGACTTGCCGCGTTGGAGCGTGACTTCCGCGATCTCCACGCCGGGGTGGGCCGTTGGACGGACACCGTCGAGGGCGCTGCCGCACGACAGCTGCACAGCGCGCGCAACCGACTCGACCAAGCGCGTTCTGTCCTCGCTGCCCCCACGACTCGCCGGCGCGACCGACGCGCAGCGGCGAAGTCGCTGAACGAGCTCCACGCGACCGTCGCCAACGCCGAACAGCGGTGGAACGTCGTCGGCCGCCCGACCGCCGACGAACTGTCCGCCGTGATCGACAACACGCGAGACGAGATCAGTCGTCTCGAGGGCATGGCCATCCTGGCGCAGCTCGACCAGCTCGCTCCGACCGTCGACAGAACCCCCGGCCGCAGCCTCGGGATCGAACGCTGACCTTGACCGTGAGTTGAGGTCCCCGGGTGGCGACGCCGGTGCGCGGCGCCGCGCCTTTGCCCATGTTGTGCTCGTGGTGGATGACCCGGGCTGCTGAGCGAGGACTCGCCTCGGCCGGGTTGAGCCGGGCGGCGACCCGTCGGCAACGATGGTCGCCATGGGGATCGACTCGGTGGACTTCCACTTCGACGTGATGTGCCCGTGGGCATACCAGACGTCGCGCTGGATGCGAGAGGTCCGGGACCTGACCGGACTCGACGTGCGGTGGAGGTTTTTCAGCCTCGAGGAGATCAATCGGGTCGAAGGTAAGAAGCACCCGTGGGAGCGCGAGTGGTCCTACGGGTGGTCAATGCTGCGAATCGCCGCGCTCCTCCGCCGCAAGGACCCGACGCTCGTCGACGCGTGGTACGAGCGGTCCGGCCGGGCGCTGCACGAGGAGGGTCGCCAGCCGCACGAGCGGGGGGTCGCCGAGGAGCTGCTCGCCGGGCTCGGCATCGACCCCGGCGTGGTCGGCGAGGCGATCGCCGATCCGACGACGCACGACGACGTGCGTGCCGATCACGACCGTGTCGTCGCGGCCGGTGGTTTCGGCGTGCCGACACTGTTCTTCCCCGATGGTCAGTGCCTGTTCGGTCCCGTCGTCGTCGAGCCGCCCCGCGGGGACGAGGCGCTGGCGCTCTGGGACCTCGTGCAGTCGTGGTTGCGGTTCCCGCACTTGTACGAGATCCAGCGACCGAAGACGCCGGCCGACCAGGCGTTGATCGCCGAGACGTTCCGCCCGTACATCACCGCGCGCAACTGGCAGACAGTCCAGAATCCGACACCCTGATCGCCGCCCATCCGCAAGGAGCACCCCGTGCCGACCTACCTGCCCAAGGATCCCGTCGTCGCCGGACTCCACGACGTCTGGCAACGCCTCGACGACCTGCTCAGCGATCTCGATGACGTCGACTGGGACCGAGCGACCTGCCTGCCGGGATGGAACGTGCGTGCCGTCGTCGCCCACGTCATCGGAGCTGAGAGCATGCTGCTCGGCACGTCGCAGCCGCCGCTCGAGGTGTCCGAGTCGACGCACCCGCACGTACGCAACGACATCGGCAGGTTCAACGAGGCGTGGGTCGAGGCGTTGGCGTCCGAGCCGGCGGCCGATCTGCTGGCGCGGTTCCGTACCGACGTCCAGCGGCGCAAAGCAGCGTTGGCCGAGATGTCGCAGGACGAGTGGGACCACGTCGGGTTCACGCCGGCGGGCCAGGACACGTACGGCCGGTTCATGCGCATCCGCGTCTTCGACCAGTGGCTGCACGAGCTCGACCTGCGTGATGCCATCGGCCGTTCCGGTGGCGACGGTGGCCCGGCGGGCGAGTTGGCCCTCGATGAGATGGCCGCCGCCATGGGGTTCGTCGTCGGCAAGAAGGCGGGCGCGCCGCAGGGTTCGCGCGTGCGCTTCGTGCTGACCGGTGATGCGGCGCGCCGGATCGACGTCGAGGTCGCCGAAAGGGCGGCGGTGGTCGAGAAGCTGTCCGCCCCACCGACACTGACGCTGACGATGCCCGCTGGCGTGTTTGCCCGCCTCGCCGGAGGCCGCGCCGACCCCACGACGCTGCGCGACCAGGTGACGCTCGACGGCGACGCCGAGCTCGGCGAGCGCCTCGTCGCCAACATGGCCTACACGATCTGACGCGCACCCCCCAACCCGTCCGGCAACGCCACGACGCCTCGACGTCGACGGTGCACGCGTGTTAGCACGGGCGGCATGACGACGTTCGGGCTGGTCCACGGAGGCCTGCACGGGCCGTGGTGCTGGGACATGCTCGTGCCCGAGTTGCAGCGGCTCGGCCATGCGGTGGTGACGCCTGAGCTACCGATCGACCAGCACGTCGGCGTCGACGCGTACGCGCGAGTGGTGATCGACGCCCTCGCCGGGCACGGAGACGACGTCGTGCTGGTCGGGCATTCGCTCGCCGGCTGCGTGCTGCCGGTCGTCGCCTCGCAGCGACCGCTGTCGCGCGTGGTCTTCCTATGCGCCATCATCCCCGAGCCTGGGCGCGTGCTCGGCGAGGTCGCAAGCGAGCAGCTGGACTACGACGAGTCGACGCTCGCGCCGGCGCTCGCTTCCACCGACGACGACGGCAGGTTGGTGCCACCGAGCGTCGAGTCGATCACCGAGTCGATGTACGGCGACTGCCCGCCCGAGGTCTGCCGGTGGGCCTTCGAACGGATGCGGCCGCAATCGACGGTTCCGCTGACCGAGGAGTCCCCCGACGTCGAATGGTCTCGGGTCCCCGCCGATGTGGTGGTGTGCACGGAGGACCGGATGGCACCCGCCGATTGGCTGCGCGCCAAGGCCAACGACCACCTCGGCGTCACGGCACTCGAGCTACCCGGCAGCCAC
Organism: uncultured Ilumatobacteraceae bacterium; assembly: GCA_964565705.1. GTDB lineage: Bacteria > Actinomycetota > Acidimicrobiia > Acidimicrobiales > Ilumatobacteraceae > CAZMGD01. The sequence continues at coordinate 1,969 of CAZMGD010000170.1, read as the reverse complement.
TCACCGTTCGCATCGCGCCCGGCGGCGCTCGCCGACCTGCTCTCCGGCCTCGACTGAGCCCTTCGGGATCAGTCGGTGGAAAGGGGGATGCCGGATGGCTGCGGCCGAGCATGATTTCCGGCGAAAGAAGGTGTTGGTGGTCGGCGCGTCGGGCCTCGTCGGAAGCGCTGCGGTGCGCCGCTTCTCCCGGGAGTCGTCCTGGGAGGTAGTCGGTGTCGCGCGAAGGATCCCCCCAATGTCGGATGGTGTGTCCCATGTCCAGGCGGACCTCACGGACCGGGCGGCGTGCGACGCGGCGTTCGGAGCCATGGTTGACGTCACGCACCTCGTGTTCTCAGCGGTGCACGAGCGGCCGGGACTCGTGAGCGGCTGGTTCGACCCCGTCACGATCGCGAAGAACGCGGAGATGCTGCGCAACGTCATCGAGCCGCTCGCGTCGGCCGCCGATCTGCGGCACGTCTCGCTCCTCCAGGGCACGAAGGCCTACGGCGTCCACCGCGGCCTCGAGTCCGGTCCGCGTGTCCCGCTGCGCGAGATCGACGAGGACGGCGACCATCCGAACTTCTACTTTGAGCAAGAGCAGTTCCTGCGTTCCAGACAGGCCGAGATCGGCTACTCGATCACGGTCCTGCGCCCGACGGTGATCTACGGGGACGCCGCAGGCACCAACATGAACCCCTTGTTGCCGCTCGCGGTCTACGGATCCTTACTGCGCGTCCACGGCGAACCGCTGCACTTCCCGGGCAAGAGCTTCCTACCCACGCTGCACGAGGCTGTCGACGCCGACCTTGTCGCCGACGCATTGTGCTGGGCGGCAGTCGCGCCCGAGGCGCGGGACCGGGCGTTCAACGTCACGAACGGCGATGTGTTCTGCTGGCCGGATGTCTGGCCCAGCATTGCCGCAGCGCTCGACATGGAACCCGGACAGCACCGACCGCTGTCACTCGCCGAGGAACTACCTCGCCGCCGGCCGGAATGGGCTGCCCTCGTGGAGCGGCACGAACTCCGCGCTCCGCGCGACCTCGTGCACCTCGTCGGCGAAAACTCGCTGACGTACGCGGACATGACGCTGAGCGGCGCAACGGGAACTACTGGGCGACCGGTGATCAACTCCACGATCGCGATCCGCCAGGCTGGCTTCAACGCATGCATCGACACCGAGGAGATGTTCGTCCAGCTCCTCCATCGCCTGCAGGCGGATCGGATCATCCCACCCACTCGCTGACCGACGATCCACGCCAGCAGCTGCTGGGCGAGGGTGCTCGCCAGCCATTTCTCGTAGCGGTCGTTGGTCCATTGGCGGTCGATCACGAGGAGCCGATAGAGCTCGGGGGATGCGAGTGCGTGGACGATGTCGGCGGCGTCGCGTGCTCGCATACCGGGCCGTAGCACCTCCGAGCATGTCAGCGCTGTCGTGATGCGGCCTTGCCCTTGCTGCCGTTGCCGAGTCAGGACGTCGAGTAGCCCGGCGGCTTCCTGGTCGGAGCCGACGACGCTGGGCAAGGATGCTGTTGGCCGGTGCGGCCCTGGTGTTGATGTCGACGCTGAGGGCGGCGAGCGCCTCGTCGCCAACATGGCCTACACGATCTGACCCGCGCCCCCAACCCGTCCGGCAACGCCGCGACGGCTCGATCGAACAGGTCGTCGGCCACGGGGCGGGTGTCGAGGCCCTGGTCGCGGATGGCCCCCCAACGCGCCCGCACCAACTCACGGATCCCGGTCTGAACTGGCCGACGGTCAGGTCGAGGGTGGCTGCGCCCGCCTACGACGTCGTGGATCCCTCGAACTCGAGGATGGCCTTGCGGCCACCGGCGGTCAGGCCCTCCACGACCGCGGTGCGCGCGGGGATGTCATCGCCGACAACCCGCACGCGCTCGCCGGGCTCGATGCCTCGCTCCCGCGTGAACAGAGGCACGGTGATCCGCTTCGAGCGCCCGTACCGGCTGTAGTCGATCTCGATGGTGGTCAT
>CAZMGD010000169.1:0-6377 GCA_964565705.1 uncultured Ilumatobacteraceae bacterium | reverse complement strand
CTCCCGGAGTGGCCGAGGGCGAGTCGATCGGCGCCGCCCTCTTCACGTGATGCTCGACGGAGCTCAGGTCGTGGTGTGCACCTCGGCCGGCGCGGGATCGGGCACGCTCGCCGTGGATCGGGCGCCCGATCGCGCGGCGCGGCCGGGCTGGCCGCCGTTGCGCCCGACCGTGACGCGCACGAGCGCCGCGGCGGTGGCAAGGATCGTGAGCGTCAGCGCGACCACCCGGTACACCCGGTTGGAGGCGTCGGTACCGGCGAGCGCGGCGTGCACGATCGCCAACCACACGAGGCCGTAGCTGAGGGCGTGGATCGATCGCCACAGCCGCTTGGGGATCCGCTTCATCACCAGCGAGCTCACCTCGACGAGGACGAGCAGGTACAGCGCGACCACGCCGAGGCCGACGGCGAGCGGCCGCCACGACGAGGCCCCGGGAACCATGATCTCCTTCCACCCGAAGTGGACGAAGTCGTCGGCGACGAGGCCGACGAGGTGGAGACCGGTGGCCACGATGGTGAGCGTGCTGAACCATCGGTGCATCGCGAGGAGCCACGCCGGCCGATCGACGGCACGCATGGCACGGGTGGCGAGGAGGGTGCCGAGCACCATGGTCGCGACGAGCAGGAGCGCGGCCACGATGCCTCCGGCACGGGCGAGGTACCACCAGGTCTGCTCGCTCACCGGGCGTACTCCTTCCACGTCTCGTTCCGGACCACCCGACCGTCGACGTGACCGACGCGCGCCGCGAACCGGTGGCGGTCGAGTGCCTCGAGCGTCGGTGCGGCCGCGACCATGAGCGCCTTGGTGCAGACCTCGGCCCACCACGCAGTGCCGGCGACGACCGTCGCGTCGCGCACCGTGCGATCGGGGACGCTCAGCGCGGGATCGATCACGTGGTGACCGTGAACGGCGATGCCCGACGTCGCCGCCCCGCCATCGATCACACGGAACGTCTCGACATCGGGGCCGGCGCAGCGCACCCGCCACCCGCCTTCGCTCGGGCTCGCCCCGGCAGCCCGAACGTCACCGCCGATCGAGACCATCGCCCCGGTCGCGCCACCGGCGATCAGCTCGTCCACCACCAGGTCGGCGGCGAGACCCTTGCCGATGCCGCCGGGGTCGATCGCCGTGCCGCGTGGCAGCCGCGCTCGATTCGTCGATGGATCGAACGCGATCGAGCCGGGCTCGCCCCGCCGTCGGGCGTCGGGCGGGAGCACCGTGTGGCGCGCGGGGTCCTCTCGACTGCGTCGTTGCCCGAGGCCCAGGGTCGCGACCAGCAGCGTCGGGTCGAACAACCCGCACGTCGCCCGCCAGCCGCGGACCATGGCCGCGAGCAGCACGACGGTCGTCGGATCGACCTCGATCGAGGTGTCACCGGCGTGGTTGAGCCGGGTCACGTCGCTGTCCGGCAGGAACCGGCTCCATCTGCGCTCGAGGAGCTCGACCCGGTGGCGGGCTGCGGCGAGGGTCGAACGGTCGGCGTCGGCGGTGATCAGGCAGGCGCTGCCCATCGCCCGGAACGACGTCGAGGTGAAGGTCGCCATCTGCTCAGCTCGACGCTGCGGTCGTCGCGTCCGCGGCGGCCTCGGGCGCGGCGGTCGTGTCGACCGGCGCGAGCACCGGAGCCGGCGCCGGCTCGATCGCGATCGACGCGGCGCTGGTCGGGGTGGGCGTGGCAGCCGCCGGTTCCGGTTCCGGTGGCACGCTGTCGAGCGCCGGTGCCGCAGACGCGGTGGTCGAGGGTGGTGTTGGTGGCGGCGGCGCCGAGCCGGGCCCGTCGACCGACGCACCCATCCATGCCATGAGACCGAGCAGCGCGGTTGCCGAGATCCCCGCTGACAGGATCCGCCCGCCGTGGCCGATGGGTGCACGCGACGCGGGACGCTCAGTCATCGAGGTCCTCGTCGATCGACGTCGAGATTACTCCGAAGACGAGGCTGGCCTCCAACCGCACGTCGCCGTCGTCGGAGCGGACGCGCACGCGCACACGTGTCGGCGACTCGTTCCGGGCGTCGTGCACCTCCCAGCCGGGGGCGGGATCCACACGGGCGATCGTGAGCGTGCCACCCGACGCGTCGAGCGTGACCGAGCCTCCCGGACCGAGCGCGTAGGTCTCCTGCGCCGGCCCGGGTTGCGGCGACGCGGTCGCCGCCGCCGCGGCGGCGGCGGTCGGCGCCGTCGGCGTGGTCGCCGCCGCAGCCGGCGTGCCGACCGTCGACGTGACGACCGCGGTGGTGTCGACGACCGTCGAGGCCGTCGACGGTGCGGTCGCCGCGGTCGCAGGTGTCGTGGCCAGCACGGTCGTGGGGGTGCTCGATGCGGCCGCGACCGGGGTCGCGGACACGCCGGTGTCGTTCTCCAACACCCGCGTGTTGACGACAGCGGCGGCCGAGCCGGCGACGAGCACGCCGGCGATCGACAACACGGCGGCGAGTCGGGCCTTCATGGACACCACCGTACGAAGCGGGCGTCGAAGGCCCGGCGAACGGCGATCCAAGATTCGTCCAAGATCGCTCGGCGGGTCGCGGCAGCCGCCGCCGACGCTCGACGGTGAGGGCACAATGGCGGCCATGCGGATCCTGCTCGTCGAGGACGACCGCTCGATCGCCAGCTCGCTGGTCGAAGGGCTGGAGGCAGCGGGTCACGACGTGACCCACGTCAGCCTCGGCCGGCGTGCCGTCGAGCTGGGACCCGATCACGAGATGGTGCTGCTCGACCTCGGCCTGCCCGACATGGACGGACGGGATGTGTGCCGCGAGCTCCGGGCGCGTTCGAACACCCCGATCATCATGCTGACCGCGCGCAGCGAGGAGTTCGACCGCGTGCTCGGACTGGAGCTCGGCGCGGATGACTACGTGACGAAGCCGTTCAGCCTGCGCGAGCTCGTCGCCCGCATCCGAGCGGTGAGCCGGAGAACCTCGGACGAGCCAACGCCGGAGAACGCGGCGGCGCAGCACGTCGGCGGTCTGGTCATCGACCGTCGAACCCGGCGCGTGTTCCTCGACGAGCAGGAGCTGTCCTTCACCGCGAAGGAGTTCGACCTCCTCGCCTACCTCGCCACCGATGTCGGCGCCGTGCGCAGCCGCACCGACGTCCTCGAGCACGTCTGGGACGAGCACTGGTACGGGCCGACCAAGACGGTCGACGCGCACGTGGCCGCGATCCGCAAGAAGCTCGGTGACGCAGACTGGATCACCGCGGTGCGCGGCGTGGGCTTCCGGCTGGAGCCTCCGGGGCGACCGACGTGAGATGGCGCTTCGTCGCTGCCTTCGCCGGCGTGATGGTGGTGGTGCTGCTCGCCGTCGGCATCCCCCTGTCGCGCCACCTCCGCGACGTGGAGACCGAGCGCCTCGTCGCCGAGCTGCAGCGTGACGCGTTCGTGATCGGCGGCGCGGCCGAGGACGTCCTCTCCGGCCGGCAGCCCTTCGACGCTGGCGCGCTGCAGTCCACGATCGACCTCTACCGCTCGACCGAGGGCGTCGACGTCGTCATCGTCGGCCTCGACGGCACCGTCGCCGCCGCGTCGGGGGCAGCGCTGCCGATCGGCGACGACGTGTCGGCCCGGCAGGAGGTCCAGGCCGCGCTCGGCGGGAACCCGGTCTCCGGTCGCGACGACGATGTGTACGTCGCCGTGCCGGTTCGCAACGCGGCCTCGGTCGTCGGCGCCGTGCGGATCTCCCAGTCGACGACGGCCGTGGACGAGCGCGTGGACGACAAGGTGCGCGGCCTCGTCGTCGTCGGGCTGATCTCGCTCGCCGCGGCTGTCATCGCCGCCGTGTTCATGGCCGGCACGGTCGTCGGCCCGCTCCGACGTCTGCAGCGTTCCACGGAGACCGTTGCCGCCGGCGACTTCTCCGGACGGGCCGCTGTCGGCGACGGCCCACCGGAGATCCGCAGCCTCGCCCGCTCCTTCAACGCGATGACCGAGCAGGTGGCGGACCTCGTCGAGCAGCAGCGCTCGTTCGCCAGCGATGCATCGCATCAGCTGCGCACGCCGTTGACGGCGCTGCGCCTGCAGATCGAACGCGCCGCGGAGGTGGTCGACACCGATCCGGACGCGGCTCGCGACCGGATCGACGCCGCCGCGGCGGAGACGGAACGCTTGCAGGGGATGGTCGAGGGACTCTTGCTGCTCGCTCGCGCCACCAGCTCCTCGCCGCCGACCCAGGAGGTCGACGTGAGCGCGGTGGCCGGCGAGCGGGCGGAGGTATGGCGGGCACTCGCCGACGAGCGCGACGTCAGCCTCGTCTCGCGCTCCACCGACCGATGCAGCGCGCTCGCGGTCGCCGGCGCCGTCGAGCAGATCGTCGACAACCTCATCGACAATGCGATCAACGCGGTTCCCGCTGGCTCCACCATCGAGATCGTCACCGGGCGCGAGAACGGCTGGGTGGAGGTCCACGTGCTGGACAGAGGCCCGGGTCTGAGCGACGAGCAGCTCACCCACGTGTTCGATCGCTTCTGGCGGGCACCGGACGCGAACCACGACGGATCGGGTCTCGGACTGGCGATCGTCCGCCATCTCGCCCAGGCCAGCGACGGTGACGTCCACCTCAGCAACCGGATCGGTGGCGGCATCGACGCGTGCCTGCGGCTGCGTCCCTCGACCGACCTGGCCGCGTCGGCGACGTCCTAGCGGCAGGTCCGATCGCTGCCGCGGCGAGCAAAATGCGCAGCCACACCGGTGGGCTTTGGCCGGGTGCGGAGGGAGATCACGAGTCGTGTCAGGCGTCCAGACACTCGTGTCAAGACGGCCGTCGGGCGCGCTCGCCGATCGATCGTGGGCAAAACCTCTCATCGTCGGGCTTCCGGTGTGCGTGCTCCTCACGTTGCTGGTCCCGTTCGACAGGTCGTTCCACTACGGGCGGACGTTCGGTGATCTTGGGCACCTCTTCGCGGTCGGTGCGATCGCGGCGGTCGTCGTCGCCGCGACCTTCTCCGTCCTGCGCTGGCGCCTCGATGGTCAGACGATCCCCGGAGCGGTGCTCGCCAAGCTCGGGCAGCCGAGCGGCTCGGTGTGCATCTTCAACAGCGCACCGACGCACCTGATCATCGACGTGGGTGGCGCCTTCTGAGCACAACCTGAGTCGGTCCGGCAGAGGGCCGGGGAGCGATGCCCGCGCTCCCCGGCCCTCTGCCGCGTCCCGGCGTCGAGTCACGGCGGATAGGTTGGGTGACGCCGAATCGTGGGGATTCAGGATCTGTGGGTGTCCGCAGCCTCCCGTTGGTCAGGCGATCCGACGCCTTCCGGCTGAGCGCCCCGCTCAGCGGTCGTGCAGCGGAAGCCCCGGCACCGGCCAGTCGAGACAGATCACCGTGCCGGGACCTGCGGCGGTGACGAACAACGTGCGCGAGTCGGGGCCGCCGAAGCACAGGTTGGACAACCCGAGGTCGTCGCCGAGATGTACCCCCTCCCGAAGCGCACCGGACGGTTCGAACACCAGCAGCCGATCTGTGCCATGACTCGCGACGAGCACGGCACCCTCGGCGTCGATCGCCAGGCCGTCGGGCAATCCACCGGCCCCACACGATCCGAATGGGCGCGGCTCGCCGACCACGCCAGGCGACACGACTGGGAAGGCCCACACGTCACCCGTCGAGGACGCCGTGACGAACAGCTCCTTCGCGCCCGGGCCGAGCGCCACGCCATTCGGGAATCGCAACCCGGCGTGGATGCGTCGGGCGCCTCCGGCCGAGTCGACGTAGCAGACGTTGCCGGGTCCCGCCATGCCGTCGTCGAGGAACACCCAACTGGGATCGCTGAAGTAGAAGCCTCCGGCCGAGTCGAAGCAGATGTCGTTCGGCGCGTTGAGTGGCACGCCGTCGATCTGGTCGACGAGCGTCGCCACGTCACCACCGGGTGTGATGCGCTGGATCGACGGCGTGCCGCCCCCCGCACCTTCCCGGCCGTCTGTGGAGGGTGCCGGTGGATGCCGGCCGCCGTTGTTGCAGACGTACAGCTCGCCGTCGGGACCGAAGGCTGCACCGTTCGGCGCGCCGCCCGTGTCCGCGAACACCGAGACCGCACCGGCGCCGTCGATCACGGAAACCCGCCCGCCCCCGAGCTCGACGACGTGCAGCACGCCGTTGCGATCGATCGCCGGGCCCTCCGGATAGCGAAGACCGGTGGCGAAGGTTGTCGACATTCAGCGGCCCTCGACGGTGTATGCGTTCACGGTGGCTGGGCCCGCGCGATGACCGTCGCCGTGATCGGTGACCAGACCTGGCACGTCAGCCCGACGGGCCACTGTACGCGAGGGACGCGCCCCGACCCGCCGTGGAGGTTTCGAGTTCGGCGTCAGGGGTACACCTCCCCTGCAACGCCGTTCGGAGGTCGACATGCCTGGGAAGTCCGCCCACGTCAAGAACGAGAAGCA
>CAZMGD010000168.1:0-6398 GCA_964565705.1 uncultured Ilumatobacteraceae bacterium | reverse complement strand
CGCAAGGTCTGGTGCTTCATCGGCGACGGCGAGACCGACGAGCCCGAGACGCTCGGCGCCTTGTCGCTCGCCGCTCGCGAGCAGCTCGACAACCTCGTGTTCGTCGTCAACTGCAACCTCCAGCGCCTCGACGGCCCGGTGCGCGGCAACGGCAAGATCATCCAGGAGCTCGAGGCCACGTTCCGCGGCGCCGGTTGGAACGTGATCAAGGTGATCTGGGGCTCGAAGTGGGACGAGCTGCTGCTGCAGGACAAGGACAGCGTGCTGCTCAACAAGATGAACACGACGGTCGACGGCGAGTTCCAGCGCTACAGCGTGGAGACGGGCAACTACATCCGGGAGAACTTCTTCGGGCCCGACCCCCGGCTGCGCCAGATGGTGGCAAACCTGTCCGACGACGAGCTGCGCAACCTTCCCCGCGGCGGCCACGACTACCGCAAGCTGTACGCCGCCTACCGGGCGGCGACGGAGAACCTCGGCTCCGGCCGGCCGACGGCGATCCTGTGCAAGACGATCAAGGGCTGGACCCTCGGCTCCGGGTTGGAGGGCCGCAACGCGACCCACCAGATCAAGAAGATGACCGGCGACCAGATGCGCGTGCTGCGCGAGCGCCTGTTCCTGACCGACGAGATCCCCGACGAGGCGTTCGAGGGCGACCTGCCGCCGTACTACCGGCCGCCGTCGGACTCGATCGAGTACCAGTACCTGATGGAGCGCCGCAAGGCCCTGGCCGGCTCGATCCCGAAGCGCACGACGAAGGTGCGGCGGGCCCTCGAACTGCCCTCCGAGTCGGCGTTCAAGGAGCTGTACGGCGGGTCGGGCGCGCAAGCCGCGTCCACGACCGTCAGCTTCACCCGGCTGCTGCGCAACCTGACCCGCGACGAGAAGTTCGGGTCACGGGTCGTGCCGATCATCCCCGACGAGGCTCGCACGTTCGGCATGGACTCGCTGTTCCGCGAGATCAAGATCTACGCATCGCAGGGACAGAAGTACGAGCCGGTGGATCACGACCTGCTGCTGTCCTACACCGAGGCGGTCGACGGGCAGATCCTGGAGGAGGGCATCACCGAGGCCGGCGCGATGTCGAGCTTCATCGCCGCGGCGACGTCGTACGCGACCCGCGGCGTGCCGATGGTCCCGTTCTACACGTTCTATTCGATGTTCGGCTTCCAGCGGGTCGGCGACCTGATCTGGCAGGCGGCCGACGCCCGCTGCCGCGGGTTCCTGCTCGGCGCGACGGCGGGTCGCACCACCCTGCTCGGCGAGGGGCTCCAGCACCAGGACGGGCACAGCCTGGTGCTGGCCTCGACGGTGCCGGCGGTGCAGGCCTACGACCCGGCCTACGCGTACGAGGCGGCGACGATCGTCAAGCACGGGCTGGAGCGGATGTACGGCGGCTCGCACCCCGATCCCGACGTCTTCTACTACCTCACCCTCTACAACGAGAACTACCCGATGCCGGCCAAGCCGGCCACGGCCCAGCCCGACGGGACCACGGTCGACGACGGCATCGTGCGCGGCCTGTACCGCTGGGGCGACGCACCCGCCGGCAAGGCCAACTACGCGACGGTGCTGTTCTCCGGCTCGGCGCAGGGCGCTGCTCGGGAGGCCGCGGCAGAGCTGGCCGAGCACTACGACGTCGGCGTCGACCTGTGGTCGGCGACGTCGTACAAGCTGATGCGCGAGGACGCGCTCGCCACCGAGCGGTGGAACCGCCTCCACCCCGGTGAGGAACCACGGACGCCGCTCGTGGCCACGCTGCTCGGTCCGGCGCCGGGCCCGATCGTGGCGGTGACCGACTTCATGAAGTCGGTGCCCGACCAGATCGCGCGGTTCCTGCCCGGGCGCACGTTCATCCCCCTCGGCACCGACGGCATGGGCCGCAGCGACACCCGCGAGGTGCTGCGCTCGTACTTCGAGACCGACGCGCCCAACGTCGTCGTGTCCGTCCTCAGCGGCCTCTGCGCCGACGGCGCGATCGGCCCCGAGGTCGTCAAGGACGCGATCGCGAGGTACGGCCTCGACCCCGACCGAGCCGACCCCTACATCCTGACCTGACGCGACGCGCCCCTTCGTTCTCGGTCGGCTTCTGGCACCTCTGGGGACCAGAAGCCGACCGAGAACTTGGGCTCAGCGGGTCGGGTCGAAGTGGACGAGACCCGGGAAGCGGCCGAAGCCGCGGTCGACCGACGCGAGCCGGCAGCCGTGGGAGATCGCCAGAGCCGCCAGGTACGCGTCCGGCACGAGATTGGCGCGGATCTGCGAGTCCCGGGCGGCGAGCTCGGCGAACGTCCTCCACGTCGCGGCGGTGGCGTGCACCATCCGCACGGTCTGCTCGGCGCGCAACGCATCGATGAAGGCGAGGGCCTCTCGCATTGGTGCAGGGATCTGGAACACGCGTGGATTGGTCAGCACCCGGATCGCTCCGGCGATCACGAGATCGCACAGGGCCACGGCGTCATCGCTGACCGCCCCTCGCAGCCAGTCGACGGTCACGTCGTGGTGCGGCGCGTCGTGATGGGCGGCGAAGACCAGGAGCTTGACGTCCGGCAGGATCACTTGAAGCCATCAGCGTCGAGGATCTCCCAGAGCGCGTCCTTGTCCTCCAGGTCGATGAGCATCCGTCCGCCGCCACCGAAGGTCGGCAGGGGCTTGCGTTCCCGAGGCGCCGGAGGTTCGGCGAGCACCGTGCGCAGGCCTTCCTCGATGAGGCTGGTCAGCGTCCGCCCGTCCTTGCTCGCTCGCGCCTTGGCCTCCTCCACCAGAGCGTCCGGCAAGTTCAACGTGGTGCGCATGCAGACGAGCATACTCATCCATCTGCACGTGCAGATCGGTGCGTCCGTCTAGTCTGGCGCCCGTGGGTGATCTGTACATCACCGGCGACCGCGCCGCTGATCGGCTGCTGAACACCGACGGGACGGCGCTCTTGATCGGGATGCTGCTCGATCAGCAGGTTCCGATGGAGTGGGCCTTTGCCGGCCCGGCGACGCTGAAGCGGCGGCTCGGCCACCTCGACGCCCGCAAGATCGCCTCGATGGACGTCGGCGACTTCGTCGCCGTGTGCTGCGACAAGCCGGCGATCCACCGCTTCCCCGCCGCGCTCGGCCGGCGGATCCACGAGCTGTGCGCCGTGCTGCGTTCCGACTACCGCGGCACGGGTGCGAACGTCTGGCGGGAGGTGGACTCCGGCACCGAGCTGTACCGGCGGCTGCGGGCGCTGCCGGGCTACGGGGACGAGAAGGCGAAGATCTTGGTCGCCGTCCTCGCCAAGCGGATGGGGGTGCGACCCGCTGGCTGGGAAGCCGCGGCGGGCCCGTTCGCCGACGACACGCCTCGATCGGTCGCCGACGTGCACGACCCCGAGTCGCTGGCGGTCGTGCGAGCATGGAAGAAGGCGACGAAGGCGGCGAAGCTCGACAAGCAGGGCCGCCCGCTCCCGGCCTGATGCCGCGATCACTTCTCGTGACGAGACCACTACCGTCGATCGGATCATGCGCAGGACCTTGACGAAACGGGCGTCCATCCTCCTCGCCGCCGCTGTCGGGGTGGCCGCGCTGATCGCGACCCCGGCCGCGACGCCCACGGCCAGCGCGGCGACGCTCAGCCTGACCGTCGCCGCCAACGGCATGCCGGGGATGGTGGGCGTCGATGCGATCTACGGCGGCAGCACCAGCAGCGGCGGCCAGTACGCCGACTACGAGTGGTGGGACAGCAACGGCAATCTGCTGGCGCCGCTCACCGTGCGCGACACCGACGCCGCCGGCCGCTCGCTCAGCCAGGTGCGCTACGAGTTCTACCCCAAGCCGAACCCGGCGGCCAACGAGGACACCTACGACCCGTGGACCGTCGACGTCGGCGGCGCCCACGTGCAGGTCGACCGCAACGGCGCCGGCTGGGGCGGCATCGGCACGGTGCCCCTGCCGCGCGTCGGTGACGCCTACGGCGGGTTCCGGGCCAACGGTGCGATCGTGTCGTCCACGCCCGTCGCCGACCGGCGCGTCACGACCGACGTGTTCCAGGTGCCCTACACGTTCCCCGACGTCGGGCCCGCGCTGCCGCGCACCAGCGGCGGCGCCGAGGCCGCGGCGTTCGCGTCGGTGACGAGCCGGGGCAACGGCTGGACCGCCGGGGTCACGTGGCCGGGCACCTACATCGTGTTCGTGACCGACACCGCCACCGGGCGGGCCATCTCGGCCTTCACCGAGATCGCACCGGGACGGATCCCGACGATCGACCTGGACGCGACCTGCTTCGGCTTCGACACCTGCAGCTACTCGAGCGGCGGCCCCGGGGCCAGCCCGGGTGGCGGGTTCCACACGCTCAGCCCGACGCGGATCCTCGACACGCGCATCGGCCTCGGGATCACCAACGGTCCGGTCCAGCCCGGCGACGGACGGATCAACGAGCCGAACTCGCTGATCCGCCGCGACGTGGCGGCCAACCACGAGCTGAAGGTCACCGGGATGTACGGCATCCCCGAGGCCGGCGTGTCGGCGGTCCTGCTCAACGTCACCGCGTCCGCCCCGAGCGAGACCAGCTACGTGTCGCTGTTCCCCAAGCCACCGCGCGGGGCGAACATCTACGACGACCAGAGCTCGTACGGCGCACTGCCGACGACGTCCAACCTCAACCTGCTGCCGTACGTCGACGTGCCGAACATGGTGGTGGCACCGGTCGGCGCCGGCGGGAAGATCCGCATCTACAACTGGGCCGGCACCACGCACCTCATCGCCGACGTCGCCGGCTGGATCGACAGCACCGGCACGATGAACGGCGGCAGCGCGTTCACCGGGGTCGCTCCGACGCGGCTGATGGACACACGCCTCGGGCAGGGTGGCACGACCTACACCGCCGGCCAGGAACGCACGCTGAAGGTGGCCGGAGCCAACGGTGTCCCGGCCAACGCGACGTCCGTGGTGCTCAACATCACCGGCGCCAACGCGTCGGGCATCGGCTGGGCGGCCGCGTACCCGAGCGGCGAACCACGGCCCACGGTGTCGAACATCAACCTCTCGCCGGGTCGCACGAGGGCGAACCTCGCCGTCGTCAAGGTGGGCTCGGGCGGCAACATCCAGCTGCTCGTCGCCGAGACCGACGCCGACGTGATCGTCGACGTGTACGGCTACTACGCACCGACCGGGGCGATGGTGAAGCCGATCGCGCCGCAACGGATCGCCGACACCCGCTCGACGAGCGCGTTGGCGCCGTTCGAGTCGCGGCGGTTCCCGGTGGCCGGGCTGGGCGGCGTGCCGGCCAACGCGACCGGCGTGATCATGAACGTCACCGCCGCGTCGCCCACGTCGGACGGCTACCTCACGGTGTGGCCTGCGGGCACGGCGCGCCCGACCGCGTCGAACGTCAACTTCACCGCCGGCCAGGACGTGCCCAACCTGGTGATGGTCCGCCTCAACGGCGGCGCCGTCGACATCTTCAACGAGCTCGGCGCCACCCACGTGCTCCTCGACGTCGTCGCCTACGTGGCATAGCTCCGACGCCTCGTCTCCGGCGTCAGACAGCGGCGACGTCGACGAGGTGCTCGATCCCGACGAAGTCGGAGGCGTTCCGGGTGTACAGCCGTGCGTCGTGGGCGTGTGCAGTCGCGGCGATCAAGAGGTCGAACGCACGCGACCTGGGCCGCCGGCCGGCAGCGACCACGGCGGCTGCGAGCTGCCCGTAGCTCGCCGCGACCGACTCGTCGACCGGGAGCGCATCGAAGGTGCGTTGCAACACCGATAGCCGTCTCAGCCGTTCGGCGCGGACTGCGTGGTCGGTGGTGACCAGCACACCGAAGTGCAGTTCGGCGAGCGACGCGACGCTGATCGCGAGGTCACCATCGAGCGGCGCGACGTTTGTCGCGATCAGGATGCTCGTATCAAGGAGCGCCTTGATCGCGGTCCTCCCACGGATCGACGACCGCGTGATCGATCAGACCGCGGTCGCGCTCCCAATCCGGGTCGGGCCGACCTGTGAACAGCTCGGAGATCGCTGCCCAGCTCTGCCAGTGTCCGGGTGCTGCGGGCACCATGCGGGCCGCGAGGCGGCCGGCGACGGTGATGTCGATGCGCTCGCCGTGCTCCGCGCGTCGAACGAGATTCGACGCGTCCTGCCGAAGTTCACGCAATCCCACCGTGGCCACATCGTTCATGCTAGCACAAGTGCTACTTCGTCCGTCGATCAGGCTTCGACGTCGAGGTCGGCGAGGATCGTGCGCAGGCGGTGCTCGAAGCGGTCGGGGGTGTAGTCGAGTGCTCGGCGGGCGGATTCGGTGGCCAGCGAGGCCCGCCGCGCTGGATCGCCGGCGAGCGACGCGGTGATCGCCTGGAGCTCGCCGATCGTGCGCCAGCGACGCCCCTCCACGCCGTCGCGCACGATCTCGGCGGGCCCGGCAGCGTCGTGGA
>CAZMGD010000167.1:0-6443 GCA_964565705.1 uncultured Ilumatobacteraceae bacterium | reverse complement strand
CGGTCGACGCTCATCGGCGCCCGCTCCGCTCGCTCATCGCGATCCTCCTCGCACCGTGTCGAAACCTGGCTCCAGCCAGCGCCGCGGCACGCTCGTCCACTGGTTCGCGCCGACGAACGCGACGGCCTCGCCGGCGATCGTCGGCGGCCGGTCGGGGGTCTCGGTCGGCACGAGCACGGCGAGCCCGCGCAGCGCCACCCCGTCCAGCCGGCGCACGCCGGTCGTGTGGTCGCGCAGCTCGTCCAGCAGGCCGAGCTGCCCGTAGCGGCCGAGCAGCCCGATGCCGCTCAGCAGCACGGTGGGGCCGGCACGCAGCACCCGCTCGCGCAGGGCGGGCAGCGCCGGCTTCACGACGAGTTGCTGAAGCTTGTTCCACTCGGGCGTGGCACGGGTCGCGTCGGCGGCGCTCACCACCGCCCAGTCGGCGTTGCCAGATTGGGCGACGGCGCGCATCGCGTCGATGAGCTCGAGGTCGACGTCGACCACGACGAAGCCGTGGCGCTGGGCCAGCAGGTGCTCGGCGCCCTCGACGTGGCGGGTCGCGACGTTGACGACGCAGTAGCCGCCGCCGGCGGCGAGGCGCTGCATCCGCTGGTCGAACTCGAGCGCCGCCTCGCGGGTCAGGTCGATCTCGGTGGGCGGCAACATCGTCGGCAGGTGCGTGCTGCGCCCCGACTCCGACGACGCCACGGTCGGCAGGCGGTAGGCCGCCAGGCCCGTGTCCCAGATCAGGCCGATCGAGTCGAGCAGCGCGTCCAGCGCCGGGCGCGGCGGCAGCGGCGCGGCGTCGGGGAAGCGGGCCCGCACCCGGCTCTGGACGGCGTCGACCGACAGCGCGCTCGCGGTCACCAGCGCCGGCCGGGCCATGACGACCGATCGGGCCGGCGGCAGGAGGCGCGGGTACAGGTCGAGGCGGGTCGAGGTCGACGCGGTCCGCGATGCCGCTGCCGCGAGCCGGATCAGCCGGGCGTCGGGCAGGTCGAGCAATGCCGCCGGGGCCTCGACGGCGCGCAGGGCGGTCACGACGTCGGCGGTGGTCGGCAGTTCGTCGCCGGCGACGAGGGAGTCGGCGACGTCGCCGACCGCCAGCGCCCACACCGCGCGCACGGTGCCGTCGATGTTCGGGTCCTGGTCGTCGGACACGACCAGTCGCTCGGCGTCGCGGCGCAGCACCCACTGGGCGTCGGCGCGCGCTTGGTCCTCCTCCAGCACCGCCCGCACGACGGCACGGGCGCGCAGCAGGCGCTGGTCGAGCGCGGCCGCGCTGCCGCGCAGGTCGAGCGCGGCGCTGGCCAGCTCGTCGGCGGTCATCACCCCGCCCGATCGGCGCACCACGTCGATGAGGTCGGTGCGCAGCCGGGTGAACGCAGCGATCTTCTTCCACCGCCGCGTCGCCTCGAGGGTCGCGTCCTTGACGTCGGCGATCGCGATCCCGGCGGCCTCGGCGACTTCGGCGTGCGACGGCCAGGGGCCGAGCGCGTCGGTCGCGCCGAGGAACGTCGTCTGCATCGGCAGGTGCGGCTCGAGCACCATCCGCACGAGCGTCCCGTCGGCGGTGCGGGCCGTGCCCTTGCGGTACAGCAGGCCGGCCATCCG
Source organism: uncultured Ilumatobacteraceae bacterium (assembly GCA_964565705.1). GTDB lineage: Bacteria > Actinomycetota > Acidimicrobiia > Acidimicrobiales > Ilumatobacteraceae > CAZMGD01. The sequence continues at coordinate 4,847 of CAZMGD010000167.1, read as the reverse complement.
GTCGATCGACGCCGCGTCGGACGTCTCGAACTCCTCCGGCTCGCTGGCGAAGCGGTCGACCAGGGCGCGCGCGAGGCGGCTGATCTCGCGGCGCGTCTTGTCGCCGACGCCGGCCATCCGCTGCAGCTTCTGGATGTTGGTGTCGGCGAGCTGACCGGCGGTGTGCACGTTCAGCCGGCTCAACACGTCGAGCACCTTCGGCGTCAGGTGCAGCTCCACCAACGGTGTGTCGCGGACCGAGCGCTGCAGCGCGTCGTCCACGGCGGCGCGGTCGCCGAGGTCCGTGCCCGCCAGCACCGGCTCGTTGATGCGGGCCAGCGCCGCGCTCCATGCCGAGCGCATCTCCTCGACGGTGTCGAACCGCTGCGACGGGTCGCGCCGCAGCGCCTTGACGAAGAAGTCGCGCAGGCCCGACGCCACCGAGGGATCGAACTGGGCGGGGTCGATCTCGGCTTCGATGCCGGGCACCAATCCCGGGTCGCCGCCGCCCTCGTAGCGCGGCCGCACCCCGGTGGCCATCTCGTAGAGCACGACGGCGACGCTCCACCGCTCGGCGGGCCAGTCCCACCGCTTGTTCGGCCGTTCGTCGAGGAACGGGTCGAGGTAGCCGGGCGTGCCGGCGCGGATGTTCTCCGCCGGGGTGCGCGACAGCGAGAAGTCGAACATCACGAGGTGCAGCTCGTTGTTCGGTTTCCTGGCCTTGATCGCCAGGTTGTCGGGCTTGATGTCGCGGTGGGCGATGCCCTCCTGCTCGAGGTGGGCCAGCGTCTCGAGCAGGTCGTCGCCCCAGCGCTGGAGGTTGCCGAGGCTGAGGCGGCCGTTGCGGCGGAGGTGCTCGGCGAGTGTCTCGTCGCCGGCCGACTCGAGGTGCAGCACCACGCGCCCGCCGATCTCGTCGAGGTCGTAGCTGGTCACGATGCCCTTGTGCCTCACGGTCTGCAGGACTTCGTGCTCGGTGCGCAGCAGGTCGAAGTGCTGGGCGTCGACGGCCACCTTGAGCACCTCGGTGCGGTCGAGGCGAGTGGCGAGCAGGGCCACCGCCGTCGCGCCGCGTCCGAGGCGACGCTCCACCATCCAGCCGCCCTCCAGGTGGTCGCCCTTCTCGGCCTGCACGGGGTCGACCACGTCGTGGTCAGGATCGGCCGACGGTGGGCGCTGGTCGGCGGCGGCGATGTCGAGCCAGTCGAGGAACTCGCGCACCGAGCCGAGGCGGTCGTCGAGCTGCGGGTTGGTGGCGTCGCGCACCGCGACGCGGAGGTACTCCGACACCCCGTCGACGTCCGCGCTGAGGTCGAGGCCGCCGCTCTCGCGCAGCCGTTCACGGAAGTCGGCCAGGTCGACCCCCGGGGCGTGGCCGCTGAACAGCAGGTAGGCGATCGCGCCGACCGAGAACACGTCCGACCGCACCGGCTCGGTGGCGAAGCCGTTGGCCGTCTCGGGGGCGAGGTACAGCCGGGCGCTGTCGTCGATGAGGTCGCCCACGTGCTCGGTGCCGACCAGTACGGAGCGGGTCTCGGCTTCGCGCGCGGCGGACTGCCAGTCGGCGATCCACACCTTGGTCTGGCCGTCGTGGTCCTGCCCGACCCGGATGCTGGAGGGGCCCAGCGTGCGGTGGAACACCTGCTTGCGGTGGGCGAAGTCGACGGTCTCGGCGATCTGGCGGACGAGCCGCAGGCGGGCGTCGAGCGACAGCGACGCGCCCTCGTCGGCAAGCCAGACGTCGAGCGTCGGCCGGTCCTGGTCGTCGTCGAACACGAGCGCCGGTCCGTACTCGTTGAACTGGAGGTCGACGGGCAGCAGCACGTTCGGGTGGTTCAGCAAGCCGCGCAGCTCGAACTCGCGCCGGGCCGCACGCTCGAGGTGCTGCTCCTCCTCGACGGTGTGGGTCTCGGTCGTCAGCCACCGCCTGATCCGCCGGTGCACGCCCGTGCCTCGGTGCAGCGCCCGCCAATCCTCCCAGCCGGGCCCGTCGCCGAGGCGCTCCAGCAGGTCGTAGTCGCCGACGCGGTGCTGGCCGGTCGACGGGCGGATGCCGGCTTGCACGAGGGCCTCGGCGAACGCGTTGGACACCGCGCTGTCGACGGCGTTGATCGCTCCGCGGCGGTTTCGCTCCTCGTCCTTCAGGTTGTTCTTCAGCAGGTCGAGCACGTTCGGGATGGTCGCCGCATTGACGCGTCGTGGCGGCAGCCCGCGGCCGTACACGCCGATCCGGCCGGCGGGGTTCAGCTGGCAATCCAGGTCGGGGTTGCTCAGGAACACGATCGGTTCGATCTGCAGGCGCGCCCTGCCCTTGAGGTTCCGCCACGCCGACTGCTTGCTGACCAGGTTCTCGAGCCGATGGCACTTGTTCTGGGTGGTGAACAGCGGGTTGGCGATGCTCTGGCGCGTGCCGTCGGGGCGGATCCACGTCCACTGCTGGCCGTTGCCGCTGATGATGCCGGGGTGCGACTTGATCTCGATCAGGAAGATGCCCGTCGGGCACGTGACCAGGAGGTCGATCTCGTTCAGCGAGCGGTCCTCGCCGACGAACTCGACGTTGGCCCAGCCCCGATAGGGCTTGGCGTCGGGAAGACCCTCACGGACGAAGGCGATGCCCTCGCGCTCCCACGCGTAGCGCGAGGGGTTCACCTCGTTCCAGCGTTCGGAGTCCTTCTGCATCGGGTCGGGAGCCCTCAGTCGCCGGGGCCGACGAGATCGGTCACCACGGGTCGGGCGTCCTGGCCCCGGCCGCCACGAGTGGTGCGGTAGTGCTGGTCGGCGATCGCCAGGGCCGTCGCCGCCCGCCAGTCGTCGCCCGCGCGCCGGTGCAGCTCGCTGGAGGCCTGCCACGTGGCCGCCGCCTCGTCGTGACGGTCGAGCCGTTCGAGTCGCGCTGCCCGCTTGCCGGTGGCGATCGCCGCCCGGAACGCGGCGATCCGTTCGGAGGAGCGGGGCGACGACGGATCGTCGACGACGTCGATCAGCAGCTGGTCGGCGAAGCGGGGCGGCACGATGCAATACCCCACGGCATCGTCGCCGTCGGCCTCGATCGGCACCGCGGCGACCGGCACGCCGTCCGCACCCGAGAACGCGCGCACCCACCAGCCGGCGGCGCGCTCGCCCCAGCCGGGCAGCCGGATCTCGAACTCGTCGTGGAACGTCCGCGACACGGTGGGCCAGGCGCCGGTGACCATCGGGGCCAGCGAATCGAGGGCGACAGACGCCGGCTCCGTCGGCTGGGCCGACGCGTCGAGTGGGCGTGTCCCGGCGGATCCTCCGTCGCCGGTGCCGTCGGGTGACGCGACGCGGAGCTGGGCAGCGAGCCGGTTGAGTCCATCGGCGACGAGCGAGATCGCCGGCCACTTGGCCGCGGTCTCGCACAGATCGGCGGCCGCGGCGCGGGCATCGGGGTTCCGCAGCGCCCGGTCGACGTGGTCCGGGTCGGCGGCGAGCAGAGCTGCTGCGTCGATCACGTCGCCGGCCCACTGGTCGACGAGCTCCGGGAGCCGCAGCCGGCGGGCCAGCGCCACGGTCTCGAGCACGGACAGGGCGCGCTCGTGCGGTAGCAGCCCGGGCCGATCCGTCGCCGACGCCGCGGTGACGAGACGCACGAAGACGCGGTCGACGTGGATGCGCTGGTCGGCGCGCGCCAAGCCGATCTGGCGACTCTTGGCCGGCGGCTCCAGCACGACGTGGTCGACCTCGTCGAGCAGCGCGTCACCGAGGAGGCGGGTCAACGTGCGCCGTGCGGCGGGGTCGAGTCCCTGCGGCCCCAGTTCGACGCGGACGTGGTTGATTGCGGTGACGTCGGCCGCATCGACGGCCACCTCCACCGAACCGATGCGCAGCTCGAGCGACCCCGCGGGGCCGGGAACGGTCTGGATCAGTTCGAGGTCGTCGCCGTCGGTGCGCGGTTCCACGACGAAGCTGGGCAGGCCGAGCAGCGGGACCTCAGCCATCGTCGCCCAGCCCTGCCAGAGCGTGCGACTCGATGATCGCCGCGCGGACCTGGTCGATGCGCCGCTTGCGGCGCTGGCGGACTGCCGGCGTGTCCTCGCCACCGAAGGGGAACACGTCGCGGACGCCGGCGTAGAAGAGGCCGGCCCAGTGGGCGGCGTCGAACTCGTCGGCGCCGCCCGTCGGTCGCGGGCAGCGAGGAGGCGCCGAGCCGCCGTCGACGGCGACGGAGAGGTAGGTCAGCGACGCCGACACCCGCCACGGATGGCCCTCGCCCCACCGTGATCCGAGCTGGCGTCGCAGCTCGCCCACGTCCAGCTCGACGGCGAGCCGGCCGAGCTCGTCGGACCGGTCGGGCAGCGCGGCGACGAGATCGGCGCCATCGTCGTGCGTGGCCGCGGCGGCGGCCCGCCGGCTGCCGGGCGACCGCAGCAGGTCACGAGCCCGCAGCCCCAAGGTGTGGCGGGTCCACGCCGCCACGTTGTCGATCCGGTCGCCGCGCTCGTCCATCAACTCGGCGGCGTGAATGGTCTTGTCGATGAGGTCGGTGTCGAACGCCTCGGGCAGGCGGAACCGGCGCAGCGTGCCGCGCACCGCCCCACGGCCGTCGGCGTTCATCAGCCACAGCGACACGCGGTCACCGTTGCTGAACTCCTCGTCGCCTCCCCCCGAACCCATGGTTCGAGTCTGCCTCATCGCACCGAGGAGCACCGGAACCGGCTGCTCACGACGGTGGCGCTGGCCGCCCGTGCTGGCTGCAGTTCGTCCGGGCATCGCGGAGCAGTCGATCCACAGAGTTGCTTGTGACCGTCACCGGCTGTGATCACCAGCAGTTTCCCACTGGCGATCAGCTGCCCGGCGGTGGCGCTGGTGGTCCCCACTGTGACTGACCTGGACCCGATGGCTGACGT
>CAZMGD010000166.1:0-6485 GCA_964565705.1 uncultured Ilumatobacteraceae bacterium | reverse complement strand
TCATCGTCGAGTACATCGCCCAGACCCGCGGCTGGTTCTACACGCTGCACGTCCTGGCCACGGCCCTGTTCGACCGACCAGCGTTCCGCACCTGCGTCAGCCACGGCATCGTCCTCGGTGACGACGGGCTCAAGATGTCGAAGAGCCTGCGCAACTATCCGGACCCGACGCACGTGTTCGACGCCTACGGCGCCGACGCGATGCGCTGGAACCTGCTCAGCTCTCCGATCCTGCGCGGCGGCGACTATTCCGTCACCGAGCAGGGCATGCGCGACACGGTGCGCCAGGTGCTCCTGCCGTTGTGGAACACCTGGTACTTCCTCGGGCTCTACGCCAACGCCGAGGGCACCGCCGGTCGCGTCGACACGTCCAGCGAGCACGTGCTCGACCGCTACATCCTCGCCAAGACGGCGACGCTGATCGAGGACGTGACCGAGTCGATGGACCGGTCCGACCTGTTCGGCGCCTGCGCCCAGCTGCGCACGTTCCTGGACGCGCTGACCAACTGGTACGTGCGCCGCAGCCGCGACCGGTTCTGGTCGGGCGAGCAGGCTGCGATCGACACCCTGCACACCGTGCTGGAGCTGTTCTGCCGTGTCGCCGCACCCCTGCTGCCGCTGACGACCGAAGCCGTGTACCGGGATCTGACCGGGGAGCGCAGCGTGCACCTGTGCGACTGGCCGAGTGCCGACGAGGCGCGCCCGGATGCCGATCTGGCGTCGGCGATGGACCGCGTCCGCGACGTCTGCTCAGCCGCGCTCTCCGTGCGCAAGGCCTCGGGCCGGCGAGTCCGCCAGCCGCTCCACACGCTGACCGTCGCCGTGCCCGACGCCGAACTGCTCGCGCCCTTCGCCGGGCTGATCGCCGACGAGGTCAACGTCAAGTCGCTCGAGCTGACATCCGACGTGGCGTCGCACGCGACTTCGGTGCTGCAAGCGGTTCCGGCGAAGCTCGGCCCGCGCCTCGGGGGAGGGGTGCAGGCCGTCATCAAGGCGATCAAGGCCGGCGACTGGAGCCGCGACGGCGACACGGTGGTCGCGGGCGGCGTGACCCTCGAGCCCGGCGAGTACACGTTGCGGATGGTCAGCAGCGATTCGGGGGAGGGCGCGGCATCGGCGGCGCTACCGGGCGACGACGGCGTCGTCGTGTTGGACACGAGCCTCGACGCGGACCTCGAGGCCGAGGGCGCGGCGCGCGATCTCATCCGCGCGGTGCAGCAGGCCCGCCGCGATGCCGGCCTGGCGATCAGCGACCGGATCCTGCTGACCGTTGCCGCGCCGGGCGGGCTGCGCGAGCAGTTTGCGGCGCACCGCGAGCTCGTCGGGGGTGAGACGCTGGCGGTCGCTTTCGACCTGGTCGACGCGGCTCCCGACGGCGCGACGACGGTTCCGTTCGGCGACGTCGACATCGCCCTGTCCGTCGAAGCCGTCTCCGAGGAGGACTCCCATGGCTGACCATCCCTACCTGCACCCGACCGACGATGGGATCTTCGTCGACGTGCACGTCCAGCCGGGCGCCCATCGCGCACGAGTGGTCGGGCGCCACGGCGACGCGCTGAAGATCGCGGTCGCCGCGCCACCGATCGAGGGACGGGCGAACGACGCGGTGGTCAAGGCGATCGCCGAGGTGTTCGGCGTACCGGCATCGGACGTGACGATCACGAGCGGGGACACCGGCCGCCGCAAGCGGCTGCTGGTCGCTGGCGTCGACGAGCGGGGCGCGCAGGTCGCTGTCGACAACGCCCTCGCCGGGGGATCGCGGCCCGGGCGGCGTTGAGACGGGCGGCGCGGCGGCTAGCCTGCGCCGTCCCATTCGACCAGGAAGGTGGACCCGCCGATGCCCAAGTCCGACAGCAGCAGCGCACCGAAGCCCGCGAAGAAGGCGGCCGCCGCTCCTGCGAAGCGGGCCGCCGTGGCGGCGAAGGCGCCTGCCGCGAAGGCCGGCGCCACGGCGGGCCGCGCGGCCAACGGCTCCGACCACGGCGCCAAGGCCCCGGCGAAGGACGGCATCGTCGCCACCCGTGACTTCGATCTCGCCTTCTTGCGGTCACAGAAGGCGCTGCTGGAAGCCGCTCGCACCAACCTGGTCGGCCAGGCCGATCGCCTGGAGGACGAGGCCCGCTCGCTCATCGAGGAGGGCGAGATGGGTGACGTGCAGTTCGACGACGAGTCCGGTGAGGGCGACACGATGGTCGTGGAGCGCGAGCGCGATCTGGTCCTGTCCGCCTCGGCGCGCCAGGACGTCGCCGCGATCGACGCCGCGCTCACCCGGCTGACCGACGGCACCTACGGCTATTCGCTGATCTCGGGTGAGCCGATCCCGCGCGAGCGGCTCGAGTTCATCCCCTGGGCCACCGAGCTCGTCGGCGAGAAGGTCGGTTGGCTCGGCCGCCGGTAGGCCGACGCGCCGATGTCTCGTAGCTCCCGCGTCCTCGGTCCGGCGGCGCCGATCGCGCTGCCGGTCGCGGCGTTCGTGTTGCTGCTCGACCAGCTGACCAAGCACTGGGCGCTCAACGCCCTCCAGGACGCCCCGATCGACGTCATCTGGACGCTGCGGTTCAACCTCGCCTTCAACAGCGGCATGGCGTTCTCGCGAGGGCGCGGGCTCGGTCCCGTGATCGGCGTCATCGCCCTCGTCGTGATCGTCGTGATGATCATCGGCGTGGCCCGTAGCCGCGGCGTGCGGCGCTCGTGGGGCATCCCGATCGGGCTGATCCTCGGTGGTGCCGCCGGCAACATCGCCGATCGCCTGTTCCGCGGCGAGGGCTGGCTGCGGGGCTCCGTCGTGGACTTCATCGACTTCCAATGGTGGCCGATCTTCAACGTGGCCGACATCGGCGTGACCGTCGGCGGCATCTGGCTCGTCACCGCGACCTGGTTGGCCGGGCGCCACCCGGCACGGGACACGGCGCCGGCCGAGCACGAGACCACTCCGGCAGACCATGGCTGACGAACGGCGCCACCGCGAGGAGATCCCCGCGGCCCTCGACGGTGAGCGCCTGGACCGCGTCGTCGCGCTCGTCACCGGTGTCAGCAGGTCCGTCGCCACCGCAGCCATCGACGCCGGCAGCGTGCTCGTCGACGGCGCGGTCGCCAGCTCGGGAAAGGTCAAGCTGCGCGCCGGTCAGGTGCTGGAGCTCGGCGAGATCACCGAGCCAGCGCCTTCCGCGCCACGCGCCGACCCGAGCGTGGAGGTGACGGTCGTGTACGAGGACGCCGACGTCCTCGTCGTCGACAAGGCGCCGGGCGTCGTCGTGCACCCGGCGCCGGGCAACGCCGAGGGCACGCTGGTCAACGGCCTCCTGGCCCGCTATCCCGACCTCGCAGGGGTCGGGGAGGCGCATCGCCCAGGGATCGTGCACCGACTCGATGCCGGAACGTCGGGCCTGCTGGCCGTGGCCCGGACCCCAGCGGCGCACGCTGCGCTGGTCGCCGCGCTCGCCAAGCGGCAAGTCACCCGGGAGTACCTCGCGCTCGTGTGGGGACATCCGGACAACGACGCAGGGGTGATCGACGCTCCGATCGGGCGCGACCCGCGCGACCCGATGCGGATGGCGGTCGTGATCGACGGACGAGTGGCGCGCACGCGCTACGAGGTCGAGCAGACCTTCGACGATCCCGGCGTCGCCCTCGTGCGCTGCTGGTTGGAGACCGGCCGCACTCACCAGATCCGCGTCCACCTCGCCGCGATCGGCCACCCCGTCGTCGGCGACCTCGCCTACGGCAGCGCCCGCCACACCCTCCCGGCACCTCGCCCCTTCCTGCACGCCACCCATCTCGGCTTCACCCACCCGGTGACCAACGAGCGCCTGGAGTTCGAGGCCCCCCTGCCGAGCGACCTCGAAGCCGTCCTCGACGCCCTGTAGCGCTGGCTGTCAGAACGAAGCCGCCCCGATCCTGCGTCTGTGAAGCCGGGAGTTCTGACACCTCAGCCGGCGGGGGCCGAGGCTTCGCGAGCGCAGCGAGCAACCCGGACGGCGCGCTCAGGCGCCGCCGCGAGCGCAGCGAGCCATCAAGAACGGCAGCGAGCCATCAACTCGGCCACGGGGCTTCGCCCCTCGAGACCTCGGCGATGTGGGCCAGCGTGAAGCCGTCGAGATAGGTGCGCATCACCTCGCCGGCCTGCTTCCAGATCGCGAGCAGCACGCACTGGCCCTCGTGGTCGCAGGCCCCGTCCTGGTGGGGTTCGCCGAAGTCGCCGAGCGTGATCGGCCCGTCGACCGCGGAGACGATCTCCGACACTCGGATCTGGTCGGCGGGGCGGGCCAGCACGTAGCCACCGCCGACGCCTCGCTTGGACCGAACGAGGCCGGCGCCCTTCAACGCGAGCAGGATCTGCTCCAAGTAGGGCTGGGGGAGCCCGGTGCGCTCGGCGATGTCGCGAACCGAGGTCGGACCGGCGCTGTCGTGGAGGGCGAGGGACAGCAGCGCTCGGCAGGCATAGTCCCCTCGGGTCGACACGCGCATGGGGGTGCATCGTAGGAGGTCGCCACCCCACCGCGGCCGGATGTGGCGGGAAGGCCGTCGGGGGTGATGGACTGGGGGCGCGTGAACCTGCCCACCGATCCTGACTCGGCGCCCGACGCGGCGCCGGTCGTGCCCGACTACGCGGGCCCGAACGTGTGCGGTGTCATGCCGGGACTCGTCGGGCCGGGTCCACGGCCGGCGTGGTTCCCCCAACCGCTGCGGGATGCTGCACAAGTCGTCGTGCTCGTCGTCGACGGGCTCGGCTGGCTGCAACTGCGACAGCATGAAGCGCTGTTGCCGACGTTGGTGAACATGACGGGCGGTCCGATCACGACGGTCGCGCCGACGACGACGGCGACCGCGCTGACGTCGATCGCCACCGGGATGACCCCCGGTGAGCACGGAATCATCGGCTACCGCGTCGATTTCCGCGGGTCCGTCGTCAACATGCTGCGGTGGAGCTCGGACAAGGGCGACTACCGGCGCACGCTGCCGCCGCGTGAGGTCCAGCCCGTACCTGCGTTCCTCGGCACCGCGGTGCCGGTGGTGTCGAAGGCCGAGCTCGAGCACTCTGCCTTCAGCGAGGCGCACCTGTCCGGTGCGCGCAACGTCGGCTGGCGGGCACCGTCGAGCATCGCCGTCGAGGTCGGGATGCAGCTCGCGGCGGGCGAGCCGCTCGTCTACGCCTATTACGACGGCCTGGACAAGATCGCCCACGAGCGTGGCTTCGGACCGTTCTACGACGCCGAGCTCCGAGCCGTCGATCGCCTGGTCGGCGACGTCCGCGAGGTGCTGCCACCCGGAGCGGTGGTGGCCGTGATCGCCGACCACGGCCAGGTGCAGGTGGGTGCGCAGATCGTGGAGCCCTCGCCCGACATCCTCCGCCTGGTGCACCACCAGTCCGGCGAAGGTCGCTTCCGGTGGCTGCACGCCCGTCCTGGCGCGGCCAAGGAGCTGCACGACGCGAGCGAGGAGCTCTACGGAGCGGTCGCCTGGGTGGTCGCCCGCGACGAGACCCTCGACGGCGGATGGTTCGGCCCGACGGTCGCCGCGCCGGTCGCGAGCCGGCTGGGCGATGTGGCGCTCGTCGCCCGCGACGACATCTCCTTCCACGATCCCGCCGACTCGGGGCCGTTCCAGCTGGTCTGCCGTCACGGGTCGCTGACACCGGCGGAGGTCTACGTGCCGTTGATCGCCGCGGGGGCGTGATCCCGCCCGGCTCGCGTTACGGTCGGGCGTGATGAGCGACACCAACATCGATTCCGACCCTCCCATCGCTCCGGAGGTCGTGGACGGCGTACCGACGCCGGTGGACGCCAGCGAGGAGAGCGAGACGATCAGCGAGCCGGCGAAGGTGATGCGCATCGGCTCGATGGTCAAGCAACTGCTCGACGAGGTGCGCGCCAGCCCGCTGGACGAGCCGAGCCGCGAGCGGCTGGCAGCGATCTACGACCGCTCCGTCGAAGAGGTGCGCTCGGCCCTGTCACCCGATCTCCAGCACGAGCTCGAGTCGCTGACCAGGCCCTTCGCTCCTGGCGAGGTGCCGTCCGAGGCCGAGCTGCGCGTCGCCAAGGCCCAGCTGGTCGGCTGGCTGGAAGGGCTGTTCCACGGCATCCAGGCCACGCTCGTGGCGCAGCAGTTGGCCGCCCGCCAGCAGCTGGAACAGATGCGCCGGATCGGCCCCGGCGGCCCCGGCGGTCCCGGCCCGGTGCCCGGCCAGCTCCCCGAGCCAGGCGGCACGTACCTGTGACCGGCGGCGCCGGACAGGGGCACCAGCAGGTACGGTAACGTCGAACGACACCGATGTAATTCGACCCGAGAGTCCGCCCCATGAGCACCGATTCGTTCACGCACCTCCACGTGCACACCGAGTTCTCGATGCTCGACGGTGCCGCCCGCCTCCCGGATCTCGTCGGCAAGGCGGCCGCCGACGGGCAGCCGGCGCTCGGCATCACCGACCACGGCAACATGTACGGGGTGCTCGACTTCTACCGCGAGTGCCGCGACAAGGGCGTCAAG